>CAZZZI010000010.1:0-45008 GCA_964658415.1 uncultured Sphingomonas sp. | reverse complement strand
CGATGCAGCGGTCGAGGTTGATGACGTAAATGAGAATCGGGGCAGCGGGCACGACTTTGCCAAGTGCGCGACAGGCATCCGTCCGCTCGACCCGTTCAAGCATTTCTTTACTCCCGACAGATCGTCGACTTCAACGCGACAAACGCAGAAAAATTGTGACAAGCTCCAGTCGCACAAGCGGAGATTGTAAATCTTTCTCTAGGTTAACTAATGCCATGCCTTCCTGACGACTTCAAGCACCATGGGGATCGCCATTTGTGACAGGATGTTACGTTCAGACATCAGCTTCAGCAAGATGTGATGGCGTCCAACGCTTTCCATACAGTCCCTGCTTTTCGCCTGTCGGCAGACTAACTATATGCTAGGCACCGCGGTGCCATGCTCCGTGCAGAGAAAGGTCGCCACCCATGGGGATAACAAGAATCGCTCTTTTCGGTCTCGCGCTTGTCGCCCTTGTGCCGGTGAACGGTTTCGCCGAGGGCCCGGGCAAGCTGAGCTGGGGCAAGCCGATCTACCCCTACAAGGATCTCCCCGGCGTGACGGCACCCAAGCTGCCGGAGGAAAAATTCAAGTGCTGGACGCGCACGGCAGATCTGAGTATCGGCTACCGCAGTTTCTACAGCGACTACCCGCGCCTGGTCTACGTCTGCGATCAGAATGGCGTCATCTCCGAGAGCACCCGGCCACCGAATTACAGCTACTGGCAATACAACGACCGCAATCGCTAGCCCGCCGAAGCTCGAGCCCTCCCGAGCCATACGAGAATGATGCATCTGAAGGGAAGGCAATCACCGACCTGATCGCAGTGAAGGCCGTATTGACAACGGCGCTGGTTCATCCCACCCAATAGGAAAATGGCCGAGCGGTTAGTTTCATGAACGGGTTTCTCCTTCGCCCAGCAGTTCTCGCACTCCTGTTGGATCGGCAAGAGCCCGTGGTCGTGTTGTCGGCGCCGGCGGGAATGGGGAAATCGGTCATCCTCGGGCAGATCGCCGAGCAGCTCGGCGTCGATGTGCATGTCGGAGACGCGCCTTTCGCCGCGCGGCCCGGCGATGTCATCATTTGGGATATCCCGCCTTCCATCGAGCCGGCTGCACTTCCCGAAATCTTCGTATCCGGCTCCGCTCGGATCTTCATTGCCAAAAGGGCTGAAGTCGTTCTACCCGGGCTCTCTCGCGCAATTGCCTATGGCAAGGCATACGTCGCCGATCCGAAGATATTGCTGCTGTCGGACGAGGAACTGACTGCGGCTTTCGGCGATGCAGGTGCCAGCAAAATGCGAGCGCGCGTCGGCGGCTGGCCGCTGGTCGCGTTCAATGCCCATCTCAGCGGTGACGCGCTGATCGCCTTCCTTGCAACGGACATGTTGCGTCCAATGCCGGCTGCTGCTCTCGTCGATATGCAGCTGTTGCTGGAAGGGCGTGGGACCCGATTACCCGATCAATCTCCGTTGCTTCCGTTTGACGACGACGGCACCCTCGTCACCCCGTCCATTGCGGACGAGTTGAAGGCGGCGCTGCAAACGACAATCAACGAGCGCCTCGAGGTTCCGGCCGAAGCCAAGGCCATTGCAGAGGCATTCGCCAGACGCGGATGCCCTGTGGAGGCGATCTCGATGTTCCAACGCGCCGGTTTCTTCGACAGCGCGTTGCGTGTTTTCAACGAGGAGCATGGAGATTTTTTTCTGTATTTTCATGGTCCCGCCGCCTTCGCACGGGTACTCGACGGCTTCCCGCGCAGCTTTGCGCTCCAGACCGAGACCCTCGTCCTGTCGTTGGCGTTGCAGGCGCTGAAGACCGGCGATGTGTCCAGGGCGCGGCAGCTGCTCTCCGACCGGTTCGGCGACCTCGCCAACGACCCGGAGGCCGTGTTTTCTCCGCGGTCGGTTTTCTCCAGGGAGTTTCGCGCATTCCGTCTGCTGATGCTGATTTACGAGGACTATTTCTTTTCCGAGGAATTGCTGCAGCGTTGTTTTGCGCTCGTGGCGGAGTTCCCGCTCGACGACCATCTCTTCCGCGGAAGCTTCTACAATTCGGTTCTCGAATTCTATATCCGCAACCGGCGTTTTGCGGAGGCTGAAGATGTCGCGCAGCGCGCCATGCACCACTACGAATGCGCCAAGTCGCCGATGCTTGCCTTCTATATCAGTCTGCACCGGGCGCTGATCCGGCTCTTGACGGGCGATGCGCTGGCTGCGCGCAAATATGCAGCGCTTTCCGCCAGGTGCCTTGCCGAAATTCCCTTCGAAAGCCCCAGCGATGTGCGCCTGCAGGCGCTGCTCGAAGCCTGTGTCGAGTACGAGACCGGCCGTGCCGAGCCGCTGGCGCGTTTTCTGAGTCTGGAAATCGACGATTTCTCCCATGGCGAAATATGGCCCAGCCTGCTCGAGCTTGCCTTGCATTATGGAAGCCAGGCGTTGGGCGACCATTTCTCGACGATCGCTGCTCGGAGTTTTCTTGATCGTTGGCGGGTCTACCAGGTGTCGAACCGGCAATTGCAGGTGATGATCGAAATCCGCGAGGCGACCATCCTACAGAACGCCAATCGGTGGCAGGAGGCCGCCGAGCGGTTGACTGCGATCGACTCGCGCATCGATCGGAACTGGCTGCTCGGATCCTCGGATCACGTGCTTGCTCAACTGGACAACCGCGACGAGATCGCCCTGGCCTTGGCCTGGATGCGCCAGGTCGTCTACGAGCAGCCCGGACGCCCGGGCCTGGAGGATCTGATTGCCGGGATCATGCACAATCTCAGCCTCACCGATCGCCAGCGCATCGGCGTCGAGATCTGGCTTGCCTATATCGCAAAGCGTCAGCGAAATCTGACGCGCGCCCGTGCCATCCTTCAGAAAACATTCGAGGACTGCGCGCGCCTCGGTGCGATTGCGCCTCTTTCGGAAGAGCGGGTGCTGCTGGATGAGTTGATCGGAAACGAGCGCATCGGCGGTTTTCTGTCCACCTCCCTTGCCACGAAGCAGATCATCCGAAAGCTGAAGGACAGCGGCCGGCTCTCGGCAGGTCCCGGCGTGCGCAATGACTTGTCTCGGCGGGAGAGCAAGATCCTGATGATGATCTCCGAAGGCGCGGCCAACAAATATGTTGCGCACTCGCTGGGCTTGAGCGAAGCGACTGTGAAGTTTCACCTGGGAAATGTCTATCGCAAGCTTGGCTGTCGCAACCGCCAGGAAGCCATCGGTTCTGCGCGTGCGCTGGGGATCGTGAAGTAGCGGCGCAAAGACGAGGGCGACGCCGTCGCTTCGATGAAAAACCTATACCATTTATTCAAAAACCTAGACCTTGCGCTTATTGGCGGGCAATTTTCCCTATGCAATCTTTCTCGCAGGCCTTCCCGGGCAGCATGGCAGGGGAGACCTGGCGAGCGTGATTTGGCGCGGCCGGCGACCTGATCGCCGTCCATGACCCACCTCCGGAAAATGATTTTAGACGGTCCGTTCCACAGGCACGGCAAGATGCCGGAACAGACCTCAATGAATAAAGCGGCCCCAAGGCCGCGCAGGGAACCTTGAACCGGGAGATACCATGAGCAAGTCCAGACTGATTGCTTCAACTGCGCTCGCCGCGCTCATTGCCGGTATTGCCGGCACCGCTGCGGCGAAGACTGTCGTTACCATGAACACCGTGCAGATCTTCGGCACCATCGATCCTGCAAAAATCTCCGACTACACCGACTACATGGCGGCGGTGAACCTTTACGATGGTCTGATCACCGTCGACTCCAAGGGCAAGCTGCAGCCTGAACTCGCCGAAAGCTGGACGATTTCACCGGATGCGAAAGAGGTGGTCTTCAAGCTGCGCGCCGATGCACACTTCACTGACGGCTCGCCGGTCAAGGCATCCGATGTCGTCTATTCCTTCGAGCGCCTGCTGAAGATCAATCAGGGGCCCGCCAACCTCTTTGCGGGCGTGCTGAAGCCCGGATCGGTGACTGCCGTCGATGCGCATACGGTCAAGTTCAGTCTGGCCAAGGCCTTTGCACCATTCCTCAGCACTGTTCCGGCCGTGTTCATCGTCAACGCCGATGTCGTCAAGGCCAATGCCGGCAGCGATGACGGGCAGACCTATCTCGCCACCAAGACGGCCGGCGCCGGTCCCTACACGCTGGCCAAATGGGACCGCGGCGCGTCGATGACCATCGAGCGCGATCCGAAATACTACAAGGGTTTCGGCCCCGGCCCGATCGACGAGGTCCGCTGGATCATCACCAATGACGAAGCAACGGTGCGCTCGCTCGCCGCGTCTGGCGAATTGACCATGAGCAGCCAGTATCAGTCGCCGGAGACCTACAAGGCGCTGAGGGAGATGGGCCGCTTCAACATTGTCAGCGAAGATACGACGATCGGCTTCTACCTGAAGCTCAACACGAAAGTGGCGCCGACGGACGATATCCACATCCGCAAGGCACTCGCCCTTGCCACCGATTACGATACGGTTCGCAACGTCATCGTACCCGGCGGCCCGTTGAACGGCCCGCTGCCGGCAGGTTTTGCCGACTTCTATGCCAGCGACCTTCCGGCACCGAAGTTCGATCTGGAAGCGGCGAAGGCCGAAATCGCGCAGTCGAAATATGCCGGCCAGCAAATCCCGATCTCGCTCGGCTATGTCTCAGGCACGAAGTTCGAGGAGGAAATCAGCCTCCTGATGCAGTCCAATCTCGAACAGCTCGGCTTCAAGGTGACGCAGCAAGCCGATCCATGGAACCGCATTACCGAGATCTCGACGAAGGTGGACACCACGCCCGCCGTCAACCAGATCTTCTTCGGCCCGACCTATCCGTCGCCCGACTCGATGTTCTTCACGCAGTATCACTCGAAGGCGGCCGGCACCTGGGCGTCTGCCGAATGGCTGCAGGATCCTGCCATCGACGCCCTGATCGACAAGGCGCGGGAAACCACCGACGCCAAGCAGCAGGCCGATATCTACAAGGAACTGCAGCACAAGATCGTCGACCTGCAGCCGGATGTCTTCCTCCAGACGCAGACAGTCCAGCACGCCATGGACAAGTGCCTGGAAGGCTTTCACGCCGTGCCGATGCAATCCTTCGACTACAAGTTCACACGCTACAACTGGACCTGCAAGTAGCAGTGGGCGTGTCTTTCGAGCGGTTGCCCCTCTGGACCGCTTGAAGCAGGACGGCCTTCGGGCCGCCCTTACTTCTTCTCTCATGTGAGACAAGGCCGAAACATTGGAATTCCTCCTCTTCATGATCAGGCGCGTGCTGTGGTCGCTGCTGGTCCTGTTTGGGCTCTCCGTGGTGATCTTCACGATTGCCCGCGGCATGCCCGGCGATCCCGTACGCCTTGCGCTCGGTCCCCGCGCCAGCACGGAGCAGGTCGAGCAGCTGCGGGAAACCATGGGTTTCAACAAGCCGTTGATCGAGCAGTACGGGATTTATGCCCTCGGCTTGGCGCGCGGCGATCTCGGCCTCTCTCTGCTGACGAAGCGCCCCGTTGCTAGGGACATCAGCGAGACGTTTGCCGCAACCTTCGAACTCGTCCTGACGACGATCACCATCGCCTTTGCCCTCGGCGTCCCGCTCGGCGTTGCTGCTGCCCGATGGAAAGATCGCTGGCCGGACAACCTTGTTCGCCTGATTGCCATCTTTGCGGCCGTGACGCCGAGTTTCTTCCTTGCGATCCTTCTCCAGATCCTTGCCGGCTATATTCTGCACATCCTGCCAACGACCGGTCGGCTGCCGCCGGATCTTGTTTTCAAGGCCGATATCACGGGCCTCATTTCGATCGACTCGCTGCTGCGCGGTCGCCTGGACGTGTTCGGAGAAGCATTCCGCTATCTCCTGCTGCCGTCTCTGGCGCTCGCTGCGGCAACCATGGGTCAGATCGCCCGTATCACGCGATCCTCGATGATCGATGTCGCCAGCCAGGACTATATCGAGGCGAGCCGCGCATTCGGTATTCCCGAGCGTGTCCGCGTCTTCAAATACATGCTGCGCCCGAGCTTCGTGCCGCCGCTGACCATCTCCGGCCTCGAATTCGCATCCCTCATCGGCAATGCCTTCGTCGTCGAGCTGGTCTTCGCCTGGCCGGGGATGGCGGCCTATGGCGTGCGCACGATCATGCAAAAGGACCTCAATGCCGTCATGGGCGTGGTCATCGTCTCCGGCGTTTTCTTTGTCGTCGTCAATCTCGTCATCGATGTCCTGGTCGGCATTGTCGACCCGCGCATCCGCATCAGGGGGAGACGCTGATGTCCGACGCATCCCTGGAAACGCGCGGTCAGCCCGCGCGCCTCTCCAACGCCTACCAGAATTGGTACCGTTTCTCTCGCAACCCGACAGCTGTCATCGGCGCCGTGATCGTCATCGTCTGCGTGCTTGGGGCACTACTGGCGCCCTGGATCACCCCGCATCCCGAACATGTGGGTGCAACGGTAAACTTTCGAGCCCGTCACCTGCCGCCATCGACCGAGTACTGGTTTGGAACGGACAATGTCGGGCGCGACATCTTCACGCGCGTCGTCTTCGGCATGCGCATCTCGCTGCTGCTGGCGCTCGTCGTTCTCGGCACCGCCGTTCCCGTCGGCACCGTGCTCGGCATGCTCGCCGGTTATTTCGGTGGCTGGGTGGAGGCGATCATCATGCGCCTGACCGATATCGCGCTGGCCATTCCGCCGCTGGTCATGGCGCTTGCCGTCGCCGCGGTGCTGTCGCCGAGCCTGGTCAATTCTCTGCTGGCGATCTCTGCCCTGTGGTGGACCTGGCATACCAGGCTGATCTACTCGATCACCAAGCAGATCCGCAGCCAGGAGTTCATCGAGGCTGCAGAGACGCTTGGGGCGAGCAAGTTCCACATTCTCTTCCGCGAGATCCTGCCGAACTGCGTTTCCGCGATGGCGGTCAAGACCTCGCTCGACTGCGGCTTCGTGATCCTGGTCGGAGCGTCGCTCTCCTTCCTCGGCCTCGGTATCCAGCCGCCGACACCCGATCTCGGCACCATGGTCGCCCAGGGCGCCGCCTTCCTGCCCGATTATTGGTGGGAGTCGGTTCTGCCCGGCAGCGCCATCCTCTTTGTCGCCCTCGGCTTCAACCTTCTCGGTGACGGTCTGCGCGATCTGTTCGATGTGCAGGAGGTCCGATGAGCTTCCCCCTTCTCCGCGTCAAGGATCTCTCGGTGTCTTTCTCGACCTACGGCCGCACCAGCCAGGTGCTGCACAATGTCAGCCTGGATGTGCCGGCACGCTCGCAGGTTGCCCTTGTCGGCGAGAGCGGCTCCGGCAAGACCGTGACGATGAAGGCCATCATGGGGCTGCTGCGCCAGCCGCCGGCCCGCATCGTCAGCGGCGCGATCTACTATGACGGGGCCGATCTGCTTACCATGCCAGACAGCGAGCGACTGCGGCTGCGCGGCACGGCCATGTCGATGGTGTTCCAGGACCCGATGAGTTCGCTCAATCCGGTCTTCACGATCGGCGACCAGATGGGCACCATCCTGAAATATGCGGACAAGCGCCTCGGTCGCGCACGGTCGCGGAAGGACCGCACCGCGCGCGTCCACGAGGTTCTCGAGCAGGTCCGCATGCGCGATCCCGAGCGGATCTCGCGCGCCTATCCCATCATGTTGTCGGGCGGCATGCGTCAGCGCGTGCTGATCGCCATGGCGCTCCTGAGCGAACCACAGCTGCTGATTGCCGACGAGCCCGGGACTGCGCTCGATGTGACGACGCAGGCGCAGATCCTCAAGCTGCTGAAGGATCTTGTCGAGGAGCGCGGACTGGCACTGCTCATGATCACCCACAATCTCGGGGTAGTGAGAGAGACGTCGAACTATGTCTACGTGATGAACAAGGGCATCATCGTCGAGCATGGCGAAACCGCCGGCCTCTTCGAGGCGCCGCGCGACCCCTACACGCAGAGCCTGATCGATGCCGTGCCGCGGCTGACCGGCGGCATGCGCTTCGGCGGGGAGGCAACACCATGAGTGCGCCGATGCTGGAAATCGTCGACCTTCGCAAATCCTTCCCCATCCGCAATGCTTTCGGCCGCAAGACCGGGGAGATGAAGGCTGTGGACGGTGTCTCGTTTGCGATCGAAAAGGGCCAGGTCTACGGCCTTGCCGGCGAGAGCGGGTCCGGAAAATCGACAATCGCCCGGATGATCATGGGCCTCGAAACGCCCGACGGCGGAGAGATTCTCATCGATGGCGAAAGCCTGACGAAACGGTCGCGTCGTCACGTCAGGGATGTGCAGATGGTTTTCCAGAATCCGGGTTCATCGCTCAATCCGCGCCGTACCGTCGGCCAGTCGATTGCCGTTCCGCTCGATGCGCACGGATATGCCGGCAACAGGCGCCAGCGCGTTTCGGACCTGCTGGAGATGGTCCAGTTGCAGGCGGACTTTGCCGAGCGTTATCCGCATGAGCTTTCCGGAGGTCAGAAGCAGCGCGTTGCGATCGCCCGTGCCCTGGCGGTCGAACCGAAGCTTCTGGTTCTCGATGAGCCGACCTCGGCGCTCGATGTCTCGGTCCAGGCCCGCGTCATCGATCTGCTGGCCGATCTCGGTCGTCGAATGGAGCTCACCTATCTCTTCATTTCCCACGATCTCAGCCTGATGCGCAACTTCGCCCGCAGCGTCGGCGTGCTCTATCGCGGCCAGATCGTCGAAACGGGAGCGGCGGCTGCCGTTTTCGAGCATCCGACCCACGATTACACCCGGCTTCTTCTCGCCTCCGTTCCCGTCATCTCGAAGGAGGAAGAAGCGATGCGTCCAAAAATTCCATTGATCGACGGAGAAATTCCGACAGCCGAGAAACTGCTCGCGCTGCGGCAGGCCGGTCAGGCAGCAAGTCAAGAACGAGGTTAGGACTGATGATAAGAATTGGTATTGACGTTGGGGGCACCAACACGGACGCCGTCATCATGAATGGGCCGGAGGTCGTTGCCGGCGTGAAGTCCGCAACCACTGCGGATGTCATGAGCGGCGTCGTCAATGCGCTGCGCGATGTTCTCGCCGCTTCCGACATGGAAGCATCGGCCGTCGATTTTGTCATGATCGGCACGACGCACTTCACCAACGCCGTCGTCCAGCGTCGTGACCTGGCGCAGACGGCCGCCGTTCGCCTCGGCCTGCCGGCAACGGCCTCGCTGCCGCCAATGGTGGACTGGCCGGAAGATCTCAAGCAATCGATCGGCAATCACGCCTATCTCGCCCATGGCGGCAACGAGTTCGACGGCCGCGTGATCTCGCCGCTCGATGAAGACGAGCTTCTGAAGATTGCCGAGGACATCAAGGCGAAGGGCATCAACACGATTGCCATCACCTCGGTCTTCTCGCCGGTCAGTGCCGATTTCGAAAAGCGTGCGGCGGCCCTGTTCGAAAAGGCGATACCCGGTGTGCATATCACGATGTCGAGCGATATCGGCCGCATCGGACTTCTCGAGCGCGAAAATGCGGCGATCATGAACGCGTGCCTGCGCGATCTGTCCGCCCATGTCATCGATGCCTTTCGCAAGGCGATCGTCGAGACCGGCATCAAGGGAAAATTCTTCCTGACGCAGAATGACGGAACGCTGATGGATGCGTCTTTTGCCGAGAAATTTCCGGTCCTCACCTTCGCCTCCGGCCCGACCAATTCCATGCGGGGCGCCGCGTTCCTGTCCGGTGTGAGCGATGCGATCGTGGTCGACATCGGCGGCACGACCTCCGATGTCGGCTCGTTGCACCAGGGCTTTCCCCGCCAGGCGACGGTCGCGGTCGAGGTCGGCGGTGTGCGCACCAACTTCCGCATGCCGGACGTGTTCTCGATTGGACTTGGCGGCGGTTCGCATGTGGTAGACACGGATCAGGGCCTGAAGATCGGCCCGGTTTCGGTCGGCTACCGCATCAAGACGGAAGCTCTGGTCTTCGGCGGCCGGACAATGACCACGACCGATATCTCGGTCGCAGCCGGTCATGCAGACCTTGGCGATGCCTCCAAGGTGTCGCACCTGTCGAAGGACCTGCTCGAGCGCGCCGAGGCGAAGATCCATGAGATGCTGGAGGATTGCGTCGAGCGATCGCGCCTGTCGCCGGATCCCTTGCCCGTCATCGTCGTCGGCGGCGGCTCCATCCTGGTCACCCGCTCGCTTGCAGGGCTCGAAGTCATCAAGCCGTCTCATTTCGGCGTGGCCAACGCCGTCGGCGCTGCGATTGCCCAGGTGTCGGGCGAAGTCGACCGGGTCTATGCGCTGGCCGAGCTCGGACGCGAGAAGTCGCTCGAGGATGCCAAGAGCCGTGCCATCGATGCGGCTGTCGCCGCCGGCGCCTCGCGCGAGTCGATCGAGATTGTCGATGTCGAGGACGTGCCGCTCGCCTATCTGCCCGGCAATGCCACGCGTATCCGCGTCAAGGCCGTGGGAGAGCTCAATGCCCGCTGAAGGCTATCTGCTGAGAGAGGAAGATCTCCTGCCCCTGTCGATCGGCGCAGCACTGCTCGGCACCGGCGGCGGCGGCAATCCCTATGTCGGCATGCTGCGCGCCAGGGAGCTGTTCCGCAAAGGGGCTGAGGTCCGCGTCATTCCGCTTGAAGCGCTGGAAGACGACGCCTGGATTGCCGAGGTCGGCGGTATAGGAGCGCCTGTCGTCGGCATCGAGAAGATCGAGGAAGGCGGAGAATGCTACCGCGCCATGCGTGCGGTCGAAGAGACTGCCGGCGTCAAGGTGTCTGCCGTCATCTCGGCCGAGATCGGCGGAGCGAACTCCATCGAGCCGATCATTGCCGCCGCAATGGCCGGCCTGCCGGTCGTCGATGGCGATGGTATGGGGCGCGCTTTCCCGGAAGTGCAGATGACGACCTACATGATCTATGGCGCCGATGTATCGCCGGCCGCCATCGCCGATGAAAAAGGCAATGTCGTCGTCTTCAAGGATATCGTCGACATGTTCTGGCTCGAGCGTTTCGCGCGCGATGTGGCGGTGGCGATGGGTGCCGGCGCCGGCTTTGCGGTGGCGCCGATGCGCGGCGATTTCGTCAAGCGCACAGCCGTCCCGCGCACCGTCTCGCAGGCGCTCGAGATTGGCCGGACCGTGCTCGATGCCCGCGCGAAACGGCAGAACGTCGTGGAGCGCGTTGTCGAGGCCACCGGTGCCAAGCTGTTCTTCACCGGAAAGATCATCGACATCAGGCGTGAGCTGACCGGCGGTTTTGCGCGCGGTCATGCCATTATCGCCGGCACGGGAGACTGGACCGGTGCGCAGGCCCGCATCGCCATCCAGAACGAGAACCTGGTGCTCTGGATCGACGAGACGCCCGTCGTCATGGTGCCGGATCTCATCATGAACCTCGAAATCGACACCGGCGAGCCGATCACCACGGAAATGCTGCGCTACGGCCAGCGTGTCGCGGTGATCGGGCTTCCGGCCCACGCCCTCCTGAAAACGCCGCGTGCCTTGGAGATCGTCGGGCCGAAGGCATTTGGCTTTCCGGAATTGACCTTCGAACCGCTGACCGTGCATCAGGCTGCAGAATAAAGGGTATGCCAATGAAGATCCTCAGAACGATCCACGCCGAAGATCTCGAAGACATCGCGATCGGCGGCGCTATCCTCGGAACCGGCGGCGGCGGCGATCCCTATGTCGGCAAGCTGATGGCGCAACAGGCGATCCGCAAGCACGGGCCGGTCAAGCTGGTGGATGTGGAGGAACTGCCCGACGATGCGCTCGTCGTTCCCGTCTGCATGATGGGCGCACCGACAGTCATGACGGAAAAGTTGCCACAGGGTGACGAACTGGTCCTGGCGTTCCGAAAGCTGGAGAAGCTGCTCGGGCGCAAGATCGACGCGGTTCTTTGCGGCGAAGCGGGCGGCGTGAATTCGACGATGCCCTTCGTCGTTGCCGCAGCGACCGGTCTGCCACTGGTCGATGGAGACGGCATGGGCCGCGCCTATCCGGAGCTGCAGATGGTGACGTTCACGCTGCACGGCGTGTCCGCAACGCCGATGGTGCTTTGCGACGACAAGGGCAACTCGCTCGTTCTCGAAACGGTGAGCAACGGCTGGACAGAGCGATTGGCACGCGCTGCAACCGTGGAGATGGGTGGCTCGGCCTTGCTTGCCTTCTATCCGATGAGCGGCGACGTGGCGAAAAAGGCGGTCGTGCGCGGCACGCTGTCCCTCTGCGCCAATCTCGGGCGAACGCTGCGTGAAACGCGGGCAGCCCATGGCGATCCCGTGGGTGCCATCACCAAGATGCTCGGCGCCAGCGTCGTCTTCACCGGTCGCGTCAGGGACATCGATCGTCGGACCATCGGTGGATTTGCCCGGGGCAGCGCTCGTTTCGACGGACTGGACGACTGGAAGGGGCATAGTTTCAAGCTGGATTTCCAGAACGAGTTCCTGATGGCCGAGCGGGACGGCGCCATGATCTGCAGCACGCCTGACCTCATCACGCTGCTGGAGGCCGAAAGCGGCAATCCTGTCACCGCCGATTCGCTGCGATACGGGCTGCGGCTGGTGGCCCTGGCGTTTCCGTGCAATCCGCAATGGCAGACGCCAGAAGGCATCGCGCTCGTTGGCCCCCGGTATTTCGGCTATGACACGGATTATACCCCCTACGCGTTTTCCTGAGAGCCAAAGTCAGGCGGCTCGGGATATGGCCAAGTCCTCGTGGGCGCAGCCGGCGATATTCTAACGCCCGACGGAGCGTTCGCGCAGAAAGCGCTGCAGCAGCGCATCGACCTTTGCCGGCGCGAACATGTCCTCCAGCAACAGATAGGCAGCGCCGAACAGCGCGCTGTCCTCGTGCGAAGCGGAGAGCACGATCGACAGATCGCGCGTGGCAAGGGGCAGGCAGCGCTGGTAGACCAGTTCGCGAATGCCCGACAGCAGGAAGTCTCCCCCGAGAGCAAGGGTGCCGCCGACGACGATCAGGCTCGGATTGATGATGCTGACGGCATCGGAGACCACTTCGCCTATGGCCCTGCCGGACGCTCTCAGCAGCATGATGGCCTCAGGCGTGTTTCGCTCGACGAGATCGATCACGTCGCGCGCCGTTTCCGCCTTGAAGCCGCGCGCCGTCAGATCGCGGGCGATCGCCCATCCGGCGGCCCGCGCTTCCACGCAGCCGAACTTGCCGCAGCGACAGAGCGGCGCGTCTTCCGAGCTGAACTGGATATGGCCGATATCGCCGGCCGCCCCCTGCGCGCCGCGAAAGACCCGTCCGTCGGCAATCATGCCGCTGCCGATGCCGGTTCCGGCCTTGATGAAAAGCATGTCGTCGAACGAGGGAAAATGCCTGCGGTATTCGTAGATCGTCATCAGGTTCACGTCGTTTTCGACGTAGACGGGCACGTCGAAGCGCCGTCCAAGGTGCCCGATGAGGTCGAAATCGTCCCAATCCGGGAGCACGGATGGACCGACCACGCGGCCGCGCTTGAAATCCACCGGCGTCGGCAGGCTGAGACTTATGCCGAGAAACAGTCCATGCGTCGCCCGCGCTTTCTCCGCCAGTGCTGAAAATGCCGCTTCGACATCCTGCAGGGTGGTCTCTGCGGGAGCGGATGGTGAAAACGGGATCGTTGCCTGGACGATGATTTCCGGTGTCAGGTCCATCGCCGCGAGATGGATATGCGTCTCGCCGACATTGGCGACCAGAACGAAGCCTGCGGCAGCATTGACGGCAAGCATGCGGGTGGGACGGCCACCACTCGGCAAGGTCTGTTCGGTCTCGCGCACCAGCCCTGAGGCCATTAGGGCATTCAGCCTCTGGGTAACGGTCACGCGCGACAGGCCGGAAGCCTGCAGCAATTCAGCCCGCGAAGCCGTGCCGGAGGCAACAAGCGAAAGAATGCTTCCTGCGCTCTCCAGCAAGGGCAGATCCTGCCCCCCATGCGACTTTGCCATTCCGTTCTCCCATGCGTCCAAGGCATGTAGCGGGATTTTCGCGCCAGATAAAGGTCGTGTCGTCGTTGGTCCGGTGGCGTTATGTAAATTATTTTACATAATCTGGACATTTATGGCTGATCTTGGATAAATGTCTGCGGTATGGAGGAAAGCCGCATGGAAGCGTCCTATCTTATTGGTCTCGATTATGGGTCGGAGTCGGCTCGCGGTGTCCTGATTGACAGCATTACCGGCGAGCAGGTGGAAAGCCATGTGCATCCCTACAGAAACGGGATCATGACCCGGGCTCTGCCGGACGGAATGCCGCTTCCCCCAGGCTTTGCGCTGCAGAATGCACCAGACTACACGCAGGCTGCCGAGGATATCCTCACGCGTCTCGGGGGCGGCCGCGTCATCGACGGCATCGGCCTCGGCTTCACAGCCAGTTCGCCCTTGCCCTGCAATCTCGACGGCGTGCCCCTTTCAGAGCTCCACCCCGGCGATCCCCACGCCTACGTCAAATTATGGAAACACAATGCCCAGTCCCATGCCGATCGCATCAATGCCGGCGACAAATCCTATCTGGAGAACTTCGGCGGCCGGGTCTCTGGCGAATGGTTTCTGGCCAAGGCGGCGCAGATCGCTGCCGACGCGCCGCAGATATGGGCCGAGACCGGCCGCTTCATCGAAGGCGGCGACTGGCTTGTCTGGCAGTTGACGGGCAATGAGGCCCGGGGATTGGGGTTTGCTGCCTACAAGGCCCAGTTTTCCACTGAGGTCGGCTATCCCCGGGGTGTCGTAGACGGTCTGGAAAGGCGGCTGACGCTGCCCCTGCGGGTGGGCTCGAAAGCAGGCGAATTGTCTCCGGCGTGGCGGCAGCGCACCGGAGTTAGGGGACAAGCCGCCGTCGCCGTCGCTGTGATCGATTCCCACGTCATCCTGCCTGCGATCCATGCGGTCAGGCCTGGGTGCTTTGTCGGTGCGCTCGGGACATCCGCCGGCTATCTCTACCTCGAATCGCAGTTTCATCCGCTGCCGCCCGGCATCGAAGGCGTCGCGTTCGACGGCTCGATGCGCGATCTCTGGTGTTACGAGGCCGGTCAGCCTAGTTTTGGCGATACGCTTGGCTGGTTCGTGAGGACCTTTCCGCGCGGAGCGAACACGGCCGAAAGCTTCGATGCCTATAACCGCGAGGCCGCGAGCCTTTCCCCGGTTTCCGGGCGGCTCATCGCGATAGACTGGTGGGGCGGCAATCGCGTGCCCTTCGCGGACGGCAATCTGACCGGCCTGTTGATGGGGCTGACCCGAGAGACGACAGCCGGCGAAATCTACCTGGCTTTGATCGAGGCACTCTGCTTTGGCGCAAGGGTGGTCTTCGACCGGTTCCGCGACAGCGGATTCGCGCCGGCACAGGTGCTGATGAGCAGCGGATTGGCCCGGACGAACCTGCTGATCATCCAGATCATGGCGGATGTCTTCGATCACCCGATCGACGTGCCCGCCATCGACAACGCCACCGCCGTCGGCGCCGCCATTCATGGTGCAGTCGCGGGTGAGGTGGTCGCAAACTATGCCGATGGCGCGCAGCGCTTCGGCTCGAAGAAACTGGACCGCATCCTGCCCCGTGCGAGCCATGTCGACGCTTACCGGAAGGCATTCGACATCTATCGCGACTTGTCGGCGCAGCCTTCCCTGCACGATGCGATGCACAGCCTGTCAGGCTCTTGAGCCGATCGCTTATTTTGAACAAAAATATACAAAAGATATGGCAGGGGGTTTGACTTTATTCAAAAGAGGTGAGTTAATTCGCCTGGCCTTTGAGGAGGGGCTGATGTCCGGGTGCCCGAGAGGCACGGGAGATCGTTCATTTTTTGGGAGGATTTAATGCTAGCTTACAGCAATCGCATCCCCGCGCGCTCGGTCAGCATCGGCCGCGCCATAGGTATCGCAGGTCTCCTGCTCGGCGTCGCATTCGCCGCCGCGCCGGCATCCGCGCAGGACGTCATCGTCGGTCTAGTGACCAAGACGGAAGTCAATCCATTCTTTGCCAAGATGCGCCAGGCTGCGGAAGCACGGGCGAAGGAAAAGGGCGTGAAGCTCATCGCCCGCGCCGGCAAGTTCGACGGCGATAACGAAGGCCAGGTCGCAGCCATCGAGGATCTCATCAGCGCCGGCGCGAAGGGCATTCTCGTCACGCCGAACAATTCGTCCGGCATGCTCGGCATCATCAAGAAGGCGCGCGACGCGGGCGTCCTGGTCATTGCACTCGACACCGCCACCGACCCGGCCGACGCCGTCGACGCCACCTTCGCAACCGACAACTTCGAGGCCGGTGTCGCGCAGGGAAGCTATGCCCGCAAGGCCATGGGCGACAAGAAGGCCGTCCTTGCGATGCTGGACGGCACGCCGGGCGGCACCGTCGACACCTTCCGCCACAACGGCTACCTGAAAGGCTTCGGCATCAAGGAGGGCGATCCCTCGATTGCCGGCTCTGCCATTACCAACGGCGCCCAGGACAAGGGCCAGGTCGGCATGGAAAACCTGCTGTCCAAGAACGGCGACATCAATGCCGTCTACACGATCAACGAACAGGCCGCCGCCGGTGCCTATGCAGCCCTCAAGTCCTTCGGCAAGGAAGGGGAGGTGATGCTGACATCGATCGACGGCGGTTGTGCCGGCGTTCGTGACGTGAAAGCCGGAAAGATCGCGGCCACCGTCATGCAGTTCCCCTACAAGATGGCCTCCATGGGCATCGATGCCGTTGTCGAATATGCAGCAACCGGCAAGAAGCCATCCGGCTTTGTCAACACCGGCTCGGTTCTGATCACGGACAAGCCCGTGGCAGGCCTGGACTCCAAGGATACCGCCTGGGGCCTGAAGAACTGCTGGGGTGACTGATCTCTCCCTCCCAGGGCGAGGAAGCCGGCTGGTATTGCTGTGAACGGCAATACCAGCCGGCTGACCGAACAGGGAAATACCACCGTTCGCGGCCACGCCGCGATGGTCAACCGAGCCCGACCGGCGTTCCACGCGCGGTGGCGAAGCGAGGATCAGAGCGCGTGAGGATCTCATGAATACAGCCATCGCAGACACTCGGAAGCGGCAAAGCCTCAAGTCCCGCCTCGCAGCCGTTCCCTCCGTGGGTCCGCTGCTGGTTCTGATAGCCTTCTGCCTGATCTTCTCCGTGACCAATCCGCGCTTTCTGGCGTCCCATAATATTTCGATCGTGCTGCAGCAGACGATCATCGTCGGCACCCTGGCGATCGGCCAGACACTGGTCATCCTGACGGCGGGTATCGACCTTGCGATCGGGGCCATTTGCGTGCTCGGAACGATCGTCGCCGGCAAGCTCGTCAATCTCGGCTACGACCCTGTTCTCTCCATGGCATTCGCGGTCCTGCTGTGCACGATCTCAGGCTTTGCGGCAGGAAGTCTCATCAGCGGCCTCAAGCTGCCGCCCTTCATCGTCACGCTCGGTATCCTCGGAATTCTGACTGCGGCCCTTCGCCTGATTTCGGCCGGGGGCGCCTTTCCGGTCAACGATGCCTTTCTGTCCTGGACCGGCGATACCATAAAGCTGCAGGGCTTCGTGCTGACCTACGGCGTGCTGATCATGCTCGCGCTCTACGCCGTGGTCTGGTATTTCCTGAACCAGACCAAGTGGGGACGGCATGTCTATGCCATCGGCAACAGCCCGGAGGCTGCCCGGTTGGTGGGGATCCCGGTGCGACGCCATCTGCTGTCCGTCTATGTGCTGGCAGGATTGATCTACGGTGTTGCTGCGTGGCTGGCCCTCGGTCGCATCCCGAACGCCGATCCGAACAGTCTACAGACGGCCAACCTCGATTCCATCACGGCCGTCGTCATCGGTGGTACCAGCCTCTTCGGCGGCCGGGGTGGATTGATCGGCACCTTGATCGGCGCACTCATCGTCGGCGTCCTGCGCAATGGCCTGACCCTCGCCGGCATCGATCCCCTGTGGCAGGATCTCGTCACCGGCATTCTCGTCATTGTCGCCGTTGCCCTCGACCAGCTTTCCCGAAGGAAGAACTGATGGCTGCCGATCCTCAAACCGCACGAACGATGCCGGCGACCGCCAGGGTGGTTCTCGAAGCCCGCAATATCGTGAAGACGTACGGCCAGCTCACCGCGCTCGATGGCGTCGATTTCGAACTGCAGGCAGGGGAAATCCTCGCGGTGGTCGGAGACAATGGCGCTGGCAAGAGCACGCTGATCAAGACACTGACCGGTGCGGTGCGACCGACCAGCGGCGAAATCCTGCTCGACGGCGAGCCTGTGCATTTCAAGGGCCCGCTGGATGCCCGTCGCGCCGGCATCGAGACGGTGTACCAGGATCTGGCCGTCGCACCGGCCCTCGACATTGCTTCCAATCTCTTTCTGGGCCGGGAGCTGCGCTGCCGCGGCATCCTCGGCAGCGTCTTCCGTCGGCTCGACAACAAGCGAATGCGACAGGAGGCCGAAAGCGCAATGACCGACCTGAAATTTCGCCTGCCGTCGATCACCAACGCGGTCGAAGCGCTCTCCGGCGGCCAGCGTCAGGGCGTTGCCGTGGCGCGCGCGGCGATGTTTGCCCGCAGGCTCGTCATCATGGACGAACCGACTGCGGCGCTCGGCGTCAAGGAAACCGGCCAGGTGCTCGACCTCATCCGATCGATACGGGAACGCGGTCTGGCGGTTGTCCTCATCAGCCACAATATGCCGAACGTCTTCGAGGTTTCCGACCGCATCCACATCATGCGTCTCGGAAAGCGCGCAGCTGTAGTCTCGCCCAAGACCCATAGTATGGGTGAAGTCGTGGCAATCATGACAGGCGCGGCAGCCGCCTGAGATTGAGCTGCACTTTCCCAATCTCCCGGATTGCCAACAGCTTACGCTCGGCAAGGGACTATGCCGTCCCGTCCGCGTGCTAGACGTCGCGAAACCTGCGGTAAAGCATCGAGGCGACAATTTGCCGGATAAGAAGACCATGCGGAAGATCGGCAGCGTCGGAAGCGATCAGCACGAGCACTGGTTGCCGATAAGCCACAGCGCGCGCCTCAGGAACGTCACACTTGCCTTTTTTGAGCCAAGCTGTCTTGCCCCTGCTGCGGTACTTGATAGTTATCAAATACGCGAATCTATAAAGGCGACGTCATGCGGAAGCTTGCACCTCTGTTTATGCTGCTGATCTTGACCGCCTGTGCGCAGCCCTCGGACGGACCGAGGGCCGGGGGCTTCTACAATGCCAAGGACCCGCGCACCAACCAGTCGATCCCGGTGACCAGACTAGCGGATGCACCGATGTCGCCGCTGATGACGGCGCCGCTTTCCTATCCATCCGGTGACCAGGGGCTGAGCCAGCTGCATTCCGGTGGTTTCACCGACACGAAATTGCGCCGCGGCGATGTCATCGACGTCACAATCCTCGATACCGGCGAAGACGGCCTGTTCTCCTCGACCCAGAGCAAGACCCTCAACCTCGGACGCTTCACCGTAGACTCGTCCGGCGCTGTCACGCTTCCCTTCGTCGGAAGACAGCGGGTTCTCGATTCGTCGCCCGACGCGTTGCGGTCGCGCATCGTCAAAGGCCTGAAGGGATCGGCCGTCAATCCGCAGGCGGTGGTGACCGTGGTCGACAAGCCAAGCAGCGCGTTCACCGTGAATGGCGACGTCCGTTCGGCCGGTCGTTTCCCGCTCACCGCACGCAAGGAGCGGGTGCTCGACGCGATCGCCCTTGCCGGCGGCGCTTCGTCTGCTCCGAGTTCCACAAGCGTCACCGTCATCCGCGGCACGCAGCGCGCCACGGCACCGCTGCAGCGCGTCCTCGACGACAACCGCCAGAACATCTACCTGCTGCCCGAAGACCAGGTCGTCGTCGGCAAGGATGCACCGAGCTTCACCGCTTTCGGCGCCTTCAAGAGCGTCGGCGAGTTCGAGTTCGAGCTGGGCAAGCTCACCCTGATGCAGGCCTTCAGCCGCGCCGGCGGATTGCTGGACGACCGTGCCGATGCCAGCAATTTCTATGTCGTCCGCAACCAGCAGGTCTACGGCTCCTCAATCGGCAGCACCACCAAGCCCGCCATCTACCGGGTCGACATGAAGGATGTCGCAAACCTGGCGCTGATGCAGCGCTTCCAGATCCTGAACGGCGACATCCTCTACGCCAGCAATTCCGGGAGCGTGGATTTCGCCAAGCTCTTCACCATCTACCAGAAGAGCGCGCCCTCAGCGGCCGCACCACTGCCCGGCGGTAAGTGAAACCGGATACTTGCGAGCCTGGATAGCCCTGGCTGAGCCGAGCGTTCAAACCCGAAAGCCGCCAAGGAGAACCTGGGCGGCTTTCGCGTTTTGAGGGCGCTCTTCCGGGCTCCGGTGAGACAGGGTGGCTGCCATTGCCCGGAGTGTCGAAATTGCGCTGCTGCCGTGCGGGTGTTCGTCGCAATGATCGAGGAGGACAGACAGCAACCGACCGGCGGCATAGAGGTCCGAACGGCCATCGAGCGGTTCGCCGGCGATCTGCTCGGGCGCGGCGAACGCCGGCTGTCCTGCGAAGCTGAGATCGAGGTCGGATTGGCGAAGACCGGCGGCCACGGCAACGCCGAAGTCGCCAAGCCGGACTGTCCCCGGTCGGTCCGCTTCCATCAGCAGGTTGTCGGGCGAAACGTCGCAATGAACCCAGCCTGCGTCGTGCATGCATGATAGAGCCGAGAGCAGCGCCGTCATGACGGCATGGATATCGGCGAGCGAAATCGGGCCCTGCCGGAGGTGATCGGCAAGGCTCCGGCCGCTCCATTCGAACACCAGGGCGGGGCGCCCATCCGCAAGGCGCAGCAATGCCTGCGTCGCGACGATATCGGGATGCCTGAGGGCCAGCCCGATCGTCGCCTCGTGCAGGAGCAACCGGCTCGCGACGGGATCGCCGGCATGCTGCTCCTTCAGGGTCTTGATCGCATGATAGGTCCCGAGATCGCGGTGGCGGGCGCGGTGGACCTCCGTCGAGGTTCCCGCGTGGATCCGCTCCTCGAGCAGGAATGTGTTGGCGACAACCGTTGCCGGTTCCTGCGAGAGACGTGCCTCGCCCCGGTCCAGCGCTGCCCGGATCTGGTCGATGAGGAGCCTTCTTTCATCGACCGATCGGGATCGCTCGCCGTCCTTCGACAAGGTTTGCAGGAGCGCGGAAAATTGGCCTTGCACCGCGCTGAAGCCCGGTGGCGGAGAGGCGCTAGCCATTCTTGATGCCGACGTCGATCACGACGGCGCTGAAATTCTCGCGGCAATCGGCGATCAGCGCTTCCTGTCCTAGAACCTCGGCAGCGTCATCGAGCGCGGTCGATATCAGGATTTCGGCAATGTTGCGTTCCGACAGCACGCGGCAAAGCGGGTTGCTGCAGAGCAGCAGCCGGTCGCCGGGATGGACGGTGTCGGTGACGACCTCAGGACTGAACTGGCCGGCGCGACCGACATAGCGCGACAGGCCCCGTTTCAGTCCGACGTCGAGATGGTCGCGGGTAAGGCAGCGCATCATCCCGTCACGAATGAGGTAGCACCTAACGTCACCGGCCCAGATCAAGGCGAAGCTTTGACGGTGCGTGGCGAGAACCGCAACAGCGGCGCCGGGCGGGTCGCGTTCGAACGACATCTTCACCGCCTGGACAAGGCCGTGCGCGCGGCCGAGCTTGCCTTTGACGTCCCGCATGACGTCGTCCATCGTCTCCTGCGGGGTGATCTCGTCCAGCGCTGCAACGGTTATCCTCGCCGCTTCTCCCGCCATGTGGCCGTCCCCGATACCGTCGGCCAGGGCAAACAGCCCCCGGTCGGCTGCGATCAGCAGGCTGTCCGCATTCACTGAAAGCCGTGTCCCGGGGTGGGATACCTCGCTGTGGGTGAAGCTCAACGACGGCACCGGCTTTCTGGGAGGCGGCGGCGGAGCGGCAGCGGGCTTGGCGGCCGACGCCGCCACCGGCGGCTGGGTTGCCGTGACAGACGGGCGGCTCTGCGGGGCGTCGTCGGGGAGCAGTTTCAGGAGATCGTCGGGCTGTGGTGCAGCGGATGTGCGGAAGCCGACGAGGCGTCGGTCGTCGCCTCTGCGCCACCAGAGGGTTCCCGTTGTGCGCGGGCCTGCCTCCGGCTCGAGGTCGCCGGGGTGGGGGCTTCGCAACCGTTTGAGGCCTGCGGTGAATTCCTTGATGTCGAAGTCGCGGCGGCTGGAGCTTTCGGCAATCCCTTCCGCAGCGGTAAACCAGCTATCGTCGAGGCAGACGCGACGCGGATCGCCGCTGAAGCCCGGGACAGGGGCGACCACGACGAGCGGAAAGCTGCGTCCGACACGGTCGAGGCTCGGCACGACGACACCGGCCAGCGTCGCCTGTCCCCATTGGCCACGTTCGACGACGAAGCGCCAGGCGGGCATCGCCTTGAACCGCGCTTCCCAGTCGACGGGAAAAGCCTGTTGAAGACGCTGCAGGCCCGCCTGCAGCCACACCTGGAGGAAATCCTGCAAGCCACGCGAGAGCGAGGTCGAGACGAAATCACCGTGGCTGGGCACCTTTCCGAAGAAGCCTATCTTTTCGGCGTCCGTTGTGGCGTGGCGGAGGGCTGCTCGGTCGTTCATATCGGTCCACTCAGAATTGTGCCGGGCAGGAAAACGCCGAGAGCGCTTCCAGCCGGAATGGGTTGAGGACCGATCCGAACTGCACGTCGAATTCCGCGACCTGGCCGTTTTTGCTGAATGCCGCGCGGAACAGGTCGCTGCCCTGGTTATCGATCTTCGCATCGTCGAACAGCCGGAAAGGCGACCAGTCGCCGTTTTCCGTCAATGCCTGCTCCCAGCCGCCAGGCTGAAAGGCGAGACGGGAGACGTTGCTTGCCCCGGTCGATGGCCAGGAGATCGATTTCGATTGAACGGGACCGTGGAAGTACACGACGCGCTCACCCTCGATCTCGAGCATCACCGCGTTGGAGGCTTCCGAGAGCGAGACCGGCTTGATGTTGATGGCTACTGCCGGATTTTCGCTGCCCGCCGGGAAGAAGGCGCGGTTGATCTTGTCGGCATTTTCGAACTGTTCAATGGCCTCGCTCGGAATGCTTTTTGCGCCGAACGTCCCCTTCCAACCCCAGGGGGTGGCGCTGGTATCGACAAAGGAAGCCAGCCTTTCGCTGAAGAATGTCTTGAACAGGCCTTTCGGTCCGAACAGCCTGATGAAATCGGTCATGGCCACGTCGCGCGGCGATTTCCGGTCGAATGGATAACGGCCGGCAATGACGCTGGAGCAGAAGCTCGCACCTTCCGCCGTCCAGGCATCGCTGATCCGGGTGCGGGCCGATTTGACCGCCAGCGAGCCGACATCCGCTGCCAGTCCCGCCATCCAGGTATCGACTGGCGGCGGCAGGCGCCGGGCCTGCTGCAGGAGATCCTGGTTGGCATCGGTGAGCTGGCTATCGACATCGAAAACCTTGGCTACTTCCGCTGTGGAGGTGGTGGCGCGCGACAGCTGATCGTGCACCTTCTGGAGCAGCGGCTTGAGCTGGCCGATCGGCGATTTCGGAGCATCCTTGGACTGGTCGGAGATCGGTGTCTGCGCCACAGGCACTTCCAACGCCAGGCGAAGACCTCCGAAAGGATCCGGTGCGTTGGCCGCGGCGGTCAGCGCATTCGTCGCGCTGACCGGGTCGACGTCTCCCGTGGAGGCCACATCGGCGCCGACAGGTCTGAGATCGGTGAAGGCGGCGATGGATTTCGCCAGACCCTCGACGGGGCTTGGTTCGCTGGCCAGGATCCGCGTGGTCTCGGCGGCATCGCCAATCGTCTGCGAGGGTTTGATCCGCATATCGCTCAGCAGGGCAGTCCAGCGCTGTTCGAAGCTGTTAAAGTAAAGCTGGAGCGCTGCCTGTGCCGTCGTATCGATCGTGGTGCCCGCCGGATTGGCCGCACCGCGCACCCACTCCTCGTCGAGCGCCTCCCGGGCGGCATCGGTGATATCCGGCAGCACGACGCTGCGGTAACCGGTGGTCGAGAAAAGCCCGGGGATGCCATCCTGAAGCGGCGCCTTCGACGTCCGTTCGAAGGCCTGTTCGCCGGATGGGCCCAGCGCACTTGCGGGCGTCCATTCCGGCAGATCGCGCGCCGACCGCTCGTTGGCGAGAATATCGTAGGCGCGGCTGGCGATGCTTTGCGAGCGGATGGTGTCGCGGGCCTTGGCGATCAGGGCGTCGTCGAGTTCGATGGGCGGCAACACGCCGTCCGCCATCGCCCGGGCATGGGCGATCAGGGCGTGGCGGGCAGCGGCGCGACCCTCGCCGGGATAAAGGGCAGTGAACATGTCGTCCGCTTCGAGGCTGACGAACTCCGGCTCCATCTTTCCAAGGCCACCCAGCATGCCGTAGAGTTTGAGGGCATTGAAGGTCGCGTCGATGTTCGTGGTATCGGTCATCTGCTTTTGCAATTGCACCAGCATACGCGGCAGCAGAAGGGCGTTCAGTGCCCGTTGATAGGCATCGCGCTGCCTGGCAGCCACCTTTCCTTCCTGGTCGAGGCCGAAGCTGACGGGCCAGACGCGGGTTCTGGAGAAGTCTGTGGTGACAGCCGCGAGATTGTCCAGGGCCGGAAGGATGCGCAGGAAATCGGCGTCGGAGACATCGCGCACGGGCACGCCGCGAATGGATTGTTCATAGGCATCGATGCGGCGGTCGGCGCTGGCAATCGCCGCATTATTCTGGAAGTAGGTCGCAGTCCAGCTGGTCAACACCACGGCCAGAACCAAGACGGCCGATGCGTAGGCTGCCTGGCGGAAAAACATCTGGCGTCGGGACAGCCGCTTGTCGCGGGAGACGAGCGAGGCTTCCTCGAAAATCACCTCCTTGAACAGCCGGGACAGGAAATAGCTGCGGCGCGACTGGGACGCGGCGACGGCAGACTGGCTGGTCTGGGTGCCCGAGGCGAAATAGACACCACGCAGCAGCGGTGGCTCGATCAACTTTGAACCGGAGCAAAGCTCCGTCATCACCTCGTGCAGGCCTTCCTTCAGGGCCGCGAGCTCGGCCGGGAAGCGGAAGATGCGGCCGCGCAGCTCCGGGTTCGGCTCCTGCTGCAGCCGTTCGATCAGCATCGAGCCGACCCGTTCCTGCAGAAGGGTAAATTCTGCCATGTAGCGCTCAGGCAGGGTTTCGGCTTTGTAGCTTTCGTCGAGCCCGAATGTAGTTCCCCAGACCTGCTCCCGGTCGGATTTGTTGAGACCGTCGAAGAATTCGACGAAGCCGGTCAACAGGTCGGCCTTGGTCAGCACGAGATAGACCGGGACACGCGCCTGCAGCTGTTCGTCGAGTTCGGAAAGCCGCTGGCGAATGACGCGGATTTCCTCGCGCTGGGCTTCTGCATCGCGGGTCAGAAGATCGCCGATCGAGATCGTCAGGAGAGCGCCGTTGATGGGCTGCGAGCGACGGTACTTGCGCAATAACCCCAGGAATCCCTCCCAGCCCGCCTTGGCGGTGCCATTGAGGTCATCCTGCGTGGTGTAACGCCCGGCGGTGTCGATCAGGATCGCCTCGTCGGTGAACCACCAATTGCAGTTGCGGGTGCCACCAATCCCCTGAACGGAATTGCTGCCCAGCGCATCGCCGAGCGGGAATTTCAGTCCGGAATTGGAAAGTGCCGTGGTCTTGCCGGAGCCCGGCGCGCCGAAGATCACGTACCAGGGAAGTTCGTAGATGTAGCCGAAACGCTTCTTGGTGATCCGCCTCAGGAGCTGCAGCGCCTCCTTCAGCCTGTTGTGGATCTCTCCGACCTCCGCATTCTGGCTGGCAGCTGCTTCGGCCGCGGCATCCTGCTCGATCCCTTCGACAAGTTGCTTGTCGCGACGGCGGTCGCGGTACGTCGAATAGCCGAGATAGACGAGCCACGCGACGATGACGGCGACGATGAGCGTGATCCGCGCGTTCGGCGTAGCCAACGGCTTGAAATCGCCATAGGCAGCAAGCGAGCCGTAGAACCAGACGACCACGCAGATCGCCGCGACCCAGATGACCGAGATGAACCGGCGGCCGACCAGGCCGGCATAGGCCTCGACATAGGAGCGCAGCGTGTAGAAAAGGCTAAGCGGATTGTTCATCGGGTTGCACCTGGCTCACCTTGCGTCTCTGGCGTGGTCTGTTGTTCCGCCTTCACCGGCGGAACTTTCAGACCGGCATCGGTCAGCCTTTCCTTTGGATCGGTCAGGACGAGGATTTCAGTGCGTCGGTTCATCTCGCGACCCTGTGGCGTGGCATTGTCGGCAATCGGATCGCTGTCGGCGCGACCTTCGGTCAGGATTGCACCGGGGCCGGTAAAGCCGCTGAGGATGTCGCCGACGGCCTTGGCGCGCGCTTCCGACAGATGCCAGTTCGACGGGAACTGGATGGTTCGGATGGGGATGTTGTCCGTGTAGCCGACAACGACGGCGCGGAAATTCTCCTGCGCAAGGGCGCCGCCGATGCGCTGGATCAGGCCCTGGAATTCGGGGCTGACCTCGGCGCTGCCCACTTCGAACAGGCCTGAATTGTTGATGCGCACCAGCAGTTTGCCGTTTGAATCGGACAGCGTCACCAGTTTCTTGTCGACCTCGGGCTGGAGGAAGGCAAGCAGGCTGTCGAGCCGGCTCGGCGGCGGTGGGGTTTTTGGCGGTGGCTCCTGCACGGGTTGAGGCTTGGCCTCGACCACGGCCGGTTTCTCTTCCGGCGGCTGCTGCGGTGCGCTGATCAGCAAGCTCGGTGTGTCGCGCGGCGGCAGGGAAGCAAGCCGCTGGAAGGTTCCGTCCGAAGCGCCGTTGAGCGACAGCGTGAAAAACAGGTAGCCGAGCGCAAGGACCAAAGCGAGGAGGGACAGCAAGGTCCAGAGCGCAACGGACGTGCGCAGTGGCTTGTGGCGGGCCGAGACGCCTTTCCAGTGTGGTGAAAGCTCGCGCTCGAAAATCCCGTACTGGCCCAGCAGCGTCTTGTAGAGGCTGTCGCGAATGCGTCCGAGCTCGAGGTTTCCGCGTGGCGAAACGCGGGTGCGGCCCTCGAAGGCAAGCGAAAGGCTCAGATAGAGCAGCAGCAGCAAATCCTTGTTGGCGCCGGGGCTCTGATGGAAGTGGTCGAGCAAATCGAAAACCCGGTCACCGCCCGTCACGTCCATATGGAAGGTGGACACGAGGCCCGAACGCGCCCATCCGGCCCGCACGCCCCATGGCTTGCTGAGGATGACGTCATCGACGGTGGCGCAGACCACGTAATGGGCGGCCCGGGCCCGCTCCTGGCTGATGCGCGCACCCGCAAGGTCTCGCTCATAGCGGCCGACCGCCTCGACCGCGACCCGCCGCAGCTGGTCGATATCCGGTTGCTCTTCCGTATAGCGCAGCACATGCGCGAGGTTCAGCAACGGCGCGGCGGACCGCACCAGCGTCGGCACTTCCTCGCCGCCGAAGCGGAAGTCGCGGACCATGGTCTCGACGGACCAGCCGCCGCCCGGCGCCGTAGAAATGCCGGATGCGGGCATCGAATGCCCGCCGTCCAGCACGTCGTCGAGCATCTCCGCCATTTTCTGGGCGGACTGGGTCTTCTTGGTACCCTCCTCTGTAACTTCGACGAGGGTCGGCTGGTCTTTCCAGCCAGGTGTGGGTTCGTTGCTCATTCTCTAAGGGCCCACAGTTCCATTTCGAGACCCGGGAAATCGCCGGCAAGGTGCAAGGCGATGGCGCCCGATGTCTCGAGTTGCTTCCAAATCGGATTTTTGGTGTCGAGTTCGAAGTAGATGGTGCCGGCGCGGTAGGGCAGCTGACGCGGCAATACCGGCAGGGGGCGGACGGGAATGCCGGGCAATGCGACGTTGACGAGCTCGGCGATCCGTTCGACCGGCCCGACCTTGATCTGCGCCGGCAGCTTGCGGCGCACGTCCTCGGCCGGCATTTCGGCACGCACAGCCAGCACGAAGCCTGCATCCTTCAGCAGCGAGCGGTCGTTGATGGTACCGACGCGCACCCCGTGGCGGCGCTCCGCCAGCTCGATCAGCACGGCTGCCTGTTCGAGAACGGCCGAGAGCGAGGCGCGCAGATCGTCGAACACGGCCGCAAACGTCGCCTTCAGGTCATCGTGGCGATAGGGCGGAAAATCCGAGGCGCGCTTTCGATCGGTAGTGAACGTCGCCAGTTCGCCGGCCAGTTGGATGCAGGTCTCGTAAAAATCCATCGGATGCATGCGCGTTGCGTTCGCGGCGATATGCTTCAGCATGGGATCGGCACGGTTGAGGATCTGCAGCAGGAAATAGTCGCCGACTTCTGCGGTACCGCGGATCGTGGGATCGCCGATACGCTCGGCAATTGCCTCGGCGCGGTGACGGACGATGCCGAGCAGCTCGGTCATCAGCTCGCTCAACCGGGATTCGGCGGCACAATTCAGGCTGGCGGCAATGAACTCCGGATCGAGGATGACAGCGCGGTCGGAACGCACCTCGATCACCCGGGCAAGCCCGATGAGTTCGTAGCCGGCGAGTTCGTCTCCCGTCTTTAGATAGCGCAGGCTGAGGCGACCGACATCGATCGGCGCCATGAAGTCGGTCTCGACATTGGCGTCGGGCGCCTCGTAGTTGGACGCGACAAGGCGAACGCTGTTCAATCGCGCGCCGCCGTTCAGGGCGACGTCGGCCTTGCCCGGCTGGCGGGCGGGAAGTGCGAGATAGATGATTGCGTTCTTGGTCTCCGGGTCGAGATCTAGCGCCGGCGGCAGGTCGGCATCGATCGGCGCCTCGAAGGGCGTGCCGTCGGGCAGGATGCCGCGCAGGTTCGACAGGGCGAACTGGCCGATGGCGAGCGCGCTGCGGTCGATGCCGATTTCCGAGACGCCCCAGGGGTAAGGGCTCAGTCCACGGGTCGTGGTGCGCACCAGACGTTCCGTCCAGCGGTCCGCCTGCTGGAAATGCTGCACGCGAAGGAACATGCCTTCGCTCCAGGCCACCCGGTTTTCATTTCTCATCGTCGCGTCGTCCCTCTTCTCCCTCGGGCGGCGCATTGCCGCCAAGGTCTGGTACCCGGAAATCCGTCGGTGGCGCTTCGCCGGTCATTGCCGCCCGGAAAATGTCGCGCACCGACAGCGTCTTCCCGTCTTTCTCGAATTGCGTCCGGTAGGCGCGCCAGTAGTCACGGCTGCGCCCCCAGGGCAGTTTGCGGCTGCTGGCATCGACGCGCGCCTCGATCAGGCGTGGCTCCATCAGCCGGGTCGCCTCCCGCATCAAGGCATCGAGGGCGCTGGTCAGTCGTTGCTGGCGCATCAGCAGCGTCTCGGCGCGGCTGGCAATGACGTCTTCGCGGCTCTGGGTAGACCGATTGAAAGGAGGTGCGACGGTTGGCTGTTCCATCTCGAACAGCTGGAAGGCGCCGTCGACGGTCTCTTCCAGGCGCGTCAGCAGCGCTTCCATCGTCGTCACCAGTCCGGTGGAGCGGTCGGGCGAAAGTTCAGCGAAGTCCACTTCCCCGATTTCTGCAGGCGGCTCGAACGTGGGCAGGTCTTCCTCGACAACCTCCTCCGGCACCGCCGGGCGAACCCGTGCGATCGGCACTGCCACGCGGGTTGCCGAGCCATGTTCAAGGTGATCCCCGAAATCCGACGATCCGTCTACATTCCAGTCGTCGGGCAGCAGTTTGGTGGCCGAACCGAGCTGCGGCGGTCCGTCCCAGCCGATCTCGACGTCGCGCGAGGAGGGGGCGCCCTGTTTGCCGCGGCCCTCGCGAGCGGGCACGGGAGTTGCCTGCATCGACCATCCATCGGCTTCCCGTTCGCCTATAATGCCGCTGGCACTGCCGCCACCGGACGAAATATCCGCAAGGATGGCGGAGATGGTCAGAGGCTCGTCGCTGAGTGCTATGCCCGCTGCGGGGTCTTCCACGTCAGGCGCCCGTTCGCCGGAAATCGAGACTGCGAAAGCAAGCCCCCCGAGCTCGAGCCGCGATCGGTCGTTCAACCGTGTGGCCTCGCCTTCATAGACGACGACGCCGTCGACTTTCGAGCCGTTGGCGCTCTTGTCGATCAGGGTGAATCCGTCGCGGTCCCGCTCGATGATGCAATGGAGCTTGGACACCGACCTTTGGTCTTCCGGCAACTGCCAGTCACAGTCAGCCGCGCGCCCGAGGGTGCGCCGGCCCCGCTCGAAATACCATTTCGCCGGCGTGCCCGAGGCGGCAGCGCTGCCGCTGATCTGCTTGAGTTCAAGCCGCATGCAAACCTCCCTGCGTGTCGACGGGTTGGCGCTCGACGATGATCGCGTCGCCGCTGTCCGTTGCCGCCGGTTCGTTCCGTGCCCAGCTGTTCCAGCCCAGCCGGGGCCCGGGCTGCGCTGCCGTGTCACCGGCTTCGCCCAGTTGGCAGAACGGGATTTCCTCTTTGCGCAGGACGACCTGGATGTCGAAATCGAGGGCCGCGCCGACATAGAGACGGGCGAGCGAGAAAACCTCGGTGATGCCACGACCGCCCGGGGTCAGCGAGAGGTAGTCGGCATAGCCGAGCGGACCGATGACGATGCGAAAGCCGCCACTGAAATCCCGGATTGCGGTGCCGGCCGTGGCGTTGACGCCGAGCTGGACGCCCTGCGGACTTCCGATCTGGCTGCGTTCTGCCTGTGGAACGGTCAGCCAGCGGCCGCGAAACAGTTCGACCTCGACCGGAAGGCCGGTAAATTCTCCCAGCATGGCCCGCAGGTTTGCGGCATTGCGGTTGCGGGCTGCAAAGAAGCCGGAAAACCGCAGCAGGATATCCTCGTCGACGCCGGCAATTTCGGTGAGGCGCCTGGTGCGAAAGCCGGAAAGCGCCAGCAGCGAACTGACGAACGCGTTGCCCTTGCGATCGCTTCCCCAGCGCAGCCGCCGGGCAATCCGGTATTTTTCGCAGGCATCGGCGAAGAGTTCTGCCATGCGGCTGCTGAAGAGATCGAAGAAGCTTGCAAGTGCCCGCGAGCGGTTGCGCTGCTGGCGAAGGATCTGCTCGTCATAGGTCGAGGGCATCGAGCCGAGTGGGCCGGTGAGCCCGGCAAGCGCGCTTCGAAGCGAGAACCGTCCGTCCTTGCGCTTCAGGCCGCTGACGGCAAGCGGCGCCGTAGAGACGCCGGCATGCGCGACGATATCGAGCTCCCCTTCGGCTGCGGCCTGGGCGATGCGCAACGCCGTGACCGGCTCGAAGCGACCGGGATCGCGCTCCAGGAGATCGACGAGCCCGGTCAACGCAGCCCCTTCGGGGGGTGCGGCGTGACCTTCAGGCTTGCGGGCGGTTGCAGCATCCATGGTTCGCGTCGGATCCTCTCAGAGAAGCGGCCGCTCGGCGGCGCGGGGCGGCCAGCTGGCGATCGGTCTGGACTGGCCCTTCATCGAGATGGTCAGCCGGGTGAAACTGTTGACGGAGGTATAGAGGCTGAAGAAGCGATCGAGCACGGCGCCGAAAAGAAAAGCCGATGCGCGGTCGATGGCGGCAGGGTCGAATTCGAGCGATATGTCGGTGCCGGGCACCATCCCGCCACTTCCGAGCCGGGCAGTCGACGTGTCCGCCCGGATGCGGATCAGCGCATCGACGAGCTGCTTCGTTTCCGGGCTGTCGCGGAATGCGTAGAGCGAGAGAATGTCCTTGAGGGCTGCTCCCTCATTGTCGAATAGCGACAGGTGGTTGAGCAGGAGATGGGACATCAGCCGCCAGTTTCGGCCGTCCTGGTCGCTCATCCGGACCGATGGCGTCGGAGGGATCAGCGCCTCGACACCCGCGACCGCCTCATGCCCGGAGGCCAGTTGCAGGAAGGGATGGCCGCCACCGAAGGGCAATTGTTCAGGAAGGTCGCGGTTGATGCAAAGCGCATCGATGCTCGCCACGGCATCGATCCTGCCGGCCGCATGGCGATCGCGGTTGACGAAGGCGATGTCCATGTCGCTCGTTCCGTCGTCCTCGTCGAACCGTCGATAGGACTGCCAGTAGGACTCGCTGCTGCCTGCCCTTTGCGAGCGACCGAAGAACGGTTGGCAAAACTCCTCTTCTCCCCGTGGGCCTGTCAGAAGGACCCGGTCGATCGCGTAGATTTCCCGTGTCTTCTGACGGCGCGCATCCGGCAGCAGACGATATTCGGTGCGGGCCCCGTCGACGGAGATCGGTTCGCAGGTCTGCCGGAAGAGATTGACGGCCGGTGCGGCATGCAGTGCGAAGTCGCGGGCAGACAGCGCCCGTTCCAGCTTCGCATCCGTTTCCTTGAGATAGATGAAGATCTCGAGCGATCCGCCATGCCAGGCATCGAGCCCTTCGATATCGATGAACAGGAATTTTTGCGGCAGTGCGAAAAATTCGGTCAGAAGCCGGTAGCCGATGAAGCTCGGCGCAGGATAGGGCAGCATTGCCTGCTGCGGCTCGAAACCGACCGGCTTGAGGTTTCGCGCCGGCAGAAAGACCGGCGATGGATCATCCGCGTGTTTTGCCAGCGCAATGCCGAGCGTGTTGTTGCAGAGCAGTTCATGGATCGCCACCGCCTGCTGCCACGGCGAGGCGACATGCAGGCGTATCCGTCCGAGGCCGAGTTCGCCCAGCGGCTTTCGTGGGTCGAGGGATTGCAGCGACAGCCTGATGCAGCCCGCAGCGCCGCCGTAGGGAGACAGTGGCGCGTTGATCGGCTGGCCACTGAGGCTGGCCTCGGACATCTCGATCGGCGCCATCTCGACATCCTGGGTCGTGCGGAAACGGCAGGATTCGCCGCCAACCGGCTCGGCCAGGATTTCCGTGTGGCGCGGCACAGTCTGTATCGAGGCCAGCGTGTCGCTCGGCTTGAAGCGGACGATGCTCATCGATGGCAGCGGCGCCAGATAGTGCGGGTAGAGCGTTTCGAGCAAGCCATCGCTGAGTTCGGGAAATTCGTCGTCCAGTTTTTGACGGACGCGGGCGGCGGAATAGGCAAAACTCTGGATCAGCCGCTCCACATGCGGATCGTCGGCCACGTCGCCGGTCATCCGCAGGCGGCCGGCGATCTTCGGGAAGGCGTCGGCAAAGCGCGAGGCCCGCCGCCGCAGCGCCAGCAGCTCGTCGTTGTAACGGTGCAGGAAACCCTCAGCCATTCGCAGCCTCCACCAGGAAGCGCTGCGTGGAGGGATCGATGGTCGACTCGAAGCTGATCGGCGGCATGCCTTCGTGCAGGCGGAAGGTCGCCTGGATTTTCATCCGCAGGGCCCTCTCGGTCATCGTGCGGCTCTTGAGGATCGTCACGCGGACATCGGACAGGCGGGTCTCGAACATCGAGATGCGGCGCTCCACCATCTGCGCAAGCTTCAGCTTGGCTTCGTCGGTGGCGAGATTGGCCGAGACCATGCCGTCGACGCCGTAGCTGACCAGCGCATCCTTCAGTTCCGGAAGCCCTGCAGGCGGCGCCTCCGGGCAGCGGCGCGTGTTCAGCAGCGCCTCGAGGTCGCGGCGGATCGATTCCCGCATGGTGCGGATCTGCTCGGCCGTGCTTGCCGGCGGATCGAACGGGCGATCCGGTTCCTCGTCGATCAATCTGTCGAGGATCGATCGGGAAAGGATGCGGTCGCGCGGCCGGTAGCGCTCCAGCGGGTCAGCCATGGGCGGCCTGCCCGGTCGGGTTGCGATCGGCGGAAGCCTGCGGCTGCTCCAGGCTCTCCAGATCGTGGAAAGAGACGAGATCGTCGCCGGCAAGGAAACAGCGCTGGCCGCGCCCGGTGGTGATGCCGGTCGGTTCCTCTACCCATTCGGTCTCGCGTCCGAGCCGCAGCCTGTCGTCGGTGCCGCTGCCCGGATAGATCGCCGGGATGAGGACGGATGCGACGGCGCCGTCGACCAGCGACAGTTCGGCGCTGCGGAAGGCAAGATCGCGGGGTCGGCTGATCGGCTCAAGGGTAAGTGCTGCGATCTTGGAGAAATCGATCCAGAGATATCCGCCGCCGCTCATGATTACTTCCAGGGCATGCGGCATCCGGTCGTCGAGATCGCGGAAATCCGAGACCTGCTTGCCGTTCCAGCGCATAGCAAGCTCACCGCGCTGTTCTTCCAGAGCACTGAGGGTCGCTTGCGTCTCTTGGCTGTCGCCCGTCCGGCTGGCAATGCCGATGCGCAGCGCAAGCTTGTCGAGTTCGCTCGGGCCGCCCGGAAATTCCGGGACGGCACCGGTGGCAAACCACGCATCGCGAGCCGCCATTCCCCGCAGCATGTTGCGCAGGAGGACGAAGCCCATGGTCGCCTCCGGTGTGAAGGTGGCAGCCAGACCGCACTGGTTGTCTGCGCGCTCGTAGTCGCCGGCCAGAATCAGGAGATCGATATAGAGATGGCGCGCGTCCTGGTCTGACGGATTGGCCTTGATGTGGGCCTTTGCCTCCTGAAGCGCCTCGTCGAGCGCATCCCTGCCGAGTGCCAGGGAGATGCTTTCGGACAATGTCATGCGGACATCCTTTCAGGTGCGGCCGCGCGCGAATTTGCGGCCGCTGGGTTTGCCGTTTCTGCGATGAGGTGAAAGCTGGTGGAAACGTCGTCGAGCTGGAAATGCGGCTGCAGGCGCACGGTGCACGAGAACGTACCGGGCTTGCCGGGAATTTCATGAACCGTGATGCCCGCCGAGCGGAGGGGGAACCGCGTCCTCAGCGACAGGTCGGCATCGTCGTTGCCGAGCGTGTAGCCGGTCAGCCAGTCCTCGAGTTTCCGCTGGATCGAAATCGCGTCGGACAATTGCCCGATCTCGTCGCGCATGATCACCTTCAGGTAGTGCGCGAAGCGAGACGCGCAGAGCACGTATTGCAGCATCGCGGCAAGCTGCGCATTCTGGCGGGCATGCTCGTTGGCGTAATGCGGCGGCGCGTGCATCGACTGGTTGGAATTGAAGATCGCGGAGGCCGACAGATAGGTGGTGCCAACGGGGATGAGGCCGAGTTCGCAGAACTGCTGCTCCTGGCCGCTGGTGAGCCGCGTTTCGACAGGCGGCTGTGCCGAGAGGCCGTTGCTTTCGGTGCCGAAGTCGTAAGGCGCGAGTTCCGCACCGCTTAGCAGGCCACCATCCACCGCATCCTGGGTGACGCCTCGGATATCGGCGAACCAGCCTGCCTCGATGAAATTGCGGATGACGACGGTGGCAAAGGCAAAGGCGGCATTGCCCCACAAAAGAGAGCTGCCATCTGCGGCTATGCTTTCCCGGAACGGAAATCCGTCGTTGCGCCGGCGGTCGAAGGGCTGGTGGGTCGGCCGCATCAGGACGCGCGGCGCCACCAAGCCCAGAAAACGCGCGTCGTCGCGGGCACGAAGGCTGTTCCATCGCAACCGGGTCGGCTGGCTGGCGAGCCACGAAAAGTCCTGGACGCGGTTAAGCTCGGAGAATTCCTCGATGCCGAGCGCCTGGGGCGAAGCGCCCGCAATGAAAGGGCAAAACGCTGCCGCAGCCGTCATCCCGAGCTGTGTGAGCGCACTGACGGAATCGGCCCCCTCCGGCTCGGTCGGCGAAAACTGGTAGTCGCCGAGGAGCAGCCCGAAAGGCTCGCCGCCGGGCATGCCGAACTCCCGGTTATAGACCAGTTCGAACAGGTGACTCTGATCGAAATCGGAAGCACGTTCCATGCTGCGCGCAAGTTCGATCCAGCCGAAGCTGAGGAGTTTGATCTTGACCTCGCTGCTATGGCTGGATTCGCGCACGAGCATGGCGAGCCCACGCCAGCGGGCTTCCATGGCCTGGAAGTCCGGATGGTGCAGGATCGCGTTCACCTGGCGGTTCAGAGCCTCGTCGATCAATGCGATCAACTGGTCCGCCCGGCGCCTCCACTCTGTGCGTGAACCCATGGTCATCCCGGTATCAGATCCAAAGCAGTCTCGGGATAGGGGCCACCGGCCCCCCGGTCTCGAGCGTGTGTGAAATTCGAAGGCAAAGTCTTTGGATGCGCACGCGCGGCGGATAAGCCGCGCGTGCGAGGGCTCAAGACTTCGAGGGGATGCGTGCCACCATTCGAAGAGAGGTCGTCAGCTCTTCCATCTGCAGCCAGGGGCGCATCCAGGCGACGGCATTGTAGGCGCCGGGCTTTCCGGGAATTTCCTGGACGGTGACCTTCGCATCGCGCAACGGGTATTTCGCCCGCGATTCTTCGCCGGCTTCGTCATTGGCGTTGACGTAATTGGAAATCCAGCGGTTCAGCCAGGCTTCGCAATCCTTCGCTTCCATGAATGAGCCGATCTTGTCGCGACCCATCACCTTCAGATAGTGGGCGAAGCGCGAGGTCGCCATCATGTAGGGCAGGCGGGCCGACACGGCCGCGTTTGCGGTTGCTTCCGGACGATCGTAGAGCTTCGGCTTGTGCGTCGTCTGGGCACCGAAGAACACGGCATAGTCGGTGTTCTTGTAGTGGCAGAGCGGCAGGAAGCCGAGCTTGCCGAGTTCTGCGTCGCGGCGGTCGGTGATGCCGACTTCGGTCGGGCATTTCAGGTCTAGGTCGCCGTCATCGCTGGCAAAGACATGCATCGGCAGGCCTTCGACCTTGCCGCCGTTCTCGGCGCCGCGGATCGCGGTGCACCAGCCGCTCTTGGCAAAGGCCTCGGTCAGCCGCGTGCCCATCACATAAGCGGCGTTCATCCAGCAGTAGTTCTCGTGCGGCAGTTCGCCATTCTTCGAACCGCCGGTTTCGTCGTAGTTGAATTCGTCGATGCGGCTGGTCTGCGGTCCGTAGGGCATGCGCGCCAGGACGCGCGGCATGGCCAGCGTGACGAAGCGGCTGTCCTCGCTGTCGCGCATCCCCCGCCATTTCGCGTATTCGACGGTTTCGAAGATCTTCTCGAGATCGCGCGGCTTGGCGAGCTCGCGGAAGTCGTCGAAGCCGAACATGCGCGGGCTGGCCGCCGAAATGAACGGCGCAAACGCCGCTGCCGCGATCGACGAAATGCCCTGCAGCAGCTGCACGTCGTCGAAGGAATTGTCGAACTCGTAATCGCCGATCAGGGCGCCCATCGGCTCGCCGCCGGGAGTGCCGAATTCGTCTTCGTAGACAGACTTGAACAGCCGTGATTGGTCGAACTCGACCGCCTTGGCAAGATCCTTGCTGACCTCGCGCATCGACGCGTTCAGCACCCGGATCTTCAGGTTGACGCTGGTCTCGCTGTTCTTAACGAGATACTGCAGCCCGCGCCAGGTGCCTTCCAGCTTGACGAACTCCGGTGCCTGCATGATTGCGGCGAGCTGCGCCGAAATCGTCTTGTCGAGTTCGGCGATGGCGTTGTTGAGGGTGATCGTAAGGTTGCGGTCATAGGTGACGGTACCGGCCAGTGCCTGGTCCGTCAGGGTGCGCAACAGATCCTGGGCGCGATCCGGCTCCGTCTGCCGGGTTGCCGCAACCACCTTGGCGAGAAGATCATCGTCAGCGACGGCATCGGCCTGCTGCGGGGTCTGCAATTGGGTGTCAGTGCTCATCGGTCAAATCCTTCCTACCGGGACAGCGGCTCAGATCGTCTCAGTCTGGAGCGCAATGCTGTTCGAACTAAATGATGGATAGGGGCAGCCCACCGGACGTCGTGCGCTGCCAGGACTCATTTGGCTGCGTCCGACGCGCCACCGGGCTTGCGGCCTCCGAGCTGGGAAACGAGATCGGAAAGATCCGCCTTGTTCTGCAGGATGTCCTCCAGCAGCCGTTCCAGTTCTTCAGACCGGTCCGCCTTGCTCATCAGGTCGCGCAGTTCGTTGCGGGCGTCGAGCAGGGCTTTCAGGGCGGGGACCTGGTTGACGATCGAGCCGGGGTCGAAATCGTCCATGCTTTCGAATTTCAGCGAAACAGGAAGCTCGGTGCCGTCCTTCTTCAGCGTGTTTTCGACCGAGAGCGTCAGGCCTGGCGTCATCCGGCGCATCACATCGTCGAAATTGTCCCGGTCGATCTGGACGAATTTACGCTCGCCGAACGGCTTCAGGGGTTGCGTGGGCGTTCCGGAGAAGTCGCCGAGCACGCCGACCACGAATGGCAGCTCCTTGACCACCATCGCACCTTCGGTTTCGACTTCGTATTTGATGTGGACGCGGGGCTTGCGGACCCTTTCCAGTTTCTCATGCACGCTTGCCATCGGTGTTCTCCTTCCTGCCATAGGCAGATCACGATTTCAGTCTGTTACAGAATGCTGTCGGGCGTGGCCCGTTTGTCGGTCTTGCCCTCAACCTCCGGATTTGTCTGTCGATGGATTGATCCCGGCCGCAGTCAGAACTGCATTGCGGGAGCTCTGTTCGGGCAAGAGTTCTGCGAGCAGTTCGGAAAAATCCATCCGGCCCCGACGCACCAGCGTCTCTATCGAGAGGGCGATCGGCGAGTGTGGCTCCGTGCGGCGGAAGTACCGTGCCACGACCGCCAGTATTTCGAAGGCCTGCTCGCGCGAGCGGATCGTTTCCGCAGTCACAGGGCGCGCCGCAGCGGTGTCGGCCGGAGGCTGCTCCGCCGCCGACACGCGTACCTCGGTGACATCAGGGGTAGGCAGCGGCTCCGGATCTGCGGCCTCGATCCCTGCCAGTGCGCGAATGGCAGCCGCCACCTCTTGCAGCGCGTTGCGCGTGTTCGAGCTCGGCGGCGCCTGGTTCCCGCACCGTTCATCCAGTATCCGGACGAGCCGGTCGTAGGCCTGGATGCAATCGGTAACCGACGTCAAATGGCTTTTCATCGCTTCGACGCCGGCATCCGCGGCGGCCTGCTGCAATTCTTCGCGCCGCTGCGACTGTCCGTTTCGCTGTCCGAGCTGAAAGTCCCAAAGTGAGAATTGCCCGAATTTGCCGTCCGCCACCAATGACGTCAGGCGGATCGCCTGGATGATGGTGCCTTCGCCGCCAATACCGTTAAGTCCGGCCAGCGGCGCAAAGCGCTCCTCGAAGTCGTCGTCGCCGATCGAATGAATAGTATCGAAGTAGTTGTCTAAAAGCGACGCAGTCGCTGCGTAGACATCCTTCAAGCCTTCGAAACCTCTAATCCTCAACTGAGCTTCAGCAAGCCAAGCTAATACTTCGATGTCCTTTGTATTAGAAGAAAGGAGTTGCAATCCAAGATTGTTGACGTCCTGCCAGGCAGGAGCAACTCCAATAGTCTCGCCCGGATCTAGACCACGCTCCGCAGTCCGCGCGGCGTTTCTTGCATCCTTAATACTATAGTATATTTCACGCACAGAAGAATTCGTCCGTACGTTTTCTCCGCACGGATTGTATTGATCAAGTGGATCTGCAATTTTAAGCATGTTCACCCGAAAAATGCTCCTGAAATCAATTAAGATATTCTTAAATATGTCGCATTAGATGCCGGCTTGTCATAATTGGCGCACAATTTTTCTTTGTCAACCTCCGCTAAACTACGAAGCTTTTGTGACAGTTTTAGCAATTGACAAAAATCAAGATAGAGGATTTTTTGATCTGGACAAGGTTGGGTTGCCGCCCTAGTTGTCGTTTTGTATTTCGCAGGACCACAGAACTCCCTCAAAAAGGCGGGGCTTGCTGGATGTCGAATATCGATATCAGTCGTCTGATCAGAACTTTCGATCAGAACCTACGTGTCGGTCTTGAGACAGGTGCGTCGCTCGCGGCACGTCACCAACACCCGGTGGTGGAGGTTTCGCACTGGCTTCGCGCACTGTTGGATGTGCCGGAATATTCCTCTGCCCTGGAAGATCTCGACGTCTCGAGCGAAGCGCTGCGCGGCGAGCTCGATGCGGCAATCGCCGATATTGCGCGCGAGGAGCAGACCTCCCTTGCGCTCTCGCAAAATCTGCTGGCGCTGGCGCGGGAAGCGTGGCTGACGGCATCTCTCCAATATGGCCGAAGCTCGGTCCTGTTCCTGGATCTGCTTGCCGCTCTCAGTATCGAACCCGGATTGCGGGTTGTTGTACGCGGGATCGCTCCGTCCTTGCGTCGTCTCGACAGGGCCAAGCTGGATCGCCTTCTGGAGGAAGCCGCTCAGTCCTCCCCCTCTGATACGTCGAAGCCTGCGCTGGCGACAACGGCTGCATCGTCGTCAGACAATGAGTTCCTGCGCCTCTACACACGTGACATGACGTCCGATGCCCGCGAAGGCCGCATCGATCCCGTCATCGGTCGCGACAGCGAATTGCGGCAGGTTGTCGACATCCTAATGCGTAGGCGGCAAAACAATCCAATTCTCGTCGGCGAAGCCGGCGTTGGCAAGACGGCTGTGGCCGAGGCTTTCGCCCTTGAAATCGTGGCGGGCAACGTCCCCGAACGGCTGAAGGATGTGAAACTGCTGTTGCTCGATCTCAGCCTCTTGCAGGCGGGGGCGGGCGTCAAAGGCGAATTCGAACGGCGGCTCCACGGTGTCGTCGACGCCGTAAAGTCGTCGACCGGCCCGATCATCCTGTTCATCGACGAAGCGCACGGTCTGATCGGCGCCGGAGGGCAGGCGGGGCAGGGCGATGCCGCGAATATATTGAAACCGGCCCTGGCGCGCGGGGAACTCAGAACGATAGCGGCGACCACCTGGAGCGAATACAAGCGGTATATCGAGAAGGACGCCGCCCTGACCCGTCGCTTCCAGATGGTGCAGGTTCTTGAGCCGGACGAGCAGACTGCCATCCGCATGCTCCGCGGCGTCGCTGAAAACCTCAAGAAGCACCATCAGGTCCGTATCCGCGACGAAGCGATCGTTGCAGCCGTGCGCCTTTCCGCCCGCTACATGCCGTCGCGCCAATTGCCGGACAAGGCAATTAGCCTGATCGACACGGCGGCTGCCTCCGTCGCTCTCTCTAGGCAGACCGTGCCGGAAGCGATGCGGCAGTTGACCAGCGAGCGCGACCTCTTGGTCAAGGAAGCGGATTGGCTGCGCAACGAGCCCCAGACCGAAGAGACGACGGCGCGGATTGCCGAGATTGAAATGACGACGCTCGCCATTGCCGCCGAAATCGAAACCGTCCAGGCGAAGCTCGACGAAGAGATACGTCTGGCGCGTGAAGCGGACAGGCTGGAATCGGTGTTCAGCGCAGACGATAGCGTCGCCCAGATGAACGCCGCAGAGCCTTCAGCAAGCGGAGCCAATATCGCGTCTTTTCCACCTCAGCCGCTGACGACGGACGGTGCCAGGGCGGCGCTAGCGGCAGCCGAGCAAAATCTTTCGGCGATCGCTGGCGAAACCCCTCTCGTGCCTCGGGTCGTCAACAGGGATGTTGTCGCTGCTGTGGTCGCCCGCTGGACCGGCATACCGGTCGGCAAGCTTCTGTCGGATCAAGTCGGGACGATCAGATCGCTCGACGCCAAGTTGAAGGAGCGGGTGCTGGGCCAGGATGCGGCCATCGACCGGATTGCTGCCGCGATGCGCGCCGCCCGCGCCGGCTTGTCCGATCCCCGACGTCCGCCGGCCGTCTTCCTGCTGGTCGGCATGTCCGGCACGGGCAAGACAGAGACTGCACTGACGCTGGCCGACATGCTCTATGGCGGGCCGCAGCATCTGACGACGATCAACATGTCGGAGTTCAAGGAAGAGCACAAGATTTCCATGCTTCTCGGTTCGCCGCCCGGTTATGTGGGCTATGGCGAGGGTGGAGTGCTGACGGAAGCTGTGCGTCGCCGACCCTATGGTGTGCTGCTGCTTGACGAGATCGACAAGGCGCATCAGGGCGTCCAGGAAATCTTCTATCAGGTGTTCGACAAGGGTGTGCTTCGCGACGGCGAAGGCCGCGACATCGATTTCAAGAACACCACCATCTTCATGACGGCCAATACAGGCTCGGAACTGCTCGCCACGCTCGCGACGGACCCGGATACGATGCCGGAAGGCGAGGCGCTCGAGGCTTTGCTCCTGCCGGAGCTTCAGAAACACTTCAAGCCAGCCTTCCTCGGCCGCACCACGATCCTGCCCTTCATGCCGCTTCAGGCCGAGACGCTGGCCGGCATCGTCGACATCCAGATCGAGCGCATCCGGCAGCGGATCGGCCTCGCATATGGAACGTCGCTGACGCTTTCCAAAGAGGCGCGAGACCGCCTCGTCGGCCGCGCCAAGTCGAGCGAGATGGGCGCACGGGCCATAGAGGTCATGATCGCCCGCGATCTCATGCCGATGCTGTCGACTTTCTTCCTCGACATGGTATCGGCCGGCGACAAGGTGGCTGCCATCACTATCGACCATGGGGCGCACGGCTTCGGCATCACTGCCGGTGAAGCTGGCGCTCAACCTGAATTCGTCCCGCCGGGGGATAACCGGGAGACGATCACTCCCCGAAACGCCAAGCGTGCTCGGGGAACAGCACGACGAGAGGCCACAACGCCTAACACGGAATAAGCAAAATCCGATTTCACAGGAGAGTTATGCATGCCGATTTATCTGCAGATCGATGGCATTCAGGGTGATGCGACGCATGAGCAGCACCGCAAGTGGATGGACATTGAAGCCATTCACTGGAATGTTTCCCGCAACATGAACACGTCCGCTGGCTCTGCAGCGAACCGCGAAGCCTCCGAGCCAACGATTTCGGAAGTCATCCTGACCAAGGTCAGCGACTCCTCGTCCACAAAGCTTTTCCAGGAAGCCTGCTCCGGCCGGACCGGAAAGCGGACCGTCATCCACCTCGTGACGACAGGCAATCCCGGCGAGACCTATATCGAATACAATCTTACCAATACGCTGATCGCCAGCTACTCGATCGATTCCAACGGTGACCGGCCGATCGAGACGATCAAGCTGAACTTCACAAAGATGGAAGTGAAGTACACGCCGTTCGACGAGAACCAGTCACCGCAGTCGCCGATGATCGCATCTTACGATCTCGCCACGACAAAAGCGGCCTAATCGCCGCCTGCAATTCGGCGCCGGATATCACCGGCGCCGATGACCTTTGAACGCACCCGTTTTGGCTTGGAGGAGATTGCGATGAGCAACCCTGACATCGATAAGGTGGCACTGACGGACTACAATCTGATTGTCGAGGAGGTCTTCGACGAAAGCACTTTCGGCATGATTGCGCCGAGCGCGAAGATCGGCGGGATCAAAGTCATCGGAAGCAGCCATCTCCAGGTGATGCGACGGGTGTTTACCATCACCACCGGTGAAGACGTCTATTTCAAAGGTCGCAGGATCCAGGGGACGCCGGGGGCAAGCGAATGGCTTTCCGAGATGATCGAACCGGGAACGCAGATCACCACGCGGCCGAACGGCAAGGTCGGCGTTCTCAACCGGTATGTCGGCAAGAAGAACATATTCACCGCCAAGGCCATGGAACACTACCGCAAGTCCGTCACCCTGCCTTTCATCCGCATTCTGGGGGAAGATCCTGCGCCGACCCGGCTTCTCTACGGCAATCCTGCGGTGACGTTCCTGCAGAAAAAGGACGAGCGTCCCATCGCCGCAGCCTATTTCAACGCGCGAACCAACCGGCTGGATCTGCTCCACTATTTCGAGCGGAACACGCTGGTCGACAATTTCGTGCGGAATTTTTCGCAAGCCTCGCTTGCCGCGACCGGCTGAGGGAGCGGCAAGATGACGAAGACCCATCCCGATAGCCGACAGCCATCCTCAGCGTTGCGCCTGCAACCGGCCCACGTCATGCTGCGGGCGGCTGGGATGGTCCGGCCATGACGGCACTGGCGAATGCCCGTGTAGCGCCTGGTTCGGACGACGAGCAGCAGGATGGCCTTCGGCTCGCCCTGTCGGCGAGCCAGCTGGCGGCGGTGCTGGAAAACGAGACGCTGGAGCCGCAGGGCACGATCGGCAACCGCATTATCGGCGGCCTTCGGCTGCTCGGCTGCGGAGCGGAACTCGCGGGCGCCGGTGTGCTCCTGGCTGCGCCGGAACCGACGATGGTCACCAAGGCGGGCGGCCTTGCGCTGGGTGCGCACGGCATCGATCAATGCGTGACCGGCGGCCGGCAGATCTGGAGCGGGCGTAATCTCAGTTCCCTGTCAGAACAGGGCGTCACGTCGCTGGCGAAAACCCTCGGCGCCAGCCCTGAGACGGCGGACAATATTTCGCTGGCCGTCGAAATCATGGTGCCGCTTGCCGGATCGGCCATGGCGGGCGCGGTGCGTGTCGGCGCGGTCCGCGCCGGCCGGATCTCGCTGATGCGCCAGGAGGCGGAGGAAGGTGCCTCTGTCGGCGGACACACCATCGCCCGCCATGTCGGCTGGACGGATCAGGAACTGATGCAGCGGATGACAGAGATGGCAAGCCGCGGGCGGGCACCGAAGTCCATTTCGACCTACAGCGACCTGGTGACCGCCGAACGCGCCGTCACGCGCACCGTGCAGACCAACCGGGCGCGGATCATTGCCTGGTCCCGGGATGCCGGCCAAGGAAACGTTCTGAAGCTCGAAATGGATTTCGGACGCGACGTCGGCCGGGGAATTTTGAAATCGACGCAGCAGATAAGATCCATGACCCGTGTCGAGGTGCGGTTGATGCGTGAGACCTATGCAGGTCGCCCCTACTTCGTCCTTACCTCCTTTCCCATACCCTGATGCAGGAGAAGAGCGGCATGAAAACCGACCCGGCTTTTCCGGCCTTGGCGGCAATGATGGGCAACTGTTTCCATCAGGACATGGATCTCGAGGCCGAGACCGTTCCGGAAGCGGTGGCGCTTTACGGGCGCGGTCTGCCGACCGACGCGGTGCGGACGCTGCAGGCGGATATCGACAGTTTCCGGCAGCGCAATGCCGAAGATCTGGACGGCGCATTCCTCCTGGCCTTCGGCGACGATCTCGATCCGCGCGATGCGGGTTTCAGCGTCGATGATTTCCTGCGGATGGTCGGCGCGGTCGTCGAGGATCCCGCGTCGTTCCGCCAGTTTCTGGAGGAGGACATGCGGCCGGAATTTCCGCAGCTGCGCCGCCTTGCAGGCGCTTGCGGCGATCTGCTTTCCGTGAGTGCCGAAGCCCGCAGGCTGGGACGGGCTGGCGCGTCCAGCTTGCCGCATGCCGTGTCGATCCATCTGGGCACGCTTCAAGCAGCCGAGAAGCAGGCACTCCTGGGGGAGATGCAGCAGTTCGACGACCTCCATGGTGACCGCGCCACCGAGGTTTTCGGCAAGCGGTGGCTTGTCCTTGACCGCTGGGGGTTCGAAAGCTTCTCCCGCTTCAAGCTGGCCACCGAGCGGATCGCCGCCAATCCTGAAGAATATCGCAACTTCGTTTCCGCATGAAAAAGAGGCGTTAGCCCATGGACGACATGTCATCCGCCGCCGATTTCATCCAGGCGAACCGCATCCTGAAGATCGTCTCGCCGCTCG
>CAZZZI010000009.1:0-45050 GCA_964658415.1 uncultured Sphingomonas sp. | reverse complement strand
TTTTTGCCAAATTGCTCGACGAAGGCCGGCGCATCCTCAGGCTCTATTATTCGACGTTCGACGATCGTCTGCCCAGGCAATATGTCGATGAGCACGAGGAGATGATATCGGCCATCGAGGCCGGCGACGTGGAGCGCGCCGATCGGCTTGCGGTCGATCACGCCGCCCAGATCGTCCGCCAGATCCAGGATTACGTCGCCCGCGACCTGCAGGAGCCGATCGCTCTGGAGCTCGGCTGACCCGAAGCAGCGAAGACTTTATGGACGGCCACGTCGTTTCGCAGCAGCAGGAGAGACGTCAATCTGCCCGCCCGATCCTATCCTTAAGCTGATAGCAATCGCGCCCTGTCCTTTCGGACCGGTGGCTTTTGGCAGATTTTTCACGGCCGCGATACGGGAAATTGCAGCTGCGCTAAAATGTGGAATTTTTCTCAAAAGCATATACACAACGAACAGAGCCGACACCGAGCGTTCGGTTGCGGCACGAGCATCGATCGCACCAGCAGATCGCTGCACTGCGACCCGGGGATAGCGTTGAAGTCCATCCATCAGAGCATATACGACGACATCGAAACCAAGATCATGGACGGCACGTGGCAGCCCGGCCAGCGCATTCCGTTCGAGCACGAGCTGGAACTGGAATACGGCTGCTCGCGGATGACCGTCAACAAGGCGCTGACCGCGCTTGCCGACCGCGGCATGATCCTGCGCAAACGGCGCGCCGGCTCCTTTGTCGCACCACCGCAGATAGACCGGACCGTCATGGAGATCCAGGATATCGGCGCCGACGCGCGAACTGCCGGACACGACTACACGTTCCGGATCCTGTCGAGCAGGATCGAGCGCCTCGGCCCCTCCGAAGCGCTCAAGCTCGGCGAAGAGGCCGGCAAGGAATTGTTGCGGCTGACCTGCCTTCACATCGTCGACCACAAGCCGCATGCCATGGAGCATCGGCTGATCATGCTGGACACCGTGCCGCGCGCCCGCTTCGAGACCTTTGAAACCAAGCCGCCCGGCAGCTGGCTGCTGGAACAGGTGCCCTGGTCGGAGGCGCGGCATGTGATCAAGGCGGTTTCCGCGGACAGCACGACCGCAAAAGCCCTCGACATGCAGAAGGGCGAGCCCTGTCTCGTCCTCTCCCGCCAGACATGGCAGAGCGGCCGCACCGTCACGTTCGCCGAAATCATCCACCCCGGCGACCGCTATCAGTTTGCCGGCGTCTTCCGCCCCTTGAGTGCCACCGCCTAAGCATCCTCGAAGTGACATCGACAGATCAACTGTCCAGAGAACCAGCATGACCGTCCTTCCCCACAGCGAATACAAGCGAATGCCATGGAAAAACGGCGGTGGGGAAACGCTGGAGATCGCCGTTTTCCCGCAGGCGTCGCCGTCCGGCGACTTCGACTGGCGGATCAGCATGGCAACCGTCGCCGCCGACGGCCCGTTCTCCCCCTTTCCTGGCATAGACCGGATCCTCACGGTCATCGACGGCGACGCCATGGAACTCTCGGTCGAGGGCCGGCCGCCTGAGCTGCTCGACCAGGGCACGGAACCCTACCGCTTTGCAGGCGACGTCCCAACCTCCGGCCGGCTGCGGAACGGACCGATTGCCGATCTCAATCTCATGGTGAGACGCGGCATTCCGCATTCCGTGCGTAGGATCCAGGCCGCCGACCTGCCGCACTCGCCGGAGACATCGCCGATCCTGTTCGTCTTCGCGCTGATGCCGATAGCCTTCAGTATCGGTCCGGAGAAAATGGCACTGCAACGCCACGACGCGGCAAACCTCTCGGGCAAGCGGCTTTCCGATATGAGTGTCGAACTATCCGGCGGCGCCTTGCTCATCGCCATCGGCTAGAAACGATTCCGGCGACACGACGCGGCGGTTTGCGCACGAAAATGCGCGCTACGAAACGACCGGGCCATTCGATGTTTCCTGATACGCCGAATTGCGGCACGAGCCTGCCCCTCCATCAGAGGCCGCTCTCCTTGATTGCCTGCATAACCACGAAGGTGGAGGTGCTGGCGACGTGCGGCAGGCTGGAGATCTTTTCGCCCAGCACCTGCCGGTATTTTCGGACATCCGACGTGCGGACCTTGAGCAGGTAGTCGAACTGGCCGGCGATCATATGGCACTCCTCGACTTCCTTGAGTTTCGCCACCCGGCTGTTGAATTCCTCCAGCGCCTTCTCGCGCGTATCCGACAGCTTCACCTCGGCAAAGGCGATGTGGTCGAGCCCGAGCTTCTGCGGGTCGAGCCGCGCATGGAAGCCGAGGATATAGCCTTCTTCCATCAGCCGCTTCAGCCGCACCTGGCAGGGCGTCTTCGAGAGACCGACCCGTTTCGACAGCTCGGTGATCGTCATCCGCCCGTCTTCGACGAGCGCATCCATGATCTTTCGATCGAAATGATCGATTTCACCACCGCCATCTGCTTCAGCCATCATTTTCACCACGAAGGTATCGTTAATCAGGAAATTCACCCTATCCAGCCGACTATAAAGGCAGATCGACTTCGCCCGCAATGATAAGATGATTCACGTGAAATCACGCATTCGCCAGGGGTGACCGCAATGCAGACCGCCGTTCCAGAAAAGACAGCAGCAGCCGACAGCAGCACACCGATTTTTGCGGATTTCGCTCCTCCGGTGTCTCCGCCGACACCGCTGCGCAAGGCGATAACAGCCGCCTATCGGTTGCCGGAAACCGAATGCGTCCCCCGCCTCGTGGACGCCGCGACCCTGCCCGACAATATCCGTGCGGCTGCCAAACAGACCGCCACGAAGCTGATCCTCGCCCTGCGGGCCAAGCACAAGGGATCCGGCGTCGAAGGACTGGTGCATGAGTACTCGCTGTCCAGCCAGGAAGGCGTCGCCCTGATGTGTCTCGCCGAAGCGCTGCTGCGCATTCCGGATACCGCGACGCGCGATGCGCTGATCCGCGACAAGATTGCCCATGGCGACTGGCGCTCCCACGTCGGCGGCGGTCGCTCCCTCTTCGTCAACGCCGCTACCTGGGGCCTTGTCGTGACGGGCAAGCTGACCTCGACGGTCAACGATCCCGGCCTGTCGGCGGCGCTGACGCGGCTGATCGCGCGCGCCGGCGAACCGGTGATCCGCCGCGGCGTCGACATGGCCATGCGGATGATGGGCGAGCAGTTCGTCACCGGCGAAACCATCGACGAGGCGCTGCGCCGCTCGCGGGCGCTGGAGGCGAGAGGCTTCCGCTACTCCTACGACATGCTGGGCGAGGCCGCGACCACCGCAGCGGACGCAAAGCGCTACTTTGCCGACTACGAAAACGCCATCCACGCGATCGGCAAGGCATCCGCCGGCCGGGGCATCTACGACGGCCCGGGCATTTCCATCAAGCTCTCGGCGCTCCACCCACGCTATTCGCGCGCCCAGAGCGCCCGCGTCATGGCGGAACTGCTGCCGGCCGTGAAGAAGCTGGCCTTGATTTCAAAGCGCTACGACATCGGCCTGAACATCGATGCGGAAGAAGCCGATCGGCTCGAACTGTCGCTCGATCTGCTTGAAGCGCTGCGCCTCGATCCGGATCTTTCCGGCTGGGACGGCATGGGATTTGTCGTCCAGGCCTATGGAAAGCGCTGCCCTGCCGTTCTCGACTTCATCATCGATCTTGCCGAAAGAGCCAGCCACCGCATCATGGTCCGCCTCGTCAAGGGGGCTTATTGGGATGCCGAGATCAAGCGTGCGCAAGTCGACGGCCTCAGCGATTTCCCCGTCTACACCCGCAAGATCTACACCGACGTCTCCTACATTGCTTGCGCGAAAAAGCTGCTGGCGGCACGGGACCGGGTATTTCCGCAATTCGCCACCCACAACGCCCAGACGCTGGCGACGATCCACGCCATGGCAGGTCCCGCCTTCAAGGTCGGCGATTACGAATTCCAGTGCCTTCATGGCATGGGCGAGCCGCTCTATGACGAGGTCGTCGGCCGCAACAATCTCGATCGGCCGTGCCGCATCTACGCGCCTGTCGGCACCCATGAAACGCTGCTCGCCTATCTCGTCCGGCGACTGCTCGAAAACGGCGCCAATTCCTCCTTTGTCAACCGCATCGCCGATCCCGCGATCTCCGTCGACGAGCTGACGGCAGATCCGGTCGAGATCGTGCGCGGCATGCCTGTTGTCGGCGCCCAGCACGAGCAGATCAAGCGCCCGGCCGATCTCTACGGCGAGCGTCGCAACTCCGCCGGGCTCGATCTGTCCGACGAAACCACGCTGACCGAATTGTCGGAGATCCTGCGTGCTGGCACCCATGCTGAATGGACCGCCGCCCCGCCTAGCGGCACCGGAAGCGATGCCATTCCGATTCGCAACCCTGCAGATGCCGGCGATATCGTCGGAACCGTGGCGGAATCGACCGACGCGGACGTCCTTCAGGCCGTTTCCACAGCGACTGCCGCCGCTGCAGGGTGGAACGCGACACCGACGGCCGAGCGCGCCGCCTGCCTGTCGCGCGCCGCCGACCTGCTGCAGGAGCAGATGCCGCAACTGCTGGGCCTGATCATGCGCGAGGCCGGTAAATCCCTGCCGAACGCCATCGGCGAAGTGCGCGAGGCGATCGATTTCCTGCGCTACTACGCCGCCCAGGCCAACCGCACCCTCGGCCTTGCCCATCACGGGCTAGGCCCGATCGTCTGCATCAGTCCCTGGAATTTCCCACTAGCGATCTTCACGGGCCAGATCGCGGCAGCGCTGGTTGCGGGCAATCCAGTGCTTGCCAAGCCCGCCGAGGAAACGCCGCTCATCGCCGCCGAGGCGGTTCGCCTGCTCCACCAGGCGGGCATTCCGGCAGACGTGCTGCAGTTGTTGCCCGGCGATGGCCGGGTCGGTGCGGCCCTGGTCGGAAACGATGCCATTGCCGGCGTCATGTTTACCGGCTCGACGGATGTTGCCCGGCTGATCCAAGGCCAGCTGGCAAGCCGCCTCTCCGTAAGCGGCAAGCCGATCCCCTTCATCGCCGAAACCGGCGGCCAGAACGCCATGATCGTCGACAGCTCGGCGCTGGCCGAACAGGTGGTCGCCGATGTCATCGCCTCTGCCTTCGACAGCGCCGGCCAGCGCTGCTCGGCATTGCGGGTCCTCTGCCTGCAGGACGAGGTGGCCGACCGCGTCCTCAAGATGCTGAAAGGTGCGCTCGACGAACTGGCCATCGGCCGCACGGATAGCCTTTCGGTCGACATCGGCCCGGTCATCACCGCGGAGGCGAAGGCCGGCATCGAAAAGCACATCGACGCCATGCGCGGCATCGGCGCCAGGGTCGAGCAGCTCGCACTGACCGAGGCAACGGCCAAAGGCACCTTCGTGCCGCCGACGATCATCGAACTCGGGCAGCTTTCCGATCTGAAACAGGAGGTCTTCGGTCCGGTCCTGCACGTGCTGCGCTATCGGCGCGACGATCTCGACCGGCTGATCGACGATATCAATGCGACCGGATACGGCCTGACCTTCGGCCTGCACACGCGCCTCGACGAAACCATTGCCCATGTGACGAGCCGCATCAGGGCCGGCAATCTCTACGTTAATCGCAACATCATCGGTGCCGTCGTCGGCGTCCAGCCGTTCGGCGGCCGGGGCCTGTCGGGCACGGGTCCCAAGGCCGGCGGTCCGCTCTATCTCGGCCGCCTCGTCTCGACGCCGCCCGTGCCCCCGCAGCACAGCTCGGTCCACACCGAACCGGCGCTGCTCGATTTCGCCAAATGGCTGGATGGAAAAGACGAGAACGCACTCGCCAGCGCTGTCCGCGAAACCGGTACCGGCTCTGCGCTCGGCCTGATCTCAGAGCTTGCCGGCCCTGTGGGCGAACGAAACCTCTATGCACTGCACCCGCGCGGCACGATCCTGCTGATGCCGCAGACGGCAGAAGGCCTGTATCGCCAGCTGGCAGCGGTACTGGCCACGGGCAACAACGCCGTGGTCGATGCGTCGACACGCTTGGAGCCGACCCTGGAGGGCCTCCCGGCCAGCGTCCGGTCACGACTGACATTCAGCGCGGAGTGGACATCGGCAGGTCCCTTTGCCGGCGCACTGATCGAAGGCGACGCCGATCGCATCCGGGCGGCCGGCGTAGCGATTGCCCGTCTGCCGGGGCCGTTGATCATCGTGCAGGGCGCATCGAGCCAGGAGCTTGCCGAAAATCCCGACAGCTATTGCCTGAACTGGCTGCTCGAGGAGGTCTCCACCAGCATCAACACGACAGCTGCCGGCGGCAATGCCAGCCTGATGTCGATCGGCTAGAATCTGCACCTCGATTCGAGAGGTGGCCGCCCTTCGGCGACCACCGCTGCTCTGGCGCCAATATTATTCCGGGGCCTTCTGGGTCTGCATGCATTCCGTCAGGCCCGTGAAAGCCTTCTCGACGCCTTCGAGCGGGAAATCGACGCTGGCGGCGTTGGCTTTGACAGTCAGGATCTTGCCCGTGGTCAATGCCGTGACGGCCTCGGTGGTGTTGGGCACGTCGAGGGAGGCGGTGGCAGCGGTGTCGGCTGTCGACGCGAAATCCGTGGCCGTACCGCCGTCCACCGACCACGAGCCCTTCACCGCATCGCCCTTGGCGATGGGGAATTTCGACGAATTGGCAAACAGCACGACCTTGTCGCCGACAGCAAGCAGGCCGATACCGGCATCGATGTTTTGTGCGAGGCAACCGGTGAAGCTGTCGCCATCCTTCAACGGCATGACGGCGAAGTCTTCAGCACTGGCAGCCGTGCCGGAAAGCAGCATGGCGACAAGCGCCACACCGGAAAAATGAAAGCGGTTCAAGGGAATTTCCTTAACAAGAGGGATTTTGCAGGCACGGCATGGCAGCCGGCGGCAACAGGATGCCGCTGGAGATGGAGAGCAGTCTGAGCTCCGCAGTTCCGGACGCAAACCGGTCACGGTTTGCTGGAAATGCGCCTAGTGATTATCCCTCGGGATTCCCTTCGTCTGGGCAATGCGCTGGTAGTTGACCGCCGGTTCGAGCACCGCGCCGGTTTCCAGCTGCCCGACATAGGCGCGCTGGATTTCCTGCCACGGCGTCTGGCTGTCGGGATAGGCGTAGCCGCCGGCGGCCTCGAGGGCCTGCCGCCTTGCTGCCAGTTCCCGATCGTCGATGAGGATGTTGGCCGAACCCTCGTTGAGGTCGATCCGCACCATGTCGCCGGTGCGCAGCAGCGCCAGCGTCCCGCCGGCAGCCGCTTCCGGCGAGGCATTGAGGATCGACGGCGAACCCGACGTGCCGGACTGGCGCCCATCGCCGATGCAGGGCAGCGAGTTGATGCCCTGCTTCAAGAGATAGTCGGGGGCCCGCATGTTGACGACTTCGGCCGCACCGGGATAGCCGATGGGACCGGCGCCGCGCATGAACAGGATGCTTTTCAGATCGATCGCCAGCGCCGGATCGTCGATCCGCGCGTGATAATCCTCCGGCCCGTCGAAGACGATCGCCCGGCCGGTGAAAGCCTCGGGGTCCTCCGGGTTCGACAGATAGTGCGCGCGGAATTCCGGCGAGATGACGCTGGTCTTCATGATCGCCGAGGAAAACAGGTTTCCGCGCAACACCCGGAAACCGGCCCTTTCCTTCAACGGGCGCTCGAACGGCCGGATGACCTTCTCGTCCTCGATCCGACAATGGGCATAGTTCTCGCCGACCGTGCGACCGTTGACGGTCATGGCGCTGGTATCGAGCAGGTCGTGCCTGATCAGTTCGCCCATGACGGCAGGCACGCCGCCCGCATGGTAATAATCCTCGCCCAGATATTCCCCGGCCGGCTGCAGGTTGACCAGGAGCGGGATGTCCTCGCCATGGGTCTGCCAGTCGTCGATATCGAGCGCGACGCCGATATGCCGGGCCAGCGCATTCAGATGGATCGGCGCATTGGTGGAGCCGCCGATGGCCGAATTGACCTTGATCGCATTGATGAAGGCTTCGCGGGTCAGGATGTCCGACGGCTTCAGGTCTTCCCGTACCATCTCGACGATCCTGAGGCCGGTTTCGTAGGACATTTCCTGGCGATCGCGATAGGGCGCCGGGATGGCGGCAGCGCCGGGCAGCTGCATGCCGAGCGCCTCGGCCAGCGAATTCATCGTGGTCGCCGTCCCCATCGTGTTGCAATATCCGGTCGACGGTGCCGAGGAGGCGACCAGCTTCAGAAAACCCTTCTGGTCGATCTCGCCCTTGGCCAGCAGCTCGCGGGCCTTCCAGATGATGGTGCCGGAGCCGGTGCGCTCGCCTCTGAACCAGCCGTTGAGCATGGGACCGACCGACAGCGCGATGGCCGGAATGTTGACGGTGGCCGCCGCCATCAGACAGGCGGGTGTGGTCTTGTCGCAACCGATGGTGAGCACGACGCCATCGAGCGGATAGCCGTAGAGCACTTCGACGAGGCCGAGATAGGAGAGGTTGCGGTCGAGACCGGCGGTCGGCCGCTTGCCGGTTTCCTGGATCGGATGCACGGGAAATTCGATGGCGATGCCGCCGGCGTCGCGAATGCCCTCGCGCACGCGCTTGGCAAGCTCCAGATGGTGCCGATTGCAGGGCGACAGGTCGGAGCCAGTCTGGGCGATGCCGATGATCGGCCTTCCCGACTGCAGCTCATCCAGGCTGAGACCGAAATTCATGTAACGTTCGAGATAGAGCGCCGTCATGTCCGGATTTTGCGGATTGTCGAACCAGGCGCGCGAGCGCAGCGGCACGTCGTCCGGCAGCGGTGCCGGAACAGAGGGGGGTGTCTTCTTGTCCATGACGGTATCCACGATTGACGATGAATCAACCACCAGACTACTGGATCGTGGAGGATTGTATAAGCCAATTCGTGCCGGCACGCGCAATGCGGATCTTCCACTCCACCAATCTTGAGCCATCCGCCCCACCGTTAACCCCTGGCGGGTTAGCCTTGGGCGTTTGACGAAGACAAGTCGGTGAAGCCACCCCGCGAAGACAGCAAGGGAAAGACAGGCGCGTCATTTGAGCGCCCGCCTTCCGGCTTCTGAACGCCATAGCCTCCGGACTTACAAACCGGAAGGTGCGGCGCCCTGCATCTGGTCGAGCGCTGCGATGACGCCGCGAAGCTCCGCCAGGCCCTTCAGGCGGCCAATGCAGGAATAGCCGGGGTTGACGGTCTTCGCCTGGTCGTCGATCAAAAGATGCCCGTGGTCGGGACGCATCGGGATGACGCAATCGCTGCGGCCGCCCGCCTGCCGCCGACGCTCCTCGCGGCGCAGCACTGCGATAAGGGCGACCATGTCGACATCGCCGCCGAGGTGATCGGATTCGACGAAGGAACCGTCCGGCTCCTTGCTGACATTGCGCAGGTGGGCAAAGTGGATGTGCTCGGCAAAACGCGATGCCAGGCCGACGACATCGTTGCCCGAACGCGAGCCATAGGACCCGGCACAGAGCGTGATCCCGTTGGAAGGGTCGTCGACCGCTCCGAGAATGGTCTGGATGTCCTCGGCCTGCGAAACCACCCGCGGCAGTCCGAACAGCGAAAATGGCGGATCGTCGGGATGGATGGCGAGCCGGACGCCGTTTTCGGCCGCGACGGGCACGACTTCGCGCAGGAACTCGACCAGATTGGCGCGCATGTCGTCCGAAGACAGGTCGTCATAGGACGCGATCTCGCCGCGAATGGTTTCGCGCGTGTGACTGTCCTCGCCGCCGGGGAGGCCGGCGATGATGTTTTTCTCGAGCGTCAGGATATCGGCCTGCCCCATCGCCTCGAAACGGCGGCGGGCCGCGTCGATGATACCGGGCGCATAGCTGTCTTCCGCAGCCCGCCGCTTCAGCACGAACAGGTCGTAGGCCGCAAAATCCACCATGTCGAAGCGCAGCGCGAAACCGCCGACCTCGGTTGGAAAGAGCAGGTTGGTGCGCGTCCAGTCGACGACAGGCATGAAATTGTAGCAGACGACGGGGACGCCGCCCTTGCCGAGGTTGGCAAGGCTGACCTTCCAGGCGTCGACATAGCGCCGCCAGTTTCCGCTGCGCAGCTTGATGGCGGAGTTGACGGGAATCGATTCGCAAACCGACCACACCATGCCCGCCTTTTTGACCAGCGCCATCCGCTCGGCGATATCGTCCGGCGTCCAGGCGCGACCGTCATAGATGTGGTGCAGGGCCGTCACGACACCATGGGCACCGGCCTGCCGCGCGTGCGACAGCGTGACGGGATCCTCGGGTCCAAACCAACGCCAACTTTCCAGCATGTCATCCTCCCGGTTAATGTTGGACAATTAAGGGGAAAAAAATTCAAATGACAAGAGAGCATCCGATATTGCGACTTTAAGCCCAACATAATAACATTCCCACCAGGCGAACTGTGAGGAACGGGCATGGAGGACGGCAGCAGGGCTTCGGCCGTAGACGACGTCGTGCGCCAGATCCGCGAGATGATCCGCGAACGCGGGATGAGCGTCGGCGATATCCTGCCTGGGGAAGCCGAACTTGCCGTGCTGTTCGAGTCCAGCCGCAACACCGTGCGCGAAGCCTTCCGCACGCTGAAAGCCTATGGCGTTGCCGAATCGCGGCAGAAGATCGGTGCCGTTCTGACCGATCAGCACCAGAGCGCCATGCAGCGTCTCTTCGCCTTTGCCATGGACATCTCGGTCGATGCCTTTCGTGACATTCAGGGCTACCGCCGACTAACGGAGATGAACCTGTTCGATCCCCTGCTGCTGCGCCTGACGCCGGCCATGCTGGACGACATGGATGCGATCAACGAGACCATCCTCTCGGCCGAAAATGCCGAGCAGGCATCCGAGCGCGACTTCCAGTTCCATGCGCTGCTGGTCGATGCCGCAGGCAACCGCACCCTTTCGGAAACCTATGGCATGCTCCGGCCGGTGATCCAGCGCCTGATGCTGGCCGGCAAGTCGCAACGGCTGGCGCTGGAAGCCGTTGTCGATGAACATGCCGCCATCGTGGCCGCATTGCGCGACCGCGACCGCATCGCCTTTTCCTATCATATGGACCGCCATCTCGATGCCGGTCTCGAATTCATTCCCGAGGCGCCGCGTGCGACGCCCTCTGTAAACCGAAGCATGCCGCGCAAAGGACGCCGATGATGCCAGACTTCACCAACAAGGTCGCTCTCGTCACAGGAACAACGGGCATCGGCCGCGCCGTGGCGCTGCACCTTGCCCGACAGGGCGCCGCAGTCGCCGCGGTCGGGATCGATACTGCCGCCAATGCCGAACTGCAAAGCCTGGCGTCGGCCGAGGGGCTCGCGCTCATCGTCCTGACTGCCGATGTCTCCATTCCCGAGCGCGTCGGCGATGCCGTGGCGGAAACGGTTGCTGGCTTCGGCGGCATCGACGTCATCGTCAACGCCGCAGCCATCCATCCCTATGGCGATGCGACGGAGACCTCCTTCGAGACCTTCATGCGCTGCCTCGCCGTCAATGTCGGCTCGATCCACCTGACCGCCCAGTTCGGCGTGCCGGAGATGCGCAAGCGCGGCGGCGGCGCCATCGTCAACCTGTCCAGCGTCCAGGGCCATGCCTGCCAGCAGGGTGTCTCGGCCTACGTCGCCTCGAAGGGCGCCATCCATGCTATGACGCGCGCCATGGCACTGGATTTTGCCGCCGACGGGATTCGCGTCGTCTCGATCAGTCCGGGGTCCGTACGCACGCCCATCCTCGAGCTTGCAGCCCGCACGTTCGGCGGCCCCGATGCCGATATCGACGACGCCTTCCGCCGCTTCGGCGAGGCGCATCCGCTCGGTCGCATCGGCGAGCCGGAGGAGGTTGCCGCCTTGGTGGCCTTTCTGGCCTCGGACGCGGCGGGCTTCATCACCGGCTCGGACCACCGCATCGATGGCGGCCTGACAGCCGGCATCGGCGTCAAGTAATATCTCGAAAGCGGAGGAAACCATGACAGCACCGATGAAACGCAGCGACATCAACCGGATCATTCGTGACGCAGAGGCGTTCATGCGCTCCTTCGGCTACATCCTGCCGCCTTTCGCCCATTGGACACCGAGTGAGATGCAGGCCAGCAAGCACGAGATCGGCAATATCGTCGATTCGAACCTTGGCTGGGACATTACCGACTTCGGGCTGGGCGATTTCTCCCGATCCGGCCTCTTCCTGTTCACTGCCCGCAACGGCAGGTTTGCAGACCTGCAGAAGGGACGCGGCATGCTCTATGCCGAGAAGGCGATGATTTCCCGCGATGGCCAGGTGACGCCGAGCCATACCCATGTGCTGAAGGCGGAGGACATCATCAATCGGGGCGGCGGCACGCTGGTGATCGAGCTGTTCGGCGACACCGACGGGCGTTGCGACCGCACCAAGGGCACGCGGGTCTTCTGCGACGGCCTGGCGCGAACGCTTCCCGCCGGCGAAAAGCTCAGACTGGCGCCCGGCGAAAGCGTGACTTTGATGCCGGGCGACTGGCATGCCTTCTGGGCCGAGGATGGCGACGTCTTCGTTGCGGAAGTCTCGACGGTCAACGATGACACGACCGACAATATCTTCGACGACCCGGCCGTATCGCGCTTCTCCGGAATAGACGAGGACGAACAGCCCCTGCATCTGCTGGTCTCGGACTACGCCACCTGGCTGCGCTGACGGCGCGATTTGATTTCCGGAATGGCGAGCGCTATCAATAAGACAGGCGCGAAGAAAAAGGACCAACGCATGTCCGAGAATTTGAGAGACTGGCAGGCCCGTCCGCGTCCCGAACGCAAGATCCTCCAAGGCCGCTATGTCCGCCTGGAGCCTCTGGACGCGGCAAAGCACGGCGACGGCCTCTATGAGGCCTCCAGCGTCGCCGACGCCGGCAGCCGCTTTGCCTGGTTGCCTGACTATCCGCCGGAAAGCCGCACGGCGTTCCAGCCTTGGCTGGAAAAGGCGGAAGCAAGCACCGATCCCATGTTTTTCGTTCTGATCGATGAACCGAGCGGCAGGATTGCCGGGCGGCAGGCCCTGATGCGCATCGAGCCTGCACCCGGCGTCATCGAGATCGGCAATATCTACTGGGGCCCGCTCGTCTCGCGAAAGCCGGCGGCGACCGAAGCGTTCTTCCTGTTTGCCCGCTATATCTTCGAGGACCTCGGCTACCGCCGTTACGAATGGAAGTGCAACAACAACAACGCGCCATCGAAGCACGCGGCCGAACGGTTCGGCTTCCAGTTCGAAGGCATCTTCCGACAGCATATGGTCGTGAAGGGCGAAAATCGCGATACCGCCTGGTATTCGATCATCGACAAGGAATGGCCGGATTTGAATCGAGCCTATAGCGCTTGGCTCGACCCATCCAATTTCGACAAGGACGGAAAACAAATCCGCCGGCTCGAGGAGTTTCGGGCCGGCTGATGCTTAGCGGGGATCACGACGCGCCGGCATAGCCAGCGCCGTGCCTTGGGAAACGCCGCGCGTCCGCTCGCGGTCGAGCAGCCGCTTGGCTTCCAGATGGTCGGCATAGTAGAACTGCACGACAATCCCGAAGACGACGAAGAGCGGACCGACAACGTGGTCGTTGTTGGTGACGTAGAGCAGGACCTGACCTGTCATCGCCAGGATCGTGCCGGCGGCAAAGATGTTCAGCGAGTGGCGACCGAGCACCGTCAGCGGGTTCTCGGACGACAGCCGCAGCCAGCGAGAGATCGCCGGGATATTGATGACCAGGTAAGCAAGTGCCAGCACATGCAGAAGGCGCGGCAGCGACAGGAATGTCTTGTCGAAGCCGACCATGACCGGCGGCAGACCGGTCGAGGCCAGAATTTCGCCGAGCGACCAGAGCTTGAAGGTCACCCAGATGAACGAAATCGCCACGTAGCCGGCAGCAAGCGCAAACAGCATCGGATGCTGCGGCAGTTTTCCGCCGCGACGGACATGCATCATGCAGACGATGCCGATGACGAACAGGAACTGCCATGACAGCGGGTTGAGGAACCAGAACCCTGGCAGCAGGAAGTTATGGGGAGCGATCTGATAGACGCCGGCCGCCATCCAGACGGTTGCCGAGATCAGCAGCAGCAGCTTCGGGCTGAGCGCTTCCAGCCACAGGATGGCGGGCACCATGAGCAGCAAGGCCGCGTACATCGGGAGGATGTTGTTGTAGCCGATCTGGTGGCCGAGCAGGAGCAGGGAGGGTATCCCGGCCGTCAGGTTCGTCAGCACCGGCAGGATATTGATCTCGCAGAGGAGCCCCGGGCGGCTGAAGATCCAGGCGCCGCTGATGAACAGCCCGATCGTCATGAACGTGGTGATCATGTGGGCCATGTAGAGCGTACCGGCACGCCGGATTGCCTTGTAGGAGGCCTCCAGGCGTTTGCCGATGACGAATCGCCCGCCATAGGCAAGCCCGATCGAGATGCCCGATATCAGCACGAAAGCCTCGGCCGAGTCGGAAAACCCGAAATTCTTGGTCGTCAGATGTTCGAAGATCTGGCCGGGAACGTGATTGATGAAAATGGCAATCAGAGCCAGCGCGCGGAGCACGTCCAGCCGGGTGTCGCGCTGTCCAGTGCCCGAGGCGGAGCCGGCTTTTCCCATCGACAAGGGGATTGTCTTCAGCTTGGGGGCCATCCGGTCCTCTCCTGTTCGGGCGTAAAACGCGAAGGCGGCCAAAGGGTTCCCCTTTTTGGCCGCCTTCGTTCATTCGAACCGGATCAAAAAAGAGTGACTATTGGCCGATCGGATATCCTTCGTCTGGATCGGCGATCGCCGTGTCGTTGACGGTCACGAGATAACCTTCCCCATGGGACGGTTTTGAGACCGAAATGCGATATTTTGTATCCGAAAGTTCCAGCTCTGCCGTAAAGCCTTCCCAAGCCGAGGGCAACGCGGGCTTCACGTGAAGGCGACCGTTGGCGACGCGGATCCCCAACAGACCTTCGATGGCGACGCGGTACATCCAACCGGCGGAACCGGTATACCAGCTCCAGCCACCCCGGCCTGCCAGTTGCCCTTCGCCGTAGATATCTGCGGCCACTACGTAGGGCTCGACCCGGTAGTGCTCGCTGGCGGCCTTGTCCAGGGCATGGTTCACCGGGTTGAGCAGGTTGAAACAGCGCCAGGCATCGTCGCCCCGGCCCATTTCGGCCAGCGCCAGCACGACCCAGGTCGCAGCGTGGGTATACTGACCGCCATTCTCGCGAACGCCGGGCGGATAGGAACGGATATAGCCGGGATCGCGCGGCGACTTGGCGAATGCCGGCGTGAACAGCCGGATGATGCCCGTGTCGTCATCGACCAGCCGCTCGAGCACCGCATCCATGGCTTTCTCGCCACGGGCCCGGTCGCCTTCACCAGACAGGATGTTCCAGGACTGGGCAATCGAATCGATCTGGCATTCGAAGTTCTCGTTCGAGCCAAGCGGCGTGCCGTCGTCGAAATAGCCGCGACGATAGTAACCGCCATCCCAACCGGCCGATTCCAGCGCCTTCCTCAGTTCCGGCAGATGGGCCGACCAGCGTGCAACGCGCTCGCTGTCACCACGGGTTTCCGCGTAGGGGATGAAGGACGCCAATGTGCCCGCCAGGAACCAGCCCAGCCAGGTGCTCTCGCCGCGGCCCAGCATGCCGACGCGGTTCATCCCATCGTTCCAGTCGCCGCCGAGGATGAGCGGCAAACCGTTGCCGCCCGTGCGCCGGATCGCGAGATCGAGCGCCAGCGCTGCGTGCTCGTAGAGGCTGACCTTATCGGCCGAGACCTCCGGCTTGTAGAAGGCGTCGTGCATTCCCGATGTCAGGGACGCGCCTTCTACGAAGGAGAGCTCCTCGTCGAGCAGCGCCCTGTCGCCGGTCACGGTGCAGTACTGGTTGATGGCATAGGCCAGCCAGACGACGTCGTCCGAGATATGGGTGCGGACGCCTGCCCCGGTTCCCGGCAGCCACCAATGCTGCACATCGCCTTCGTGGAACTGGCGCGAGGCAGCGTTGAGGATCTGCTTGCGGGCGAGCTCAGGCGAATGCGTCAGGAACGCCAGCGTATCCTGCAACTGGTCGCGGAAGCCGAAGGCACCGCTGGCCTGATAGAACGCAGTCCGGGCCATGATGCGGCAGCCAAGGCTCTGATAGGGGAGCCAGGCATTGACCATGTTGTTCATCGCCTTGTCGGGCGTCGAGATCTGCAGCCGGCCGGTAAAGCCGGTCCAGAAGGTCTGGCTTGCCTGAAGCAGGTCGTCGAAGTTCTCCGAGCGGATGGCCGATACCAGCGCACGCGCCTCGTCGGTCGATCCGGCATCGCCCATGTAGAAGCAGATATCGCGCTGTTCGCCCGCCTGCAGGGTGACGTCGATCGCCATAGCCGCGCAGGGGTCGCCCTCAAGTTCGAAGGAGCCGGACAGGACGGCGCCGGAGACAACGGCCTGCGGCTGCTGGATAGAACCGGCGCGACCGATGAACTCGCGACGGCTCGACGACACGCTGCCGGCCGTCTCGCTCGCCGCCATGAAGGCGACATGGCGCGAATAGTCGATGCTGTAGGGGTTGCTCGCAAACAGCGCCCCGGTCTCGGCATCCTGCGACGACAGGATGAACGGGCCTGTCTTACGCGGATTGTTACCAAGAACCCATTCGGCGTAGTTGTAGAGACGCAGGCGCCGGACGGTGCTGCCATCATTGCGCAGCCGCAGCCGGGTCATCTTGACCGGACGGGCCTGGTCGACGGTCTGCGTCACTTCCAGCGCAATCTCGTCCTGCACGCTGGTGAAGACGGAATAGCCGAGGCCATGACGTGCTTCGAACGAGACGGACGGACGGCGCGACAGGGCCGCATAAGGTGTCATGACGGCACCGCTGTCGAGATCCGAGACATAGAGAGCCTCGCCCGGACGGTTGATCACCATGTCGTTGGACCAGGACGTCAGCTGGTAATCGCGCGAATTTGCGCTCCAGGTGAAGGCAGCCCCTTCGGCGGCGACATGGAAGCCGAAACTCTCGTTGGAGATGACGTTGATCCATGGTTGCGGCGTCGACTGGCCGCCAAACAGGCGCACGACATATTCGCGCCCATCGGTGGAGAAGCCGCCGAAGCCGTTCCAGAAATCGAGATCGCCGCGGTCTTCCATGGCGGCGGCGGTCGAAATCGCCTGCGCCGTGGTGGCAACCACGCTGGTCCGCCGCATTTCCGGCTCGCCGGTATGCGTCGAGGCAAACAAGGCGGGCGCACGGGTGATCTGATCGACGATCGTCCCGTTGCGGGCATGGAAGACGACACGCGAGGCTGCCAGGACAGCCTGGTAAGTCTCGGGTTCCATCAGATCCTTGCGGGCCGCGAAAATATGCGGCCGCAGGCTCTCGCCCTGGCTCGAATGGCGGACGGCCTCGCAGAGGGCATCCAGATCGTGCTGCATGTCCTGCGCGTAGGATGCAGCCCGCTCGTTCATGATCACGAGGTCGGCGATGATGCCGCGAGAGCGCAGGTATTCCTGGGCGCTGAGCGCTTCCTTGGCGATTTCGAGGTCGATATCATCGTTGATGCGCAGCGTGAAGATCGGATGGTCGCCGGAGATTGCCAGCGGCCAGAGTGCGGACTGCGGCTGCAGACCGGCCTGGACAACGGCGGCTTCGGCGCGCAGATGCATGTCGGGGTAGACCAGGTAGCGGGCGAGATGCTGGAAGATCTTGGCCTGCTGCGAGGTGACACCGATCTGGCGCATTTGCACCTGGGTCCTGGTCCAGGCATGCACCATTTCCTGCCCGAAGGCATCCGGGTTGCGGTAGCGATCGACGGCCTTGTCGATGTCTTCGCGGTGCGGAGCGGCGATCGTCCAGAAGATGACGCTGACTTTCTTGCCGGCCGGAACGCGGATGACGCGTCGCAGCGACAGGCAGGCGTCGAGCGTGAACCCGTCGGTGCCGGAGAGGCTTGCGCCCGGATCGAAGGCTGCGGCCTCGCCAAGGCTGCGGCCGCGACCGATGAAGCGGCGGCGATCCGTCTCGAATTCCGTCGGCCGTTCGGATCCGGCATTGTCGACGACCATATGGGCCATCGTCATGTCGGGCTCGTTCGGATCGCGCTTGTTGCGCTCGACGCGGATGACGTCGCCCCGCTCGCCGATTTCGGTTTTCACGAACATCCGGGCAAAGACCGGATGGGCCATGTCGGCATCGTCGCTGGCGATGACGGGCTCGAGATAGGAGGTCACTTCGATGAAGCGGTCTTCCGAGCCGGCATTGTGCAGCGTGACGCGGCGACCTTCCGCATCGTGTTCGTTGGCGATGATGCACTCGACGTCAGAGGTGAGCTCACCGACGGTCTTGCTGTATTCGGCCTTGTCGTCGCTGAAGATGACGCTGGCCTTCTCGCCCTCGATGCTGCGGGGCTCCGAGGTCGCCGACCACCACTGATGGGAGACGGTGTCGCGCAGGAAGATGAAGGTGCCCCAGCGGTCCTCCGTCGGATCGGGCTTCCAGCGCGAAACGGACAGGCCGTTCCAGCGCGAGTAGCCGGAGCCGGTCGCTGTCAGCATGAGGGAATAGTGGCCGTTCGAAAGCAGCGCGATTTCACGGTCCTGGCGGGCCGGATTGCTGATCTTGCGGACTTCCGCCTTGAGCAGGTCTTCCTGGATGTTGGCAGGCGCATCGGTCTCATGCTTGGCAGCCATGACCGGGATATCGCGCGGTGCCTTTTCCTGCAGCAGCAGTTCTGCCGCCTCGATGACGGGGTCGGCGTGGAAGAGTTCGCGAAGCCGGCCGTTGAAGGCGACGTTGGCGACAGCTGCGATCGACATGCCGTGATGGTGGGCATAATAATTATAGACGATCGCGAACTTCTTGCCATCCGGAACGCGCGTCGGCGTGAAGTCGACGGCATCGTGGAAGCCGTACATGCCGAGGGCGCCGACCTTGCGCAGGCGGTTCAGGTTTTCGAGAGCGGCTTCCGGATCGTACATGGCGGCCAGCAGCGAGGCATAGGGCGCAATAACGGCATTCTGGCCGAGACCGCGCTTGAGGCCCAGCGAGGGCACACCGAAGTTGGTGTACTGATAGTTCATCTGGTGGTCGCGGGCGTTGAAGGCCGCTTCCGAGATACCCCACGGCACGCCCAACCGGCGGCCGTAATTCATCTGCTCGATGACGATCAGGTTGTTGGTCTGGTTGAGAATACCTCCCTGACGCTCCTGCATGACCAGCGGCGGCATCAGGTACTCGAACATCGAGCCCGACCAGGATACCAGCGCACCGCGCGAGCCGACCGGCACGACCTGGCGGCCGAGACGATACCAGTGCTCTGTCGGCAGGTCGCCCTTGGCGATTGCAAAAAGGCTGGTGAGGCGCGCTTCCGAGGCCAGCAAGTCGTAGCAGGCGGCATCGAGCTCGCCGCTTTCGACACGATAACCGATCGACAGCAGGCGCCGCTCCGGACGGAACAGGAACGCGAAGTCCATGGAGAAGGCGATATCGCGGGTGCGATCGCGAATATCGATCAGCCGCTTTCGAATGGCCTCGACGTTGGACAGATCGAAGACGCTGTCGGCAATATGGCCCTCGCAGACCTGGATCAGCGATTCCGACCAGCGGATGACTTCTGCACTCTGCTGCGACTTGACTTCGTGATCGAGGTTGGCCGCGAGCTTCTTGATGTCGCGCGCGAGCACGGCAAGATTGATGATGCGGATCGAGGCGAACTCATGCTCACGCTTGACTGCCGCCAGCGCGTTCTGGAAGCCGATGATGCGCTCTTCGAGACGGCGACGCAGCGGCCGCACGGTCTTGCGGTCGTCGGGAAGATCGGCCAAGATTTCCTGGAGGACGCCCGAGACATCGCCGACGCCATCGAGGCTGCCCTGCATGTGGGCCGACGGTGCTTCCGCCCAGATCCGGCATGCCGACGAAACGGCAATCAGGTGGCCGGCAAGGTTGCCGCTATCCACGGCCGAGACATAGCGCGGCCCCAGCGTCTTCAGCGTATCCGTGTGATACCAGTTGAGCAGGTGGCCACGGTACTTTTCCATGCGATCGACAGTGGCGATCGTCTGTTCGAGGCGGGTGATGGTCTCCTCGAAGGATACCCAGCCGAAATGGCGGGCGGAGACGACCGATAGAAGATAAACGCCGATATTGGTCGGCGACGTGCGTGGCGCAACCACCGCATGCGGCGTCTGCTGGACATTATCCGGCGGCAGGAAGTTCTGCTGCTCAACGACGAATGCCTCGAAATAGCGCCAGGTGCGGCGGGCGATCTTGCGCAATTCGGTCGACACATGCTCGGAAACATGGAGCTGGTCTTCGGTTTCAGCCGACTGGCTGACATAGTAGGCGACGGCCGGCGACAGAACCCAGAGAGCCACAAACGGGATTCCGACCAGATAGGCGTTGTCGCCGCTGAGGGCGGCAAGGCCAAGGGCGAGCAGCGCCAGTACCGGCGCCTGCCACATGACCTTGTAGTGTCCGAGGATGGTCGTCTGGGCCGCAGCCTGGGCGCTCGCCGCCGTACGCCATTGCAGCATGAGCTTGCGGCTGACGAAGGTGCGGTAGAGCGACCGACCGATGGCATCCGCCATGCCGCAGGCGGAATCCGCCAGGAACACGATGCGCAGTGCCACCTGGGCATTGGCGTCGCGGATGTCTGTCCAGACGGTATAGAGATGGGCGCGGGCGACGATATCGCTGGTGCGCGGGATGATGCCGTTGATAAGGCCAAGCGTCGGAGCCACGAACAGGCAGAAGATCAGCACGATCTGCCAAATCAGCGCCGCAAACGGCGCCATCAGATACCAGCCGAGCACGGAGGCGAAGAACCAGGCGATCGGCGTCAGCGAGCGACGCAGGTTGTCGAACATCTTCCAGCGGCCGAGGCCGGTGATACCGCGCAAGGGGTTGAAGATGTAGGGCAGCAGCTGCCAGTCGCCACGCGCCCAGCGATGCTGGCGCGAGACCTCGACCTCATAGCGGATCGGGAAGTCTTCCACGAGTTCGCAGTCGGTGACGAGCGCGCAACGCGCCATCGAACCCTCGAGCAGATCGTGGCTGAGAACGGAGTTCTCGTCGATCTTGCCGCGCAGGGCGTTTTCGAACGCGTCGACGTGGTAGAGACCCTTGCCGGTAAACGTGCCTTCGCCGGCGAGGTCCTGATAGACGTCGGAGACCGTGAAGACGTAGGGGTCGAGACCCCTGTTGATCGAGAATACCCGCTGGAAGACCGAGGCGTCCTTGCCTGTGGTGAGCGACGGTGTCACGCGCGGCTGCAGCACGCCGTAGCCGCTGACCACGCGCTTGGTTTCGGGATCGACCACCGGCCGGTTGATCGGGTGATAAAGCTTGCCGACCAGCTTGGTGACGGTATCGCGCATCAGGCGCGTGTCCGAGTCCAGCGTCATGACATACTGGATGTCCTTCGGGATGACGTTGGCACCGGGCAGGAAGGTCGTGTCGCGGTCGCCGCGCAGCAGCAGGTTCAGCTCATGCAGCTTGCCGCGCTTGCGCTCCCAGCCCATCCAGACGTCTTCGGCCGGATTGTAAAGTCGACGGCGGTGCAGCAGGTAGAACCGCGTCTTGCCGTCGAAGCTGTAGCGCTGCGACAGGCTGGCGATTTCCCGGCGGGCATAGTCCAGCACTTCGAGATCGGCGGGGCTTTCTTCCACCTTGCTGTCCGACCAGTCGCTGAGCAGCGCGAAATAGATTTCGCCGCGCGGATTGGCGAGATAGTGGACCTCGAGGTTGCGTACCAGTTCGTCGACGCTGTCGCGGTTGGAAATCAGCGTCGGAACGACGAGCAGCGTGCGGGCGTCCTCGGGAATGCCCTCCTTGAATTCATAGCCGACGAGCCGCACCGGCGTAACGAACAGCGTGATAATGGTGTTGAAAAGCCCGGTCGCGCCTTCGGAAGCTGGCAGCGAGAACATCAGCAGCAGCACGATGAGCTCGGGCGTCCGCATGCCGGCATTCGACAGGAAGGTGCCGACGATGGCCATGGCAAGAATGGTCAGCAGGATGACGGGAACGGCAATGGCGAGCCATCCGAGCTTGCGGACCTGGCGGACGAAATGCTGGACCGGCAACGGTCGGTAGTTGATAGCCTCTTCCAGCTTCATGCGCTGCATGCCGACGAGGAAACCGCCTACATTCGGCTCGTGCGGCTGGGGTTCGGACGAGGCCTTGGCGGACACCGTCATCTCGATCGCCTTCCGGGCGATCTCGATTTCGGTGACGTCGGATCGGCGCGCCAGTTTTTCGATCTGCTTGCGGTATTTGTTGCGGGATCCGGCATCGAGCGCGCCGTAGTCTGTCTCGGTCCAGAGCAGCTTGTCGACCGTGCTGACTTCCTCGACCCAGACCGACCATTCGGTGTCGTCGATCTCGCGCAGGCTGCGGATGATGTGGCCCATGGTGGCATTGCCGGCGGCAAGCCGGGTATGCTCGGCCATCATGACGGCTTCCGAATCGGTCCCGGCCGCTGCCATGCGCTGCTCGAGCCAGTCGATGGCGACTTCGGATGTCTGCGATCCGTCACGCAGGCGATAGAGGAACTGCGTCGAGAAGGTGTTGTCGTGCGTCAGAGGCTCGAGCGTCTTCAGATAGGCGACGCACCTGTCGGTATCGACCAGCCGGATCAGCTCGTCCGCAGCCTCGTTCGCCTTGGCGCGCATGCGGCGGCTATGCTCGACCCGGATCGAGATGCGGCGCAGATTGTCGACCAGCACGTAGCGCACGAGGGAGGGCAGCGCCCAGAGTTCGCCGATCTTGAAGATCTCGTGCTCTTGGAAGCCATCGACGATCGCCATCATCCCCTTGTAGGAAATCTGGCTATGGGTATGGGCGACATAGAGCCAGGCCACGGCGAGAGCCCGAGGCATCACCATGCCCTGGATCGTCATTGTCGGCAGCTGACGGTAGAACTTCTTCGGAAAATCCCGACGGACTTCCTGGATCGCTTCCTCGACGATGTAATGATTGTCCAGCAACCATTCGGCGGCCGGCGTGATCGACTGGCCGGCCTCGACATCGGCGGCAGCGGCGCGATAGACGCGCAGGATTTCCGTTTCGTTTTCCCGGTGGCGCGCGAAAAATTCGAACGGCTTGAAGTTCGGCAGCGTGTCGGCGCCGTCACGGGCGAAAGCCTCCCCGCATTCCCTCAGCTGGTCGTTGGACAGGAAGCTCGCCTGTATCGAATCGTTGAGATCGACAAGCTTGGCTTCGGGAGCGCGCGGCGAGGAAGTCGGGGAAATTTCAGCTGACATGGGTCGGTCTGGATCCAAACTGAGGAAAGAGCATTCGCCGGGACGGCCAAGCGCACGGTCGCCATTCTGATGACAAACCCACGGACCCACCGGACATCGAGGATTTGTAGATGGCGTTTATGCCGCTGCATGACCATTTTGGCGGAGATTTTCACGGACGTCATAAAACAAGAGCAAGTGCGCCATCGTCGATCCGGTTCCATGAAACCTTGGAAGCGCTCAATATAAATCAAGTGAGCGCGGCGGCAAGATTACATCACGGCTATCAAAGTCATCGTACACCCTCCAAATTGCATCGCAAACCGCGCCGGCTGCAAGACAGCGCGAGACGCGCCTTCTCCATAGTCCGGCAAATATGAACTTAAACTGAACTGACGTCAGGGATCGTGCAGGAAGACGGCTGCGCCTTATACACCGTTCCTTTCGGGATAGGAAATAATCGACAGGAAGCGGATCGGCAGGGTGATCAGGACTTCGGGGCCATGCGGCGCATCGGCGTCGAAGAACAGGCTGTCGCCCGGCAGCATCGTGTACAGCTTGTCGCCATGCCGATACTTCACCTCACCCTCGAGCATGTAGATCAGCTCGAGGCCGTCATGCTGGAACGCAGGAAAGACGTCTGAATCGGCGGTCAGGGTGATGAGGTAGGGCTCGACCTGCAAACCGCTGGCACTGTTGCCGATATGGCCGAGCAGATTGTACTGGTGCCCGGCACGGGTGCCTCTACGCTCGATCTCCAGTCCCTCGCCGGCCTTGACGAAAACAGCGTTGCGCACCTCCTCGAACCGTCTGAAGAAGGCCGTAACCGGGACGCCCAGCGCCGCTGCCAGCGACTGAAGCGTCGTCAACGACGGCGAGGTATTGCCGTTTTCGATTTTGGACAACATGCCGAGAGAAATTCCGGTGGCGGAGGCCAGGTCGGCACCGGTGATGCCGAGTGTCTTGCGGAAGGCGCGGACCTCCCGGCCGATGGCCACTTCGAGATTGTTTTCCTTCGGGTCGCGTAGCGAATGGGGATCCTGCTTCAGAACCGGCTTGGCGGGAGCGGTTTTGCTGGAGGATGCCGTCGGTTCGACGCGGTCGCGCGCCGTTTTCTTGTTTTCCATTCGTATTTCCCATGCTGGTCGACATCCCAGCTTACTTGTTTCGCAAAAAGCTTGCTATCGGAGATAGTCGGATTTCTGAGCCGGCAGGGGACATAACGAAAAACGGCGACCCATGGGGCCGCCGAATCTAAGGTGAAATACCTTCTGCTTTCGCACGCCGCGCGTCCCTGCAGCCGCAGAGACCGGGGACCTCAGGTCCCGACGCCGCAGACCATGGCGGCGACGAACACGAACGCCGCGACAAACAATGCCACATGCAGCGCCGTTTCCCACCGGCGCTTGAAGAGACCAGCGACCACCGCGTTGCGGCGGCGGTCGGCAGATGACCCCGAAGGATCCACAGACGCATTGGACAGACCCAGATTTGCCACGTTATGCCTCCGCTTGGATGTTGCGCTCAATTGTAGGAAGTTATTGTCAGGCATGGATGGTCGCATTGGGAGAGATGGAATTCCTTTGTCGATCCATAGGTGAAAAAATTAATCTTCAAGCCGGTCGCGACAGAGAATTCAGCAGAGGATACGACGGGCCCAGAGCAGCGTCCGCTCGATTGCCCCGTCCACCGCAGCCGGCGTCTGCTTTGTATGCTGTGCGACGACGAATTCCTCGTCCGGCCCGATGCCGTTTACTTCGGTCCGCTTGGCCCGGACCGGCGGGTGAAGGTAACCGAGGGTCATACCGCCCATGAAAAACATGCCGTACCTCCTGACCTCGGCGATCACGAAAGTTAACCGCCGTTAACGAGATCATGACAGAAATGCGGCAGCTGTCAATAGTCTATCGCATTGGTCGTCTTTAAACCAAGCGTTAACCATAAACCCGGAAAACCAGTGTGTAAACAGTGCGTTAGTCCCGGGAGAAGCCCTTGCTGGCGATCATCAGGTTGCGGGTATATTCCTCCGACACGCGGCCCGCAGCGAGATCCGGCGAGGAAATACGCTCGACAACGGAGCCGTTCTGCATGACCGCGAGGTGATCGCACATGTGGGTGACGACACCGAGATCGTGGCTGACCATGACGAAGGTGAGATTGCGGTCGCGGCGGATCTGTTCGAGCAGGTTGAGCACTTCCGCCTGCACGGACGCATCGAGCGCCGATGTCGGCTCGTCCAGGAGCAGGATCGAAGGCTCGACGATCAGCGCGCGGGCAATCGCTACACGCTGCCGCTGTCCGCCCGAAAGCTGGTGGGGATAGCGGAAGCGAAAGCCGGCGCCGAGCCCGACTTCGTCGAGCGCACGGGTGATGCGCCGTTCACCGTCGTCGATCCCGTGGATCAGTAGCGGCTCGAGCAGCAGCCGGTCGATTGTCTGTCGCGGATGCAGGGAACCGTAGGGATCCTGGAACACCATCTGGACGTCGCGATAGAAGCGCTTGCTGCGCTTGGCCCCCTTGAGCGTCTCTCCCTCGATACGGATCGTACCTTCGCTGACCGGCGCGAGACCGGCGACCGCGCGCAACAACGTCGACTTGCCGGAACCGGATTCGCCCACCAGCCCGAAGGACTGGCCCTTCTCGACGGATATGCTGACGGCGTTCAGCGCATAGTAGCCCTCATAGATGACGCTGAGGTCGTTTACGGACAGCGTTGTGCTCATAGGGCCCACTCCGGCTTGCGCTCCAGCACCGGCAGTGGATGGCGATCCTCGCCGATGACGGGCATGCAGTTGAGCAAACCGCGTGTGTAGGGGTGCTGGGCATTGCGCAATTCCGACGCCGGCAGCTCTTCGACGATCTTGCCGGCATACATGACGATGACCCGGTCGCAGAAGGACGACACCAGCCGCAGGTCGTGGGAGACGAAGATCAGCCCCATGCCGCGCTCGGACACCAGCTTGTCCATGATCCTGAGGACATCGAGCTGTACGGTCACATCGAGCGCCGATGTCGGCTCGTCGGCGATCAGCAGTTCCGGCCCGGCGATCAGCATCATGGCGATCATCACGCGCTGTCCCATGCCGCCGGACACTTCGTGCGGATGCAGGTCGTAAACCCGTTGGGGTTCGCGGATCTGCACGGCTTCCAGCATGGCGAGCGCCCGGTCACGGGCTTCGGCCTTGCTGACGCGCTCGTGCGTCCTGAGCGTCTCGGCCACCTGCCGGCCGATCGTCATGACCGGATCAAGCGAATATTTCGGATCCTGCAGCACCATGGCGATGCGTTTGCCGCGCAGAGCCCGCCGCTCCCTGGGCGAGACCTTCATGAGATCGATGCCATTGAAATCCAGCTTGTCGGCGGTCACGATGCCATGGGACTGGGTGAGCCCCATGATGGCCCGGCCGGTCTGCGACTTGCCGGAACCGCTTTCGCCGACGATGCCGAGCCGCTCGCGGCCGAGGGTGAACGAAACACCGCGCACGGCCTCGATCACGCCTGTGCGGGTCGGGTAGCTCACCTTCAGATTATCGACTGTCAGCATGGTCATCGGCCGCTCTCCTGCGGATCGAGCGCGTCGCGCAGACCGTCTCCGAGCAGGTTGAAGCCGAGGCTGACGATCAGGATGGCAAAGCCGGGCATGGCCGCGACCCACCACTGGTCGAGAATGAAGCGACGGCCCGAGGCGATCATCGCGCCCCATTCCGGCAACGGCGGCTGGGCGCCGAGGCCGAGAAAGCCGAGACCGGCGGCGGTCAGGATAATGCCGGCCATGTCGAGCGTCACCCGGACGATCAGCGACGAGATGCAGAGCGGCATGACATGGCGGAAGATGATCCGCAGCGGCGAGGCACCCATCAGCTTGACGGCGGAAATATAATCCGAGCGCCTGACCGTCATCGTCTCGGCCCGGGCGATGCGGGCATAAGGCGGCCAGGAGGTGATGGCGATGGCGATGATGGCGTTCTGGATACCCGGCCCGAGCGCTGCGACGAAGGCGAGCGCCAGCACGAGCTTCGGAAAGGCGAGGAAAATATCGGTGATCCGCATCAGCACAGCGTCGAACCAGCCGCCGACATAGCCGGACACCGTGCCGATCAGCAGCCCGATCGGTGCCGAGATGATGGCGACCAGCACGATGACCAGCAGCGTCAGCCGGGAGCCGTGCATGATCCGCGAGAAGATGTCGCGCCCCTGGTCGTCGGTGCCGAGCAGATACCCTTGCGCACCGGGCGGCAGCAGCCGCGCATTGGCGAGATCGCCGATGACGGGGGATTTGGTGGCGATCACATCGGCAAAGACGGCGATGAACAACAGGGCGAGGATGATGAACAGCCCGAGCACGGCCAAGTGGTTGGCGGAGAACTGCCGCCAGGTGATGTAGGCGCGACCGAGCCTTGCCTGCAGGCGAGACTGCGGCCTGTCGGACAGCAGCCACTGGCGGCGGGTGAGCGGTGCTGGTGGTGTCGATGGACCCGTCATTGGCGTCGCGTCCTTGGATCGAGTGTCCGGTAGAGAATGTCGGACAGGAGATTGATGCCGATGAAAACCGTACCGATGACGATGGTACCGCCGAGCACGGCGTTCATGTCGGCGTTCTGCAGCGAATTGGTGATGTAGAAGCCGATGCCGGGCCATGAAAAGACGGTCTCGGTGAGCACCGAGCCCTCGAGCAGGCCGGCATAGGAGAGCGCGATGACCGTCACCAGCGGCACCGCCGCGTTGCGCAGCGCATGGGCCCAGATCACCCGCGTTTCCGACAGCCCCTTGGCCCGCACCGCGACGATATATTCCTGGCCGAGCTCGTTCAGCATGAAGCTGCGCGTCATGCGGCTGATATAGGCGAGCGAGAAATAGCCGAGCAGCGACGCCGGCAGGATGATGTGGCGGAAGACATCGGCGAAGACGTCCCATTCGCCCTGCAAGGCGGAATCGAGCAGGAACAGGCCGGTGATCGGCGTGAACGTGTATTCGTAGGTGATGTCGATGCGGCCCGGGAAGGCCACCCATTTCAGCTTGGCATAGAAGATCACCAGCGAAATCAGCGCCATCCAGAAGATCGGCACGGAATAGCCGACAAGGCCGATGACCCGCACCACCTGGTCGATCACGCTGCCCCGGCGCACGGCCGCCAGCACGCCGAGCGGCACGCCGATGACCGAACCGATGATCGTCCCGAGCGTCGCCAGCTCCAGCGTTGCCGGGAAGGCGCGGCGGATGTCGGTCATCACAGGGTTCGTCGTCAGCACCGATGTGCCGAAATCGCCTGACAGCACACCTTTCAGATATATGTAGAACTGCTGATAGAGCGGCAGGTCGAGGCCGAGCTCGCGCCTGACCCGCTCGATGACATGGGCCGGCGCCCGGTCGCCAAGGATGGCGAGCACCGGGTCGATCGGCACGACTCGGCCGATGAAGAAGGTGACGGCCAGAAGACCGAGATAGGTGGTGATGGCGATGCCGACAAAGCGCAGCACGGCCTTGACGATGGGCATGGTGCGGCCAGTCGCGGGCCGCACCTCCATCCTGCGTTCAACTATGCTCAATGGACCAATCCTTCCGGACTACTCCTTCGATACCGGTCCGACGAAGTTGGTGTCGAAGCTCGGACCGAGCGCGAAGCCCTTCAGATCCTTCTTGTAGGCGGCGACTTCGATCTGCTGGAAGAGGATCGCAAACGGGCTGTTGTGCAGGAATTTCTTCTGCACGTCCTGATACATGGCAGCGCGCTTGTCGGCATCCGGCTCGAACAGGGCTGCCCGGGTAATCTTGTCGAGCTCGGGCGTCACGAAGGTGTTGCGCCAGGCCAGTGTCTTGGTCTTGCCGGCATCGGAGTTGTCCGGGTTGGTGGTGAAGGTTTCCGCATTCGAATTCGGATCCCAATAGTCCATGCCCCAGTTGCCGATATAGATGTCGTGGTTGCGGGCGCGGTACTTCGTCAGCGTCTGCTTGCCGTCGCCGGGAATGATCTCGAGCTTGATGCCGGCCTGCCCCAGCGTCTGCTGGATCGACTGGGCAACGCCGGTGATCGGCTCGATGTTGCGCACGTCCATGGTGACGGTGAAGCCGTCCTTGAGGCCTGCCTTGGCCAGCAGTTCCTTGGCCTTGGCGACGTCGAGCGTGAACGGCTTTTCCTCGAGCGCGCCGAGCACGCCCTTCGGTTCGAATGTCTGGCGGATTTCGCCGACGCCCTTTATCAGCGTCTTGCCGATGGCATCGTAGTCGATCAGGTAGCGGAAGGCTTCCTGGACTTCGGGCTTGGCAAGGTTGGGGTTCTTCTCGTTGAGGCTGATATAGTAGACCGTGCCCTTCGGCGCATTGGTCACGGATACCTTGCCTTCCTTGGTCAGCTGATCGAGATCGCCCGGCTCGAGATTGCGGGCGACGTCGATATCGCCGTTTTCAAGCGCCAGCCGCTGGCCGGAGCTTTCCTTCATGAAGCGATAGATGACACGGGCAAGCTTCGGCTTCTCGCCGTAGTAATTATCATTGCGCTCGAGAACGATGGCCTCATTGGCGCGCCATTCGCGCAGCTTGAAGGGGCCGGAGCCGGCATAGCCGGTCTTCAGCCAGCCATTGCCGAAATCGTTGTCGTACTTGTAGTCGGCCGACGGCGTGACCGGCTTGACGTGGTCGAGCACCAGCTTCTTGTCGACGACGTTGGCAACGGTCGAGGTCAGGCAGTTCAGTACGAAGGATGGCGCGTAGGCCTTGTCGACCGTGAAGGTGAAGGTCGTGGCATCAACGGCCTTGGCCTTTGCCGTTACGTTGTCGCCGGTCAGCCCGAACTGGGTGAGAATGAAGGCAGGGCTCTTGTCGAGCTTGACGGCGCGCTCGAAGGACCAGGCGACGTCCTCGGCGGTGATCGGGTTGCCGGAGGCGAATTTAAGGCCGGGCTTCAGCTTGAACGTATAGGTCAGCCGATCGTCGGACACCGTCCAGCTTTCCGCGAGATCGCCTTTGACCTTGGTCGTGTCGGCAATGTCGAGGCGGACCAGCAGGCTGTAGGTGTTGCCGGTGATCTCAGCCGTCGAGATCTCGTAGGCCTCGCCCGGATCCATCGAGATGATGTCGTCGAAGGCAAAGCCCTCGACCAGCGTATCCTTCGGCGTTGCAGCAAAGGTCACGCCCGGCGCCGCCGCCATCAGGATGGAAAGCGCAGCACTCGCCGCAAGAAGGCGGGCGTTGCGGTGAATTGTGGTGATGATCATTTTGCTATTCCCCTGTTTTTTAAAGTCTTATTCTTCGATGTCTCAGCGAGCGCCCGTCTCCCCCCAGGCAGATGCCAGAACCCGAAGCCAGTTTTCCCGGCAAAGTTTCACCAGATCGTCCGCACCATAACCAACGTTCTGGAGCGCAGCAATCAGCTTCTGGTTGCCGGCAGCATCGCCGATTTCTTCCGGAATGGTTGCTCCGTCGAAGTCCGAACCGAGGCCGACGCAGTCGATGCCGACCCGCTGCACCAGATAGTCGATATGGCGGATCATATCCTCGACCGGCGTATCTGCCTCGGAGCGTCCGTCGGCGCGCAACATGGCCGTCGCATAATTGAGACCGACGATACCCCGGCTCTCCTTGATGGCATCGAGCTGCCTGTCGGTCAGATTGCGGGCGACCGGTGTCAGGGCGTGCGCATTGGAGTGGCTGGCGACCAGCGGCTGGTCGGACGTCTTGGCCACGTCCCAAAAGCCCTTCTCGGTGATATGGGCAAGGTCGATCGCAATGCCGAGTTCGTTGCAGCGCCGCACGAGCGCGAAACCGGCATCGGTCAACCCCGGACCGGTGTCGGGCGACATCGGAAAGGCGAAGGGCACGCCATGGGCAAAGACGTTATTGCGGCTCCAGACGGGGCCGAGCGAGCGCAGGCCGGCGGCATAGAAGGTTTCAAGCGCCACCAGATCGGCATCGATGGCTTCGCAACCCTCCATGTGCAGGACGGCGGCGAAAACGCCCTTTTCCATGCAATCGCGGATATCGCCCGTAGACCGGCAAAGCTTCCAGGCGCCGTCGCGATCCAGCCGGAGCGCGATCGCCGCCATCTCGTTGGCAATGTCCAGCGACGCATGGCGCTCGAGTGGTACTGCCATCGGCGTCACGTAATGGCCGTTATAATCCGGTTCGGCAAAGACCAGATCGCCGGAGGGAATGTAGATGGCGCAAAGCCCGCCGGCCAGGCCACCCGCTCTGGACCGCGGTGCATCCATATGGCCGCTGGACGTTCCGTCCCTGAACTCGGCGACCGGATCGGCCCCCTTTTTCTGGTGCGACCAGAGCCGCAGGAGGACATCGTTGTGGCCGTCGAATACAAGTTGCATGTTCTATCCTGGGCAGGCTGCCGATCAATCGGAAGGCGCCAGCATAAAAAGGCTGGCGGGATTCGCCATCCCCAAACGAAAATAAATCGTGCCGCCCGGCGACCCTGCCCGGCGAGGGCGGATTAATCTTCGCGCGACCGAAAAACGGCCGATGACATCGGACGGGTCGGACCCCATCTCTTGCGCCAGCGTCACTCGCGATGGACCGCCGGCACCGGGCAGGACGTCGTTCGAAACGCGCCACGTAACATCAAAAGGAAGACCACGATGCCGCTTTCAATGTACCGCATGACAGTGCCCGTCTTTCAACGGGGTCTTTCGACCCTTAACACCTATCTCGACAAGGCCGAGGCGCATGCCACGGAAAAGGGCATCGATCCGGCGACGCTGGTCAATGCCCGCCTGGCGCCCGACATGCTGCCGCTGTCCGGCCAGTTCCAGCGCGCCAGCGACACGGCCAAGCTGACGATCGCCCGGCTCGGCGCGATCGACGCCCCCGCTTTCGAGGACACGGAGACGACCATCGCAGAGCTGCGCCAGCGCGTGGCCAAAACCGAAGCATTCCTCGCGACCATAGCAAAGGATGCCCTCGATGGCAGCGAGACGCGCGAGGTGACGATTTCACCGGGCGGGGTCAAGATGACCATGCAAGGCGACAACTATCTCGCTGCGTTCGCGCTGCCGAATTTCTACTTCCACATCACCACGGCCCACGCGATCCTGCGCCATCAGGGCGTGGCCATCGGCAAGAGGGATTATCTCGGCCCGCTTGCCTGACCGGACGCTCCGGGCCGGTAGGTTACCGGCCCGCTTGCCGTCAGTTCGGTATAGGCCAGCGTCTGGTCGAGGTGTTGCGCCCGGAGAGTGAGCAGGCGCTCGGCATAGGCAAGCCGCGTGGCGAGATGGGCCGGCTCGTTTGCGAGGTTGACGCGCTCGGCCGGATCCGCCTGGAGATCGAACAGCAACGGCGGCAACCCGGCGAAATGCACATATTTGAACGCGGCATCGCGCAGGACCGAAAGGTTGCAGGCGTTCGGCTTCAGGCCGAAATGCCGCTCCGCGCTGCCGTCGACGATGTCGCGAAAATCGAACTCCCAGAACGCCGCATCGCGCCAGCCCTCGGGCTCGCCGCCATCCAGAAACGGCACCAGCGTCTCGCCATCGACATGGTTGCCGGGCTCAATGCCAAGCCTGTCGCAGAGCGTTGGAAAGACGTCGACCGAGCTGGTGAACTGCTCCACGACGCTCCCGGCGCTGGCCGAGGCCTTCGGATCGCGGATGACCAGTGGAATGTGATAGCTGCCGTCGAAGAAGCCGGCCTTGCCGAGCGTCCAGTGATCGCCGGCCATTTCGGCGTGGTCGGAGGTGAAGATGATCAGCGTGTTGTCCCAGGCACCGGCGTCCTTGAGCGCCTGGCAGGCGCGGCCGATCTGCGCATCGACCTCGGCGATCATGCCGTAATAGATCGCGCGGATGGCACGAAAATCCTGCGACGACCAGTCGCTGAGCGGTCCATTGGCGCCATGAATGTAGTGGCCCTGGTTGTTCTTCGGCATGGCATAGGCAAGATAGGGATGCAAAGCCTGCTCGGCTGCGGCCGTCTCGGCGCGCGCGAATTCGGGGCCGTCCTCGGCCGTGAACATCTGGTTATAGGGCGCAGGCACCGAAAACGGCGGATGCGGGCGCAGCAGCGACACATGGGCAAACCAGGGTGCATCCTGCTCGCCGAGCCAGCGCTCGAACTCGCCGATGAGAAAGGCTGTCTGGGTTTCGTCCTTAGAATAGGAGGGGGCGCCATTCGATATGGCGCCAGGCTCGGCACCCACGGGGATATGGATGTCGCGGCTCGTGGCCTCGGCATGACCGCGCGCCCTCAGCCAGGACAACCACTGCTTTTCGTGTTCCGGCAGAAGCTGGCGTGCGGTGAAGCCGGGGAGCACGCCTTCATAGGTCGTCAGGTGCGGATCCCGGCCGTCGAGACCGCGAGGATCGGGCGCGGTATCGGTATAGCCGAACAGGGTCGGCTCGTAGCCGCGCCGCCGCGCTGCGAGCGCCACATTGTCGAAACGGGCGTCGAGCGGCGAACCGTTGCGACAGACACGGGTGTTCATCTGGTAGAGGCCGGTGTAGAGCGTCGCCCGCGCGGGCGAGCAGGGCGCGGTGCCGGCGAAGTGGCGCGCGAACAGAACGCCTTCTGCCGCCAGCGCATCGATATTCGGCGTTTTCACGGCGGGATGCCCGACTGCTGACAGGCAATCGCCGCGCCACTGATCGGCAGTGATCAGGAGGACGTTTGGCCGCTCAGTCCAGTTCTTGTCAGTGATGATTGGATTTTGCATGCCAGTTCCAGGCTGATTGAATGATCTGCGACAGGTCGTATTGCGGTGCCCAGCCGAGCACGGCCTTGGCCTGGTCGTTGTTGGCAACCAGCGTTGTCGAATCGCCCTCGCGGCGGCCGACATATTCGACCGGGAATGGCTTCTGGGTGACGTCCTCGATGGCCGACAGCAGTTCCTTGACCGTGGTGCCCGTTCCCGTTCCGAGATTGAGCGCGACCGAAGTGCCGCCGTCCAGCAGATACTGGACCGCCCGGACATGGGCATCGGCAAGATCGAGGACATGGATATAGTCGCGCACGCAGGTGCCGTCCCGCGTCTCGTAATCGCTGCCGAACACCTTGAAGCCGGCCCGACGGCCGAGGGCCGCATCGATCGCCAAGGGAATGGCATGGGTTTCCGGCTTGTGCCATTCGCCCACCCGGCCCTCGAAATCCGCGCCGGCGGCATTGAAATAGCGCAGGATGACCGAACGGAAGCCGGTATAGCGGTCGTAATCGGACAGCGCCTGCTCGACGATATATTTGGTCTGGCCGTAGGGATTGATCGGCACCTGCCGGTGCGTCTCGTCGAGCGGCACGCTCTGCGGCAGGCCGTAGGTGGCGCAGGTCGAGGAGAACACGAAAGCCTTGATACCCGCCGCCTGGGCGGCAGACAGCAGGGTCAGCGTACCCACGACGTTGTTTTCATAGAAGGCGACCGGATCCTGGACCGATTCTCCGACTTCGATGAGCGCCGCGAAATGCAGGATCGCCGCCGGCTTGTGCCGGGCGATCACCTCGTCGAGCCGCGCCCTGTCGCGGATATCGCCTTCCTCGGCCGGTCCCCATTTGACGAATTCGCGATGACCGTTCGAGAAATTGTCATAGACGACAGGCAGGAAGCCCTTGCTCGCAAGATCGAGGCAGGTATGCGAGCCGATATAGCCTGCGCCCCCCACAACGAGAATTGTTTCCCCAGCCATGCATCGCTCTCCAGTGTCTCGAATGGCTTAGACTTAGACGAGTTACGCGACAAGAAAAAGGCTTCGGCGGCCAAAATCGGAGCGGCTCCGGCCGCGCCGATCGCTCGCGGGCAGGGCGCGAAAGCCGGTCATCCCAGGAGAGGCGGCGGAGACTTTTCCGAGCCCGATCCCGCCAGCGTCCAGACACGACAAAGCCGCCGATGGCGGCGGCGATGTGAATTCTCTCGATATCGGATGCCGCCGGCCCTCGCGGAATGGCAAGGCATCCAGACTGGGCGGAATACCTACTTGTTGCGCATCAGCCAGATCTTGCCGGCCATCGTGATCTCATGGGAATCGAGTTCGGGCGATTCCTCCTGGTTGCAGCGCTCGATGAGGCCCATTTCGCGCAACTCTTCCAGGGTGGTATTGGTCAGGAACTTAACCTTCTGCGGCCGCTCCTTGAAGCGATCGGTCTTTGCATAGGTCACCACGGCATTCAGGTGAGTCCACTTCTTCGGTGGCTGCGGAAAAAGCTTCCCGTCCTTGGCAAGCTTCAACCCTCTGATCTGAGTCGGTGTGAGCGTAATCATCGTGTGTCCTTGAGATGCTTAAGTTGTGCCTGACGGCCAAAAAGAGGGCTTGATCGACCCTCTTGTTTTTCTGTTGAAGCTCTCCCTAGCAGATCAATCGGCAAAAAGATAAGGATCTGTGCGCCTCGACGGCGTTTCAACGCAATCAAGGCTAACGCGGCGCTTCCATCGCGTGGGGAAGGACGTGACCGGAGCAGTCGGCGCGCCACACTTCCGGTCCGGCATGCCACAGGCCTTTGTTTCAGACGCGGCCACCGACTGCGATCAGGACTAACCAGCGGCGATGGGATGGAAATGCCGGGTGCGCAATGAATGCGTCGCTATGCGGCGGCGTCCGCCGCGACAGGCAGCGGCATGCCCCATGTCAAGGTCCACAAAGGCTCGCCGGCCGGCATGTGTGTATAGGTAAATCGCTCGCTCATCGCGTGCTTGCCCACCACATCGACGATCCAATCCGTCGGAGCGCGGGGACAGAGTTCTCTCTGCTTCAGCCAGGAGCTGAAGTCCTGCTTGCTCCCGCTGGCAATTTCCGTTTGTCCGTTCGGCAGCTCGAAGGCCCAGTGTATCATCGACATTCTCTAACTTAGAAAAACGCTCGATAGCAGGCGATACTTACACTGGGCTGAACGCGGATGAAGCTGCGCAGACAGAATTTGAGATGACCCAAGGTCGATTTCACGGCCTCTCGCAAGACGGCCCCGGATCCGGCATCAACCCACGAGGGAGATGACCCGGTGCGTCGCTGCGCACCCACCCTTTAGTGAAAATGGCGAAACACGGCAGCTTTGACGGGCTGCCGTGAGGCGCGACTATTCGGCTGAATCGGCCGAATCCGCATTGAGTTGTCCGTATTTTTCCGGGCCGATCTTGGAAAGGAGATCGAGCTGCGTTTCCAGGAAGTCGATATGGCCTTCCTCGTCGGCCAGCAGCGTTTCGAAGAGCTTCATGGACACGTAGTCGCCGGCGTCATGACAGATATCGCGGGAAATCTTGTATGCGGCACGCGCGTCGTATTCGCCGGCGAGATCAGCCTCCAGCACTTCCTTGACGGTCTGGCCGATGCGCAGGGGTGCCAGCGTCTGCAGGTTGGGATGGCCGTCGAGAAAGATGATGCGGGCGACGAGCTTGTCGGCGTGCTGCATCTCTTCGATCGATTCGGCGCGCTCTTTCTTGGCAAGCTTCGTGTAGCCCCAGTCTTCCAGCAGGCGGTAATGGACCCAGTACTGATTGACTGCGCCGAGCTCGAGGAACAAGGCCTCGTTAAGCCGCTCGATGACTCTTATGTCGCCTTTCAATGTCCGCTCTCCTTTGGTCTTCGTGGAACTTCTTGAGACGGGACATGAAATCAACTATTTCGACATCCGTCGAGTGCCGACGGGCGTGGTAGTCTTCCGTTGTCTGTATGATGAGGTCGACCACGCCGGGAAAGCAGCCGCAGCAGCGCCCGCGCTTAGACATCGCATGGTAGACTTTCGACGGCACGATCAGCTGCCAACAGTCCTGGTCGAGCAGCTCGGTGATGACCGCCCGGATGTCGTGATCGGTGATGTAATTGCAGCTGCAAACCAGCATGGTTCTTCAGTCCGTCAAACATGACACTTGCTATCCTGTTTTTGCTAAAGAAGACGCTGGATGTCAAGAAAGATTATGACATCGGCTGGCCTCCAGCGTCATGGACGCGTCACATCGCCGTGAGCCATGCCTGACTTCAATGGAAATTCCGACCTCTCGGCATGACGCTCGCCGTTTCCGAGACATCCGCGAGATCTTCTGAAGCCTGTCGCACCGCCCGCTCTTTCGACAGTCTCTCGAGTTGCATGGCCAGCTTCTTCTGACGGTGGTCAGCCGTCGGACGCAGTGCCTCGTCGGCCCTCTCGCTCGTGCCGAAGCGCCGCGCCTCGCGCTGCAGGATGCCGAGCGCCGGTGTCAGATCCTCGAGGTGATCGGCAACCACGTGGATGACGCCATTGGCGCTCTGCAGCCGCCCGTGGATCTTGACCAGCCGCGCGCCCATGGCGATGGACCGGTACTGCTCGAAGACCTTCGGCCAGACGATGGCGTTGGAAACGCCCGTCTCGTCCTCGAGGGTCATGAACACCACGCCCTTGGCGGACCCCGGCCTCTGGCGCACCAGAACCAACCCGGCAATGGTGAGCCTGCGGCCGGACCGAACGGTGAGCAGGTCGACATTGCGCACGATGCCCATTTGCGCGAACTCGGCCCTGAGAAAGGCGACTGGATGGGCCTTCAGCGACAGGGAGAGGGCCCGGTAATCCTCGATCACCTCTTCTCCCGGCAGCATAGCGGGGAGGGTGACCTCTGGCTCGACCTGCAGATCGACCCTGTCGGCACGGTCGAACAACGGGAGATTTTCCGCGGCGTTTCTGGCATCCAGCGCCCGCACGGCCCAGAGGGCGTCCCGCCTGTTAAGGCCGATCGACCGAAAGGCATCGGCATCGGCAAGCTTCTCGATATCGCTTCTCGTCAGCCCTGATCGCAGCCAGAGATCGCGCACCGAACCATAACCGGCGCCGCGCCGCGCCACGAGGCGATCCCTCATGTCGTCCTCCGACACGCCACGCACCTGGCGAAAGCCCAGCCGGACGGCTTTTTCGGTCCGAATCACACCGCGCATCGACCGATGCCGGGGGTCGAGGACCGATCCCGAGGGTGTCCCTTCGAGGATCGAATCCCATTCCGACAGGTTGATGTCGACCGGCCTGATGTCGACGCCATGCTCGCGCGCATCGCGGACCAGCTGCGACGGTGCGTAAAAACCCATCGGTTGGGAGTTGAGCAGGGCAGCACAGAAGACATCCGGATAATAGGCCTTGAACCAGCAGGATGCGTAGACGAGCAGCGCGAAGGAGGCGGCATGGCTTTCCGGAAAACCGTATTCGGCAAAGCCTTCGATCTGGCTGAAGCAGCGCTCGGCAAACTCCTGGGAATAGCCGTTAGCCAGCATGCCCTTGATCATGTCATCCCTGAATTCATTGACTTTTCCGGATCGCTTGAATGTCGCCATTGAGCGTCTCAGCCGATCGGCCTTGGCAGGCGGGAAGCCGGCGGCGGTAATGGCGATCTGCATCGCCTGCTCCTGGAACAGTGGCACGCCGAGCGTGCGCTTCAGGACCGTCTCCAGCGCTGGGCTCGGATACTCGATCTTCCGGCCCTGGCGCACATCTTCCCGCCGCTTCAGGTAGGGATGCACCATATCGCCCTGGATGGGCCCCGGCCGGACGATCGCCACCTCGATCACCAGATCGTAGAAAACCCTTGGCCGCAGGCGCGGCAGCATGCTCATCTGCGCCCGGCTTTCGATCTGGAAGACGCCGACCGTATCGGCCCGGCAGATCATGTCGTAGACGGGCTCGCCATCCTCGTGATCGCGGTTGCCGAGATCGGCGAGCGTCTTCTTCACCTCGTAATGCAGCGCAAGCATCTCGAAAGCCTTGGCGAGGCAGGTCAGCATGCCGAGCGCCAGGATGTCGACTTTCAGGATGTCGAGCACATCCAGATCGGTCTTGTCCCACTCGATCATATAGCGATCGGGCATGGCGGTGTTCATGATCGGCACGATCTCGTCGAGCCGATCGCGGGTGATGACGAAGCCGCCGACATGCTGCGTCAGGTGGCGCGGAAATCCCATCAGCTCGGACGCATAGGACAGCACCCGCTGCGTCGTGCGATCCGAAAGATCGAGCCCTGCGGCCCGTGCCTCGCGCTCGGACAAATCGTCGGACGACCAGCCCCAGACGGTGCTTGCCAATGCCGACTGCACGTCTTCGGAGAGCCCGAACGCCTTGGCCACCTCGCGGCCGGCGGAACGGGCGCGATAGCTGGTCACCGCCGCCGTCAGGCCGGCATGGGCGATGCCATAGGTCTTGTAGATATACTGGATGACTTCCTCGCGGCGGGCATGCTCGAAGTCGACATCGATATCCGGCGGCTCGTCGCGATCCATGGAGATGAAACGCTCGAACAGCAGCGTGCTCTTCTCCGGGTTGACCTCGGTGATCTCGAGGCAATAGCAGAGCGTCGAATTGGCCGCCGAGCCGCGCCCCTGGCAGAGAATATTCAGCTCGTAACGGGCATGCTGGATGATTTTGTGAACCGTCAGGAAGTAGGATTCATAGCCCTTCTGGCGGATGAGATCGAGCTCGTAGCCAATCTGCGTGGCGATCTTCTCAGGCACTCCCGCGGGATATCGGCGGGCGGCGCCAAGCCAGGACAGACGCTCCAGGGTTTCCGCCGCCGTTTCCCCCGGTGCGCTTTCGTCCGGATAGTTGTGCTTCAGTTCGTCCAGCGAAAAGTGCAGGCGGGCGAAAAACGCCTGCGTATTGGCGACCGCCTTCGGGTAGGCTTTGAAGATCCGCGCCATTTCACGGGGATGCTTCAGATGGCGCTCGGCGTTGGGCGCCAGGAGAAATCCGGCATCGGCGATCGTTACATGCTCGCGGATGGCCGTGACGATGTCGGCAAGCGGACGGCGGGCAGCGCCATGATAGAGCGGCTGATTGGTGGCGATCAGCGGCAGCCGGATCCTGGCGGCCAGCATCGCAAAGGCTTCGAAGACGAAGCGATCGCGGCCGTCATAGGAGGGCGACAGGGCCAGGTGCAGCCGGGGGAAACGGGTGCGCAACCGCTCCAGACAGGAAGATAGCCCGTCCCAGCCGGCAGCATCCTCGACAAGCGCCGGGTTGGGGGCGACGGCCAGCATCATGGCATCCCCCCAGGCGCACAGGTCTTCTTCGTGCAGGATGCAACCACCCTTTTCGGCCCTGAGGTTGCCGGCGCTGAGCAGTCGGCAAAGGTGGCCCCACCCCGCCCGGTTCTCCGGATAGGCGAGAATATCCGGCGTTGCGTCGGCAAACACCAGCCGGGCGCCGGGCTGGAAGCGATAGCCGTTCTGCCGGGCAATCGCATGGGCGCGCACCACCCCCGAAACGCTGTTGCGGTCGGCGATGCCCAAGCCGGTCAGACCGCAAGCTTCCGCCGCCACGACCATTTCCTCCGGGCTCGAAGCACCTTCGAGAAACGAGAAATTCGTTCGTGCACCGATCTCGAAGAACATGGGCGCGGGCGTGGGGCTCATGCGAAGACCCCATGCATCAGCCAGCGCGGCGGCGCGCCACGGCCATAGAGCCCCTCGCGAAACATCCAGAAGCGGCGTCCACCCTGGACTTCCAGCCTGAAATAGTCGCGTGGCGGCGCATCCTCCCCGTCCGACCACCATTCACGCTCCAGCCGCTCAGGTCCCTCGGCCCGCAGCACCTCGTGCATCTGCCGCCGCCAGCGAAATCTCTGCGGCGGCCCCTCGGGCACCTCGGCCATGAAGGTCTCGACCGGCTCGGGCGTCCGCAACAGCCGCAGCGGCCGCTCGGACCGGCCCGCTCCCGCCGCCGGGCCCGGCCCCTGCCGGGGTGCGTCCGACAGGGCCTCCGTCGCCGGCACGAACTGCACCGCCCGCTCCGGCACATGGCTCTCCACAAGCTCGAACGCCTGCAGACAGGCACGGCCAAGCCGGGCTGCGACCTGGTCGACGAAGGCTGCCAGCGATTGCTCGGATGGGCCCTCGGCAGTGAAATCCGCCTGCAGCGCATCGAAGACGTCGTGCTGCAGCACATTCAGCCGGACGATCTCGTAGCCGAAGCCGGCATCGAGATCGTCGTGCACAGCCTTGATGCGCTCGGAAAACAGCGCCGCGATGCGCTTCGGCTCGCGCAGCGGCTTCGATGCGCCGGCGGAAATCCGGAACACGGCACCATCGACCCGGAACAGCAGCAGTTCGAACAGCCGACCCCCGACGCCGCGGGCCTCCAGCCCCGGTTTGAGCGCCGCCCCGAGCTGGCCTGCCAGCTGCAGAATATCCTCCTCGGCCTGAACAGGCTCAACGAGGCGCCGTTCGGCTGAGAGGCTGGCCACCGGCCGTCGCGGCGAGATCGGCTCCTCGTCGAGCCCCAGCGCCTGGTCGAGGCGCAAAAGCAGATGGGCGCCGAACCGTCTTGCCAGCGGTGCCCGGGCGGCGGCGATGATATCGCCGACCTGCTTCAGGCCCAGTTTCTGCAGGGCGGCGACAACGGGTCCGTCGAGCCGGAGCGATGCCACCGGCAGCGGTGCCAGTACCGTCTCCATCTCGTCCGCCTCGACGATACAGCTGCGGCCAAAGCGGGCGACGGCCCAGGAAAGGCCCGGCGACGAGGAAATGGCACCCCGCACCTCGAGACCGAGATGAAACAGCCGGAACAGCACATCCTTCAGCAGGGCCCGCTCGCCCCCGAACAGATGGGCGCAGCCGGTGATATCGAGGAACAGCCCGTCGCGACCATCCAGCGAAACCAGCGGCGTATAGCGGTCGCACCAGTCGGCCATCGCCTCGAGCAACCGCCGGTCGGCCGCCTCGTCCTCCTCTACCACATCGAGATCAGGGCACATGGCCCGTGCTTCGGCAACGCCCTGCCCCGACTTCAGACCGATCGCCTCGGCCGCCGCTTCCAGCGCTGTCAGCCGCATGGCATTCTTCACCCGCCCGGCGCAGACGATAGGCGGCGTTTCAGGACGCCCGGTGGTACGCCAGGACAGTCCCCAGCGCTTTCGCGCGATCCGATCGGTCGAAAGCCGCGGAAAGCTGAGGGCCAGAATGCGCTGCCGGCCGTTCGACAAGGGCAGGGTGCTGGGCGACAGGGAAAAATTGGCGGTCATGGGCATTCCATTCGAGGACAAATGACAGGGGAGCCGGATTGCGGCTCTTTTCAAGGGTGAGACGGAAAGACGGGTTGCCGATGCTGCCGCCCAGCATCGACCCATCCGGCAGGGGCCGCGCCGAGGCCGGCGCGGGTTCGACATGGAGGCGCAGAAGCGCGCTGCTTGCCTCCTCTTCTCCAGCTTGCCTGAGAACGAACAGCGGTCGCCCCGCCGCCTTCGCCCGCAGGCTCAGGCGACGACTTTCCGTCAGCCCGAAATGGGCAGGATTGCCGCGCACCTCGAGCACGACGACGGTAAACACGGCACTCGCCAGTGCCTCCTCCGCCAGCCACAACGCCTCTTCAAGTTTTCGCGGAGCCGCGTGCAGGAAGCCGCCGGGCATGACGCCGAAATCCTGAAGCCCCCGCGCATAGGGGAGGCCCGCTTCCAGCATCACCATCGTTTCGCCGATCCACAGGACCGGCGAGGTGCCCGTATGTCCCTCGCGCGCCCTGAGCCTTGCCGCCAGCGCCAGCGCAAAGCCGGTCGCGGCCCCCGCGTCGCGCAGCAGAGACGAGCGGATTTCGGTCAGCCCATCCAGCGGAAAACCTCCCTTGAGCGCCGCATCGAGATCCGCCACACCACTCGAAAGCAGCGCCTTTGCTCCCGAACGAGGCTTGCCCAGCACGGGTCGCTCGCTGGCCATACCCTCGTGCTCGGCCGCCGAAAGGGCCGGCACCGGCTTGCCCTCCAGACGGGCGATGGTTTCGCGCAGGGCAAAAAGCGTCTCCCGCGCCACGGCATTGCTGGCCATGGACGTTAGCTCCCGATTAGGACGTTCCTGTTATGTTCTTATAGATTCCAGAGCGCTAAAGAAGAGTCAACAGGGATTCTCTGTGAATTTATTCCTGCCTTGAATTGGCTCTCGAAAACTTTCGCCAAAGCCTCTATATGGGCCGAAAGAAGGGAATGACATCATGGCCCGCATTGACCAGAGCGACGATTGGCGGGACCGCCATGCGCCGACCATCAGCGCATTTGAGTCGCTGGCAACCGAAGCCTACGGCCACCTGCCGGAGGAATTCCGCGCGCTGACCGGCAACCTGACCATCGAGATCGAGGATTTTCCGGACGACGAGATCTTCGAGGACATGGCGCTGGAAACGCCCTTCGACCTTCTCGGCCTGTTCGAAGGCCGCGGCATTTCAGAGCGTTTCACCGTCGAGACCGGCGAGATGCCGAACCGCATCCGGCTCTATCGCCGGCCGATCATCGATTACTGGGCGGAGAACGACGAGACGCTGGGCGATATCATCACCCATGTGCTGATCCACGAGATCGGCCACCATTTCGGCCTCAGCGACGACGACATGGAGCGCATCGAGGCCAGCGCCGAGGAAGCGACGGATCGCTAGGCCTGCCGTTATTGCTCGGACAGCTTCATCCCGGGATCGTAGTCCTTGCCCTCGACATCCTTCACCACGGCCTGGCCGCATTGCATGACGCCGGTGGCCGCGTTGAAGGCATAGGCCGGCGAGCCCGACAGCACCCAGCCCTTGGCAAGGGCGGCGGATACCTTGTGACAAAAGGCGGAATCGTCCGGGCCGGTGAGAAAACGGTAGAGTTTCATGACGACGTCTTTCGGTCTGCAATGAGAGCGGCTTTATGGACCAGTCCCTCGGCCTCGACAAGATGCAGCCGCTCGATCATCCGGCCGTCCAGATCAATCACATTGAGCCCGGCGGCGGCCGGATCGGCGAAGGCAGCGATGACTTTCCGCGCCTGCACCACATCGGCCTCGTCGGGGCCGAAATGGCGGTTGGCGCTTTCGATCTGGGCCGGGTGGATCAGCATCTTGCCGCCAAATCCCATCGCCCGCCCCTGCGCACATTCTTCGGTGAAAGCAGGCAGATCCTTGAAATCGTTGAAAACGCTGTCGATCGCCTCGAGGCCATAGGCGCGGACCGCCAGCACCACCTGCATCAGCCAGGGCACCAGATAGGTCCGCCCGGGCAACGCGGGCACGCCGGTCTCCTTGCGCAGATCGTTGAGCCCGACGACGAAGCAGTCGAGCCGCGAACCGCCTGTCCGGCCGGCCTCCGCCAGCGCGGCCGCATTCAGGATCCCCCTTGACGTCTCGATCATCGCCCAGATCCGCAGGATCTCCGGAGCGTCCGCATCGGAGAGCCGGTCGCCGACCGCCATGATATCCTGCGGTTCGTTGACCTTGGGCAGCAGCACGGCATCCGGCTGCAGCGCCAGCACGAGCTCAAGATCGGCATTGCCGAACTCCGTGTCGAGCCCGTTGATCCGGATGATCCGCTCCATGCCGGGTGGTTGCGGCGCACAGAAAAAGGCGCGCAGATTGTCCCGAGCCTCGGCCTTGCGTTCCGGCGCGACCGAATCCTCCAGGTCGAAGATCACTGCATCGCAATCGAGGTCGCGGATTTTGTCCAGCGCCCGGCGGTTGATCGCCGGCACGCTGAGGACGGAACGACGGGGTCGGGCGGAGCGGGGATGCGGGGAACGGCTCATGAACGACTTCTGCCAATCTTTGCCTCTTCAGGCAAGACAACAAAAAACCACTCTCCTCTTGCATAGCAAAGGATCTGGGGCCACATTGGCTGCAGAGAAAGGGTCCAAAACCATGAAGAATATCCGTTCGTTGTTTCTCGCCGCCGCAGGCGTTGCCATCTTTGCGGGTCTTGCCCTTCTCACGGTTTCACTGACCCTGGTGTTCGGCGTTATTCTCACGGCGTTTCTGGCCGTCCGGGTGCTTTCGACCCGCGCCAAGCCGGTGCCGGTGCGCGCCAAGGCCAATGGCGCCAAGCCCATGCGTGTCTGGAACGACGGTCGCGGGACCATCATCGACCTCTGAGCCGGCGGGGCTATGGCCCCTTCCCTGGCTGGCAAGGCCGTCGCGATATTTTTCTTCATTTCCCGGCCGATTTGCTCTATGGGCTGGAAAAATCCGTTGATACGGCGAAATCGCAGGCAGGAATTCCCATGGACAAGTTCGTGAAGCTGACGGGTGTCGCGGCACCTCTCCCGGTCGTCAA
>CAZZZI010000008.1:0-47771 GCA_964658415.1 uncultured Sphingomonas sp. | reverse complement strand
GGCTCGACGCCATCGGCTCTGCCTGGGCCCAGGGTGTCTCGCGCATCACCTTCGTGACATCGGGTTCGACCGGACTGCCGAAGCGCTGCGTGCATGACGGGGCGGCGCTCATCGAGGAGGCCGCCTTCCTGGCGACGTTCTTTTCCTCGCGCCGTCGCATCGTCGCCCTTGCCCCGGGGACCCATATCTACGGCTGCCTGCTGGCAGGGATGCATCCATCGAGGCGCATCTCGACATGGTTCTGAACGGATTGCTTCCCTGCTGATGCATACAGCCTGACCGGACGGGGCATACCGGCATTGCAAGCGGACTTGCCGGTTACCTCCAAACTCTGTAGGTGAGTCGAACCGAACGGTTCGGTTCGATCAATTCACAAGATGGTGTTCATGATTTCTTCCCGTACGGCCTCGTCCGCCCTTCTCCTGCTTCTGTCCGGCTGCGTCAGCGGGCCGGATCACAAGCCGCCTGTCATGCCACTGCCTGCCACGTTCTCCGAAGGCGGCACGAAGGGCAACCAGGACGTTCCCGGCCGCCAGTGGTGGACGGCCTATCACGACAAGAAGCTCGAGAGCCTGGTTGCCACTGGGCTTGCCCAGAACGTGTCCATCCTGTCGTCGATTGAGGCGACCGTTGCCGCCGAGGGCGATGTGACCGTAGCCGGCGCAGGGGCGCTTCCCAGGAGAGCCGGGAGTTTTCCCTGCCCCAGAGAGGCGCCGATCGCCCGATGCTGTGGGTGATGGCCATCGACGCCAGGCCGCGCGGCACCGCAGACGTGCCGCATGACGTATTCGATGTTTTGGCGAAATCGCTCGGAGACCCCCCCGATGTGCTCGATCTGCCGCTGGCGGGTGATCTTTGCTTCATTAGGCATTTTGTATGTTCTTTCTGTTTAACTGCCAGTGGAAAACGGCGGAGAAATCCATTGACTGTTGGGTTAGTCAATTATATCAAGCTGACACTGATAACAAGAGGCCACTTCATGAAAAGCGTGTTTAGCATTGTGCTGCTGGCTTCGGCCGCCGCCGTGCTTTGCTCCTGCAACAAGCAGGATAGCGGCGAGGCAAAGCCGAAATTGGTGGATGCGGTTGGCGGGCGCTCGCCCACCTCACTCCTGATGCCGTTGTGAGCGGTGTCGCAGACAAGAAGGCCCACATTCAGATGGTGATTCCAGACAGATCGTACCGCCGTCTGGCGCAAGTGGTTGTAGTGATGGCCATCGGCGTTTCCGGCTGCGCGTCCAGACCGTCTGCGTCAGTCCTTGATCCGGTAAGGCAAGTCAACCTGCCGCAAAAGCGGGTCTTACTGTTGACTGCCACGAACCGCACAAGTCTTGGGCCATCCAAGGGATTCGGGGCCACATGGGCCGAAGCCGTCGCCTATCAGAGCTACGAGATGTCGGTCCCGCCTGCCCATAAGGTGTCGGAGGTCGAGTACCCGACCGATCGTCCGGATGCGCAAAAGCAATTCGTGGTAACCAGCAAGAAGGATTTGTCCGAGGCCGATTTCGTTTCGGCGGCGACGCGCTCCGTCGGCAGCGTCGGCAGTGTCGAGGTTTATGTCCACGGCTACAACAATTCATTCCAGGAAGCCCTTTACCGCGAAGCCCAGGTGATTACCGACTCCGGGCTCGACAGTCCCGTTATGTTCTCCTGGCCATCGCAGGCATCGGTCGTCGGATATGTGGCGGACAAGGATGCCGTCCTATATTCCCGACATGACCTCGAAACCGTGGTCAAGGCGCTTTCATCGGCCAAGAAGGTCAAGCGCATCGTTCTCTTCGGCCACAGCATGGGCGGCTTTCTCGTGATGGAGGTCGTGCGTCAGTTGAAGCTTGAGCATCGTGAGGACATCATCGCCAAGCTGCAGGTCATTCTTGCATCCCCCGATATCGACCTTGACGTTTTCAGTTCGCAGATGAAAGAGATCGGCAAGCTACCTACCCCGCTCACACTGTTCATTTCGAAGGACGACCGAGCGCTCCAGGTATCGAGTCTTCTCGGCGCCGAGCGACCCAGACTGGGACGCCTGGATATAAAAGATCCGATGATACAGAAGCAGGCCATCAAACACGATATCCGGGTTGTCGACCTCAGTTCGCTTAAAGCCACAGACGGTGTGGGACATGACCGGTTCGCGTCGCTTGCGAAATTCGGAAGGCAACTTCAGTTGCTGGATAGTAGGCCATCGGCCGCGCGTGTGGGCGCATTTGTCTTCGATGCGGCTGGCGTCGCCGTATCAAGCCCGTTCAAACTAGCATCGAGCGTTGTGACGCCAAAATGATAATGACGCCGGTCGGGCGCCAAATTTAAGGGCAGGAGATAGTTTGGACGCTGCTTATGTCTCGGCCTTTTTTTGGCTTGGCGGGTGCTTTGGTCGGAGCCGTCACATCCTTCACCACATCCTGGATCACCCTGTCGTCGAAGGTACGGGAGAAACGGCGCGAGGTAAATCGCAGCCGCCGCGAAGCACTGTTCGAAGGTTTCCTTTCAGAGGCAGCCAGATTGTATGGCGATGCTCTCAGTCACGAGAAAGACGATATAGGCGATATCGTCATGATATACGCTATCCTCGCTCGCATGCACCTGGTGGCGTCGAAGTCCGTAACCGAGGCCGGCGAGCGGGTTATGGACGCCATCGTCGGCGAGTATATGACGCCTAACAGAAACCTGTCCGAGCTGCGACTTCTGGCCCGAAGTGGTCATCTGAACGTTCTCGAAAAATTCGCAGTGGAGTGTCGCAAGGAGCTGGATGCTTTTTGACGAGGCGAGGCCACGGTCGAATTTATCGCCGGGTATCTTGGATTGTAGGAGGCTGCCCTCTTGTTTTACCTTATGCAATTACGGGAGGGGAAGCTTATTGAAGAGCGCCGAGATACAAAAAAGTATATTACTTCTGCTCAATGCCGTCCGCATATCGAGTTTTGGACCTACTTGATGAGGTATTTCCAACCTTCGATATTGAGAACGATGGCGAATCGGTTCTACCCGTTGGACTTCGCGAGTAGCATGCTGTGATACCCACGAGCGCTGATCACGACCTATGCGCCCACTGACGATGCCCGATGGACATAATTTTCCTCAGCTGGTCGAGGAGTTTGTTTCGTTAGCGCTCGTTTCGCTGCGCGTCGACACAGTCGATCGTGGGCACCATATAGTTAACCTTCCGGGGATCGAGCTGTGCGATGTTGCGGGATGACCCAAGTCGCTTGTGATGGCCTTTATCGTCGCCACCGGTTCCCGGCTGAGGTGATTGCCCACGCCGTGTGGCTCTACCTTCGTTTTCCACCCAGTCTGCGCATGGTCGAAGATCTGCTTGCCGCGCGTGGGAGCCTGCATCGTCTTCATCAGCGGCGGCACGATCAACGTCTTCGTTGACCTCGAGGAATATGCCGAGCACCTCGCAAACGGAACCTTCCCCGAGCGGGGCGATTCGATTTACCAGCAACTGGAACAGGACAGGGAAACGTTGGGCGACTGAGCTGATAGCGAAGGGAAGCAGCTTTACGGTTATGGAGATAATACCTGACCGGCGAAAATCACAGGATGATATCCGAATTACGCTTGTGGGGGCTTTCATAGTTCTCTGCGGAACCAGTGGTGGCCACTGACGGCGGCCTCCTCTTCAATTGAATACCAGCTTATGCGCGCCTGGAATCCGTTCGAGGCATAATATACGCCTCACAAACAAAAGCAGCGAAGACGCGCATTTATCGACCGACGAACAAACCCTTCAGCGCTAGATATTGAGGAAATCCGCCAACATTGTCGGCAGGGACAAAAAGGGTTCGTGGCCGCTGACGAGCTTGTGGACATTCGTCACTCCGGCGCGATCGGCCATCATTACTTGGAGTTGGGGATCAATGGCATGGTCCTTGGTGCAGAGGATGTAGTCCTTCGGCAGTTTTTCAAAACCAGCACTCCAGGCAATCGGGGTCATGATTGGCTTTATCGGCTGCGGCCGGAACTGCGGTACCGCCCAAGCGACCGTTTCGGGACTGCAATCTTTGAGGAATGTTTCCGCAATCGTTTCGTGGACGAGTGTCGAAGTCGTTGCATTGTCGGTCATCACCACTTGCGGGCCGCCATTGCTGATCGCGTGGCTTTCCTTGCCGAGGTCAGCGACGGATTCGCCGGGCCTCGGAAGAAACGCGCAAACATATATCAACCGCGTAAAAAGCTCCGGTGCTTGCGATGCCGCGGCTGTGATTGCAGCGCCGCCCATGCTGTGGCCGACGACGACCAAGCGATCCGAATTCATGCTCCGCGCTTGAGCAATGATACTGTCGGCATAGAGCTGGAGAGTAACATCCTCGACCGGCGTTCTGTCTCCCCCACTTCCCGGGAGGTCGAACGCTCGTGCGCGGATGCGACGGTCCTTGAGTATATCAAGAATGGCTTTCCAAGCCCACGCACCCTGCCATGCGCCATGAACCAACAAAATATCCGATTTCATCTCTTGTTTCCTTTTTAAAAGGCCTCCTCACAAGGAGGCTGACAAACATCATGGTGAGACAATCGCCTGCCCTTACCGGCCGCCCCAACCTGCATCAGTCGGTCGCCCTATTTCTCTCGGCTCTGCGCACCGTTTGTTTCAATGACTACGGCGTGAGCCCGGCAAAGCTCATGACCACCCGGAACAGCATTGCAACGATAGCAAGGGCGAGCACGCTGCCCGCCCAGATGGCCACCAGCCAACCACTGCGTCGCAGCCACCGCCGTGCGCGCTGCGCAGATTGGTGCTCATCCATCAGTGGTACCCCTCGCCTGCCTTCACCTTGCCGCGGAAGACGAAATACGACCATGCGGTATAAGCAAGGATGAAGGGGATGATGAGTAAAGCGCCGACCAGCGCAAAACCAAGGCTTTCGGCTGGCCCGGCAGCATCCCAAATCGAAACCGACGGCGGGATGATGTTCGGCCAAAGGCTGATGGCAAGGCCAGTATAGCCGATGAAGAGCAACAGCAGCGTCAGCAGGAACGGCGCGGCATGGCGGCCGCTGGCCACAGTCTTGATCAACCCCCAGGCGGCCAGCACCACAAGAACAGGCACCGGCAGGAAGAACAGAAGGTTCGGCAGTGTGAACCAGCGGGTGGCGATGGCAGGATGGACCAGCGGCGTCCAGAGGCTGACGATCACCATCACCGCCAGCACGCCATAGGTGACCGGTGGCGCCAGAGCTTGCATGCGTTTCTGCAGGGCGCCTTCCGTCTTCATGATCAACCAGGTGCTACCGAGCAGCGCATAAGCGATCAGCAGGGCAAATCCGGTGAAGATGCTGAATGGCGTGAAGCAATCCAGCGCACCTCCGGAAAAGGCGCCGTCGGTCATCGTAAAGCCGTTGATGAAAGCACCGAGAGCCACGCCTTGCGAGAAGGTTGCGATGTAGGAGCCCCAGGCGAAAGCCTTGTCCCAGAACGGCCGATGGGCTTCGTCTGCCTTGAAGCGGAACTCGAAGGCGACGCCCCGCCAGATCAACCCGGCAAGCATTGCGACGACGGGCAGGTAGAGGGCGCTGAGGATGGTGGCATAAGCCATAGGGAAGGCAGCAAGCAGGCTGGCGCCGCCAAGCACCAGCCAGGTCTCGTTGCCATCCCAGACAGGGGCCACCGTGTTGACCATGGTGTCCCGGTCTTCGAGTTCGGAAACGAAAGGAAACAGAATGCCTATGCCGAGGTCGAAACCGTCCATGATGACATACATCATCAGTCCGAAAGCGATGATTATGGCCCAGATCAGGGGAAGATCGATGCCCATTTGCTTATTCCTTGCTTCCGGAAAGCGTGGGGGCGGGTTCGATCTTGTCGGGGGCTGCAGACAGCGGCCGGGACGGGCGCTGCGCCTTGCCGCCTTCGCCTGATGTTCCGATCTCCGGCTCATGATGCTCCGGGCCCTTGGCGATCAGCTTCAGCAGATAGGTGACACCGACACCGAAGACCGCAAAGTAGACCACCATGAAAACGATCAGCGTCGTGGAAACAGCAAGCACGGAATGGTTAGATACCGCGTCCTTGGTGCGCATCACGCCGTAGACCACCCAGGGCTGGCGACCGATCTCGGTGGTAAACCAGCCGGCCAAGATGGCAATCAAACCGGCCGGCCCCATGGCGATGGCAAATCGCAGAAAAAGGGGCGTACCGTAAAGCTTGCCGCGATAGCGCAGCCAGAGGCTCCATGCCCCTAGCAGCAGCATCAGCATGCCGAGCCCGACCATGAGGCGAAACGTCCAGAAGATGATCGTCGAGTTGGGGCGATCCTCGGGCGCAAACTCCTTGAGGCCGGGGATATGGCCATTCAGGTCGTGCGTCAGGATCAGGCTGCCAAGATAGGGAATTTCCAGCGCGTAGCGGGTGGTCTCGGCCGCCATGTCGGGCAGGCCGAAGAGAATGAGTGGCACGCTTTCGTCGCCGTTGTTCTGCCAGTGGCCTTCAATCGCGGCAATCTTGGCAGGCTGATGCTCCAGGGTATTGAGACCGTGGGCATCGCCGATCAAGATCTGGACGGGCGCCACCACGAGGACCATCCACATGGCCATAGACATCATGGTGCGAATCTCCGGCGTCCGATGGCCCTTGAGAAGATGCCAGGCACCGGAGGCGCCGACCAGCAGCGCGGTGGCCAGAAAGGCGGCAACCGTCATATGGGCAAGACGGAACGGGAAGGACGGGTTGAAAATGACCTTCAGCCAATCGACAGGCACGACGCGACCGTTGATGATCTCAAACCCCTGTGGCGTCTGCATCCAGCTGTTCGAGGCGATGATCCAGGTGGTGGAGATCAGCGTCCCGACCGCAACCATGATCGTTGAGAACAGGTGCAGGCCAGGGCCTACCTTGTTCCAGCCGAACAGCATCACGCCGAGAAATCCAGCCTCGAGGAAGAACGCCGTCAGTACTTCGTAGGCGAGAAGCGGCCCGGTAATACTTCCGGCAAAAGCCGAGAAATAGCTCCAGTTCGTCCCGAACTCATAGGCCATGACAAGGCCCGAGACGACCCCCATGGCGAAGTTAACCGCGAAGATCTTCGACCAGAAATGATAGAGGTCGCGATAGACACCCTCGCCTTTCCACACCCACAGGCACTCAAGCACGGCCAGATAGCTTGCCAGGCCAATTGTGATAGCCGGGAAAATGATATGAAACGAAATCGTGAACCCGAACTGGAAGCGCGCCAGTTCGAGCGCTGTGAAACCTAACATGGAATTCCTGCCTCAAAGTTCGTCGTCGTGAATGTGGAGATGCATGAAGGACCAAGCCGGCACGGATCCGCGCGTTCTGTTGCCCGCATGCTTAGCTTCGCATGATGTCATTTAGTTCGGGGTTCGAAAGCCGACCTTCCTCGGCCTTGTAAAAATACTGGCTGGCGACCAGCCATCCCTTCAGGGGCCGAAGCGGGGGAATGCAGGTCAGCAGCATGAATGCTCCCGTCACCAGCACCTGCGTCAGCCAGGAGGTATCGAACGAGACCTCGAGCCAGAGCGCCAGCAAGACGCTCGGCATGCAGGCAAAGCAGATAACGAAGAAGCCAGAGCCGTCGGCCGGGTCTGCGAAGGCGCAATAGAGACCGCAGACCTCGCATCGCGGACGAAGCGGCAGGAAGCCCGTAAACATATGCCCTGTGCCGCAGCGCGGATAAAGGCCCCTGACGCCTGTCTGCAACGACGGGAGCGGTGCATATTCGTCGTCCATCACGGCTGTCCCTTTGTGCCTGTCAGATGAGTTCACAAACATTAAACATTGCAGCATCAAACATCCATTCAATTTACCTACGCCCGCTTTGATTGAATGTCGACAGGAAAGATCGGCGCACGCTAAAAATACCACCGTTCGCGGATATTAACGATGTTTGCGTCGATTGTAGTCGTTTGGTGCCTTCAGTCGGCGCTTCATCTCTCGAAAGGAAAGAGTGCTACAAGATACCGTCAATTCTTCGCGCTACTTCCAAGAGCTGCCCGGACGGGCCTGGCCAAATGGATGTTCTGCACCGAAGAATCCGACCCATTTGATACCTGGCGGAATTCCACCGTGATCGGGAAGTCCGATAAGGTGACAGGCGAAGTGTTCCCGGAGCCAGACTTTCTCATGTTCCCGCATGTTGCTGGCGGGGAGATTGCAGGCCAGCGTATTAAAGAGTATCCGCAGGATTGTGGATGCCAGTGCCAGCTTCCACCCTGCCCTTAGAAAAACGTCCCGACCATTTCAGGAGAGCCCTCAAGGGCGTGCCCCATGAACTCGAGCGCGCCCTTGAGGGTCTCGCGCCGGATTGGCCCTCCGAGGCACACGCGCACGGCCTCTTCAGCCCAACCATCAACTGTAAACGCGTCGCTGGCGACAACGCCGATACCGGACGAGCGCATATGGGTGCCGAAGGTCGAACGAGTCCAACCGTTCCTCAACGGTAACCATATGTTGAAACTGATGGGGTCGCTTTTATAGCTGCCCGCCGGCAGCACTTCTGCAACAAGCGCCTGGCGCGCGGCGGCTTCGGTACGGATGAAGCGCAGGATGCTGTCGGCCGTGCCGTCCTCGATCCAGCGCGTGGCAAGAGCGGCTGACAATGGCGACGCCATGACGCTGGCCGCTCGCATGGCGCTGACAAAGGGCCAGGCAGCCTTGGTGTCGGGCACGACGACATAGGCAAGCCGCAAACCAGCACCGATACATTTTGCCAATCCACCGATGTGCCAGGTGAGGTCCGGCGCCATGGCGGCAAGCGGCGCCGGGCTGTGAAGCGGAATAAAGCCGTAAGCATCATCCTCGACGATCGGAACATGATATTTGCGGGCGACCGCGCAGATTTCTTCGCGACGCTTCTCCGGGATCGTCAGCGTCATCGGGTTTTGCAGCGTCGGATTGAGATACAGCGCCTTAGGTTTGGCGGTCTTGCAAGCCTCGGCGAATGCTGCGGGCATTATGCCATCCTCATCCATTGGCAATCCCACCAGGTTGAGGCGGAGCTGGGCTGCAATCGACCGCATGCCGGGATAGGTGATATTCTCGGAAAGCACCGTTTCGCCGGGCTTGGCCAGAAGCCCGAAAATGGCCAGAAGTGCCGGATGGGCGCCAGGCGTCACGAAGATGCGTTCCTGGGAAGGAACGAGACCGCGGCGGCTGAGCCACGACGCTGCCGCCTCCTTGTCCATGCCTGCACCGCCGAAGCCCTGGTACCGCAGCAGCGGAATCATGTTGGTCGCGACGGCTGACAGCCCTTCCTGCATGCGCGCCAGAAGATCGGGATCTTCCGGCTCCGGCGGCATGTTCATGGAAAAATCGACGACGGATGTCCGCCTGGAATCCAATGCGGCATTCGAGACGAAACCGCGCCTTTCCTTTTCCGCTCCGCCGGTGACGAAGGTTCCGCGCCCCACATGGGTCGCGACAAGGCCTCGCTTCTGCGCCTCGACATAGCCGCGTGCAACCGTGGTGAAGTCAATAGAGAGTCGTTTCGCCAGATCGCGCTGCGGCGGCAACCTGTCGCCGACCAGGAGCTTACCGCTCTTCAAATCCATTTCGATTACATCCGCAATCGCCATGTAGCGCGGACCGCTGCTGCGGGACAGGTCTGGAAGCCAGGTTTTCATGAGAACTCATCATTGGTGAACATTGACTGTATATTGTTGCCTTCCGTATCTGTCACGCGAAAAGTGGCTTTTCAGCGCCAACGGGATATGTGCAAGCGTTTTGAAACCTGAGGTGACGGCACATTGACTGCACTCAAAGTCGATCGACGCGCCTATGAGTTCAGCACCGTTTTGCCCCGATATGAACTCCTCTCTTTTCCACGATGCGGAATTGACTGTATTTTTGAATGCAGATTTACCAGTTTTGACTTGATAATAGGCAAACAGCAATCTGGCATAGGCTTTGCAATTGAATGGTAGTGCCCCACTGATGGGCCGATCTTAAACAGGAGCCATTCATGCCCGCAATCACCGCACCGGCCCACGCAGATGGAGACTTTTTCGTCGATTACGAGGAAAAGGTTTTTGAAGACATCCAGGCCAATGAAGGTGAAAAAGCCCTCATCACCTTTCACACCGTCGCTTTCGAAGGCTCCATTGGCCTCGTCAACCTGCTTCAGGCCAAACGCCTGAAGCGCAAGGGCTATGACACGTCCATCCTGCTCTACGGCCCCGGCGTCACGCTCGGCATCCAGCGCGGGTTCCCCAAACTCGGCTCCGAAGCCTTCCCGGGACATCTCAACTTCAACAACCAGATCAAGGGTTTTCTCGAGGAAGGCGGCAAGGTCTATGCCTGCCGTTTCGCCCTGCAGGCGCTCTACGGCCACGGCGAGCCCGCCCTCATTCCGGGTATCACTCCCATCAGCCCGCTCGATGTGCTCGATCTCATGCTGATCCACCGCCGCGCAGGCGCTGTCATTCTCGATACCTGGACGCTCTGACCCGAACCAACCGCGCTCTTCTCAGAGCACCCTGAAGGCGGGGCCCGCCCCGCCTCTTTCGCCGCAATTCAAGGAAACCGTCATGGCTGTTAACAGGACCGTCCGAGCCGCCGCCGCACAAATCGCGCCGGATCTCACGTCTCGCGACAAGACGCTGGCCCGCGTGCTGGAAACGATCCGCGAGGCCGCCGTGAAGGGCGCCGAACTGATCGTGTTCCCGGAGACATTCGTCCCCTGGTATCCCTATTTTTCCTTCGTCCTGCCCCCGGTTCTTTCCGGCCGTGAACATCTGCGGCTGTACGAGGAGGCGGTCACGGTTCCCAGTGCCACGACCGACGCGGTGGCGGCCGCCGCCCGCGAACACGGCATCGTCGTGGCACTCGGCGTCAACGAGCGGGATCACGGAACGCTCTACAACACGCAGCTCGTCTTTGATGCGGATGGCGCAGTCGTTCTCAAGCGGCGCAAGATCACGCCCACCTTCCACGAGCGGATGATCTGGGGCCAGGGCGATGCGTCGGGCCTCAAGGTGGTCGAGAGCAAGGTGGGCCGCATCGGCGCGCTCGCCTGCTGGGAACATTACAATCCGCTCGCCCGCTACGCGCTGATGGCGCAGCACGAGGAAATCCATGTGGCGCAATTTCCGGGCTCCATGGTCGGACAGATCTTCGCCGACCAGATGGAAGTGACGATCCGCCATCATGCGCTGGAAAGCGGCTGCTTCGTCGTCAACGCCACCGGCTGGCTGACCGACGAGCAGATAAAGTCGATCACCCCGGAAGAAGCCCTGCAGAAGGCGCTGCGCGGCGGCTGCATGACCGCGATCATCTCGCCCGAGGGAAAACATCTCGCCGCTCCTATCACCGAGGGCGAAGGCATCCTGATTGCCGATCTCGACATGAGCCTTATCCTCAAGCGCAAGCGGATGATGGATTCCGTCGGGCATTACGCACGGCCCGAACTGTTGCATCTCGTCATCGACGATCGCCCGGCAAATCCGATGGTTGCCGCCCATCCTTTCCTCGAAACCGCACCAACAGGGAGCACGACCGATGGACACCAGACCCCAGATTTCGACGGAAACGCTGATCAACGAGCTGCAATCGTTCGGCGCGAGGCTCGTTGATCCCAGGGCCGGCCACGAAAGCCGCCGCGGCGGCGCCGGCCCCTCCGATCACAAGGCACTGACCATCGACGGCATGACGGTCATGGTGCCGGTTCACACGGCGCCCGCCTTCGAGAGCCCCTACCTGGTCGAAAAGCCGGATGAGGCCGGAAACAGCCGCATCAGCCGGGATGGCCGCGTCATCGGCGAAGTCTCCTTTCCCCTCCGCCCTCGCTTCTACGAGCGCTCGACGGCTGATGGCATTCCCTATTCGCAGATCGCCGTGCTGCATGGACGCGATGTGCTCGCCACCACCGTGCTGCAGACCTGCATCCGCTACCAGAGCCGGACGAAAACCTGTCAGTTCTGCGCCATAGGCCAGTCGCTGGCGGCCGGCCGCACCGTCGCCCACAAGACGCCGGCGCAGCTTGCCGAGGTCGCCAAGGCCGCCGTGGAACTCGACGGCGTCAAGCATATGGTGATGACCACGGGCACGCCGAAGGGCGACGACCGGGGGGCCGCGGTGCTCGCAGATAGCGCCCGCGCCATCAAAGCGGCCGTTGACATTCCCATCCAGGCGCAATGCGAGCCGCCGGAAGACGACATCTGGTTTTCCCGGATGAAGGAAGCCGGCGTCGATGCGCTCGGCATGCATCTGGAAGTGGTGACGCCTGAAATCCGCGCCCGCATCATGCCGGGCAAGGCGCAGGTCGGCATTGAGAAATACATGGCCTCCTTCAGGGCGGCGGTCGAAGTGTTCGGGCGCGGACAGGTCTCCACCTATATCCTCGCCGGCCTTGGCGACACGCGCGAGGCCATTCTCGACATCTGCGAAAGGCTGGTCGCCATCGGCGTCTATCCCTTCGTCGTGCCCTTCGTGCCGATCTCGGGCACGCCGCTCGAAAGCCATCCGGCGCCGAAACCCGAATTCATGCACTCCATCCTCGGCCCCTTGTCGAAACTGCTCGTCGAAAGCGGCCTGAAGGCTGTCGATATCAAGGCCGGCTGCGGCAAGTGCGGCGCCTGCTCTGCCCTTTCCACCTATGAGAGGATGCTGACGAAATGATCATCGAACCGTTCTCACCCTTCCGCACCAGTGAATTCCAGGTGAAGTTTGCCACATCCGCCTGGGAACGCGACGAGGCCCATAGCCTTCGCCGGGACGTTTTTTGCCGCGAACAGCAGATCTTTGAAACCGACGATCGGGACGCCATCGACGATCACGCGACGCCCGTCGTTGCACTCTCCATGCTCGGCGGTGCCGCCGACCGGCTGGTTGGAACGGTGCGCATTCATGAGGAGCAACCCGGCCTCTGGTGGGGGTCGCGCCTTGCCGTCCACGAGGATTTTCGCAAGATCGGTGCGCTCGGCGCCACCCTCATCCGGCTTGCCGTTTCCTCCGCCAATGCCATGGGCTGCCATACGTTTCTCGCCAATGTGCAGGTGCAGAACGGCCTGCTCTTTCGCCGCCTGCACTGGGACATTGTTGAGGAGTTCGAGATCTACGGCAAACCGCACTTACGCATGAAGGCGGATCTCGCCTGGTATCCACCTTGCATCACGCCGGAGGCGGGTTTCGTGGCGCTCCCGAAGAGGGCGGCATGATGATGCCGGACATCGACGTCAAGGCACTCGCAGCAAATCTGCGCTTGAGCAGCGGCATCGCGGCAAAACACGATATCGGCGCGGTCACCGCCAAACTCGGCGTGCTGGGCAAGTCGGTGCCCGTCGGTGACGACTGCGCTGCGCTTCCGGATGGCCACGGACACCTGCTTTTCGCCATCGAAGGTTTCATCAATGCCTTCGTCGAGGCTGATCCATGGTTTGCCGGATGGTGCGGCGTCATGGTCAATATTTCCGACGTGGTCGCCATGGGTGGCCGGCCAACCGCCGTGGTCGATGCCGTCTGGGCCGATGGCGAGGATGGCGCAACGCCGATCCTGGAGGGCATGCGGGCGGCGGCGGACGCCTATGGCGTGCCGATCGTCGGCGGCCACACCAATATCCGAAACGACCGCAGTCAACTTTCCGTCGCCATTCTCGGCCGCGCGAAACAACTGCTCACCAGTTTCGATGCACGACCCGGCGACATTCTGGTGGCGGCTATTGATCATCGCGGCCGCTACCGCGCGCCCTTCGACAATTGGGAGGCGGCAACGACCGCGCCCCCGGCCCGGCTGCGCGGCGATCTCGACATCCTGCCGCAGATTGCAGAAGCGGGACTCTCTATAGCTGCCAAGGATATCAGCCAGGGCGGCATCGTCGGCACGGCGATCATGCTGGCGGAGTGTTCCGGCGTCGGCATCGATATCGACGTGACGGCCATACCTCTTCCCGCCGGTTTCAGCCTCGACCGATGGCTCGCGACCTTTCCAAGCTTTGGATATCTGCTCTCGGTCTCGCCCGAAAACGTCGATGCCGTGCTCGCCCGGTTTACCGCCCGCGACATCGTTGCGGCCGCAATCGGCACCGTGAAGACCGGCAGCGAGGTCGCTATCACTGATGGTGCCGAACGGATCGTCATTCGCGACTATGCCGAAACGCCGCTGATGCAACTCGGGTTAGGGGCACTGTGGGCATGACCCGGCCCCTGCGCATCGCCATGCTGACGCATTCCACCAATCCACGCGGTGGCGTCATGCATGCCATGCAGCTTTCCGAGGCGTTGACAGCGCTTGGTCACGCGGTGACGTTGCACGCGCCCGATGCGAAAGGCACCGGTTTCTTCCGCAAGCCCACCTGCCACACGGCGTGCTTCCCTGTGCAAACGGCCCCGTCGGACATGACTGATATGGTCGAGCAGCGGGTTGCGGAATACGTCCGTCATTTCGAACAGACTGACACTTGCGATTTCGATATCTTCCACGCCCATGACGGCATTTCCGGGAATGCACTGGCGACTTTGAAAGAACGCGGCCTGATTTCGAGTTTTGTCCGCACCGTCCATCATATCGACCACTTTGCCGACCCGCGCCTGATGGCGTTGCAGAACCGTTCCATTGATCGTGCCGATGTATTTCTGACCGTCAGCGCCCTGTGGCAGGCAGCCTTGCGCGACAACCGTGGCATATCTTCTGCAGTTGTCGGCAACGGCGTCGACACGCAGCGTTTCGCCCCCGCATGGAGCGGCGAGCAGACAGAGCTACACGATCGGATCGGGCTTCATGCCGGACCCGTCTTTCTCAGCATCGGCGGGATCGAGGCGCGCAAGAACACGCTCGGCATTCTCGAGGCTTTCCGGCAATTGCGCGCCGTGAAACCTGATGCGCAACTGGTCATCGCCGGTGGCTTGTCTTTGCTCGATCACCGCGATTACCAAGCGGAGTTCCAGTCGCACCTGCGCACGCTGCGCGCGGATGCATCCGCCGTACATATCATTGGCGCCGTGCCGGACGACGACATGCCGAACCTATACCGGCTTGCCGATGCCCTCGTCTTCCCTTCGCTAAAAGAGGGGTTCGGGCTTGTCGTTCTAGAGGCGATGGCGAGCGGCGTTCCCGCCATCGTGCCATCGATCGCACCGTTCACAGAATATCTCTCCAGCGAAGACGCCATCTGGTGCGATCCGCTGCACCCCGCCTCCATCGCCGAGGCCATGGCGCTGTCAATCATGGCTCCGGTCCGCGAGCGCATTATCGCCCGCGGCCTCGAGGTTGCTGGCCGCTTCAGCTGGCGCCACGTGGCGGAGGCTCATCTTTCCACCTACGTCACCTTGAAGGAGGCAGCCCATGCCTGAAATGCGTTTTGTCATCACCTGGCCCGATGGCCAGGAAGAGACCTGCTACTCACCCTCGCTGATCATTCGCGATTTCTTCACCGAAGGCGAAAGCTATCCGGTGGCGGATTTCGTCGACCGAAGCCGCAAGGCGCTGACCATCGCCAGTGACCGCGTCGAGGCAAAATACGGGTTTGCCTGCTCATCTGCAAACGATCAGCTCGCCCGTATCGAAACCGCCGCAGCCCCTTTCCTGCAGCACGCGGATGCCCACGTGCGCTGTGAAACCTTTATCCTGTGAAAGGACCCCCCATGACCGAGACCCTGAAGCCCCATTATAGTGCTGTCGTCGTTGGTGGCGGACAGGCCGGCCTCTCTGCCAGCCACTATCTCAAGCAACATGGCATCGACCATGTCGTCTTCGAAAAGAAGACCGTCTCCCACAAATGGAAGGACGAGCGCTGGGATGCCTTCTGCCTGGTGACGCCGAACTGGCAATGCCAGCTCCCCGACCATCCCTATGACGGAACCGATCCGCACGGCTTCATGGTCAAGGACGAGATCCTTGCCTATGTCGACCGCTTCGTAAAAAAGGTCGATGCGCCTGTGTTCGAAGGCACCAGCGTCACCGCGCTGGAGAAAGCCGGAGATGTGTTCAGCATCGAAACTTCGGCAGGCACTGTCACGGCAGATTCGGTCATTCTCGCCACCAGCCTCTACAGCCAACCCTTCGTTCCCCGCGCCGCAGAACGGCTCCCCAACCACATCACGCAGATCCACACAGCCGATTACCGCAATCCCGAGCGACTCCCAGAGGGTGGCGTCATCGTCGTCGGCTCCGGTCAATCTGGCTGCCAGATCGCCGAAGACCTGCATCTGGCTGGCCGCAATGTCCATATGGTCACCGGCAAAGCGCCGCGCTGCGCCCGCTTCTACCGCGGCCGCGATGTCGTCGACTGGCTGGCCGATATCGGCCAATACGACATCACCATCGCCCATGACGGCATGTCGAAAAAGAAACATGATACCAACCATTACCTGACCGGCCGCGATGGCGGGCGTGATATCGATCTTCGAAAATTCGCGACTGAGGGCATGGCCCTCTACGGCCGAATGGCTGGCGTCGCCGCTGGAAAAATGCTGTTCGAGCCCAATCTCAAGATCAATCTCGATGGCGCCGACCGGGTCTACAACGGCATCAATGCGCTGATCGATCGCCATATCGCGGAAAAGGGCATCGAAGCGCCGGAAGGCGGACCCTATGTGCCGCTCTGGGAACCGCAGAGCGAAACGACCGAGCTGGATCTGGAAGCTCAAGGTATCACGTCGGTCATCTGGGCGACGGGTTTCACGCCGGATTGGTCCTATGTCGGCCTGCCCATTTTCGATGGCACCGGTTATCCGGTGCAGCGCCGCGGTGTGACAGGTGTCGCGGGGGTCTATGTGCTGGGCCTGCCCTGGCTCTGGACCTGGGGCTCTGGTCGGTTCCTCGCCGTCGGCAAGGATGCCGAATACGTGGTGGATCATCTGGCATCCCGCCTGCAGCAGATCCGGCAGCCGCTGAAACACGCAGCGAACGGATAAACGATGAACCTTGCCGTCCGCACCGCCTGTCCCCTACCCACCCCTTCGAGCCGCGCTCTCGTGGACCGCGCGCTCGACCCACACCTTCTGGTCGGCATGCCGCATCTCACACCGCGCCACGATCAAGCATTTTGTCAGCAACGAGAGTGAATATCAGCGGATGACTATGTCGTCCGAAATCGACATCCGCGCGTTGCGCGAAATCTACCTTCCTACAGGGCCTGTGGGGCGAAATCGAACGCCGCTTCGACCTGCACCTGCTGCCCGTGGGCTACCGACTCAACCGCCCGGGGCCAGCGAAACCAACCTCGAAATGAGCTTGTAGCGGGTCTACAAAACCTCTTGCAAAAGGTAAAAACATGCTCTTTGGAAAAACAATCCTGGTGACTGGCGTAGCGTCCGGCATCGGCGCACGCACGGCGGAACTGGCAGGGCAGATGGGCGCCGACGTCATCGGTGTCGATGTTCGCGAACCTTCGAACAGTGGCGCCGCCTTCATCAAGGGCGACCTCTCCACCGCCGCTGGCGTGGACGACATTGTCGCCCAACTGCCCAAGCGCATTGATGCGCTCGCCAATGTTGCCGGCCTGTCGGGAAACACCGGCATCGTTTCAACGCTGTCTGTGAATTTCTATGGCTTGCGCGCCCTGTCCGAGGCTGTAGCCCCGCGTATCCGTGAAGGCGGCGCGATCGTAAATGTGGCCTCGATTGCGGGCTTCGGCTGGCGTGCACATCTCGAGCGGGCAAAGACGCTGGCCGGGATCGAGGGGTTCCCCGATGTCGCCGCCGTCGCCGCAGAGCATGGCCTGAAGGATGAAGAAGGCTATCCGCTGTCCAAGGAACTGTTGCTGCTCTGGACCATGCGCGCCGCCCACCAGCCGCTGTTTCGGGATCGTGGCATTCGCATCAACGCCGCAAGCCCAGGCCCGGTCGAGACGCCGATCCTCAAACAGTTCCGCGCCGTGCTTGGCGATGCCAGGGTGAACAGCGACATTACCCGCGTCGGGCGTGCCGGCACGTCAGCCGATATCGCGCCGGCCGTGCTGTTCCTCTGCTCCGACGGTGCCCGCTGGATCAACGGGACAAATCTGGCAACCGACGGCGGCCTTGAAGCCTCGATCAACGCCGAAGTCTTCGGTTTCTGATACCCTTTTCTCAGGAGACTCTCATGACCATTTCACTTCTCATCAATGGGGCGGATCGCGCTGCTGCAAGCGGCCGCACCTATGACCGCTTTGATCCTTTCACCGAAAAGCTCGCGAGCCGCGCAGCAGCAGCCGGACTCGACGATGTCGCCGCCGCGGTCGATGCGGCGTTCGCCGCTTTCCCTTCCTGGTCGAAGACCGGGCATAGCAAGCGCCGCAAGCTCTTGATGAAGGCTGCCGACATCCTGGACAGCAAGGTCGGCGAATTCACGCAGCTGATGATCGAGGAAACCGGCGCCACCGCGCCGTGGGCCGGCTTCAACGTCATGCTGGCGGCCAACATCCTGCGCGAGACAGCCTCGATGACGACGCAGATTTCCGGCGAGATCATTCCAGCCGACAAACCCGGAACGCTTGCGATGGGCGTGCGCCAAGCGGCGGGCGTCTGCCTTGCGATCGCGCCCTGGAACGCGCCGGTCATCCTTGCCACCCGTGCCGTCGCCATGCCGATTGCCTGCGGCAACACGGTCATCCTCAAGGCTTCGGAACAATGCCCCGGGACGCACCGGCTGATTGCGACGGCACTGACGGAAGCCGGCCTTCCCGCCGGCGTCATCAACGTCATCACTAATGCGCCGGAAGATGCGGCCGATATCGTCGCCAGCCTGATCGCCCATCCCGCCGTCCGACGCGTCAATTTCACCGGGTCGACCAAGGTCGGCAAGATCATCGCCAAGCTGTGCGGCGAACATCTTGAGCCCGCCCTGCTCGAACTCGGCGGCAAGGCCCCGCTTATCATCCTCGATGATGCCGACATCGACGGCGCCGTCAACGCCGCGATCTTCGGCGCCTTCATGCACCAGGGCCAGATCTGCATGTCGACGGAGCGGATTATCGTCGATCAGGCCATCGCCGATCAATTCGTCGCGAAACTCGCCGCCCGCGCATCCCAGCTTACGGCCGGCGATCCCCGCGGCCACGTCGTGCTCGGCTCCCTCATCAGCCTCGAAGCGGCAAAAAAGATGGAGGAACTCATCGCCGATGCCACCGCCAAGGGCGCCACGCTCGTCGCCGGCGGCGAACGCACCGGCACCGTCGTGGAAGCGACACTGCTCGACCATGTGACATCGGACATGCGGATCTATGCCGAGGAATCCTTCGGACCGGTCAAGCCGATCATCAGTGTCGCCGATGAGGAAGACGCGATCCGCATTGCCAACGACACCGAATACGGGCTGTCCTCCTCAGTGTTCAGCCGCGACGTCCAGCGCGCCATGGCCGTTGCCGCCCGCATAGAAAGCGGCATCTGCCACATCAACGGTCCGACGCTGAACGACGAGGCACAGATGCCCTTCGGTGGCGTCAAGGGTAGCGGCTACGGCCGCTTCGGTGGCAAGGCGGCCATCGCCGAATTCACCGACCTGCGCTGGCTCACCATTGAGGATTCAAGTCAGCGTTATCCGTTTTAATCACTTCGTCGATGTGACCGAAGCGGTGCGCTGAAACGGTGGCGCAACGTTATCGAGCAATACGCCACGGTTCTTCACAGCAAATCGTCTTGCTCGCGAAAACGCGTTCCTGCAGAAGGCCCCTGGCTGCGACTGCAAGAACGCAGCACGCTTCTGCTGGGCGTCGTTGGCTAATGTTGGACCAAATAGGATTCGTCCGAAGTTAAATATTCCGGATCAAGTGTCGGCGACCGAGGTCGCCTGCCTTTACGCAACCAATCAGGGCGAGCGTGGTGTCGAGTTCTTTAGACAGCACCTCGATGGCTACTGCTATGCCTTACTCGCCGTAGGCCGAGAGGCCGTAAAGTGTGGCACGTCCGATGAGGACGGCGATTGCACCCATTGCCAGAGCGTTGGCGACATCGCTGCCGGAGCGACAGCCGCTGTCGATCAGGGTGGGAATATCGATCTTGGCCTTGATATTACCGAGTACCTCAATCGGGCTCATGACGTCCTCCAACTGTCGGCCGCCTTGGTTTGAAATAATGATACCATCAACCCCGAGTGAGGAACACATCGTCGCGTCGCTGACATTCATTATTCCCTCGACCAGAAGCCTGTGTGGTCAGAGTTCCCGTAGCTGCATGAGGGCAGTCCAATCGAAGCTGGCATCCATTTGCCGGTTCATCAATGCCGCCTGGGCCGCAGGATCGCTGGCCTCATGAGTGGCGAAATTGGCAAGTCGAGGCAACCCGTTCACGACTTCCGAAAGCGACCAGGCCGGGTGAAGGGCCGCATCGAGGACGATCCGCGGCGTATATCGGAACCGGACTTTGAAGCCGGAACGCTTGTCGCGTTCACGCCTGCCATTGACAGTGACGTCAACGGTCAGAATCAATGTTTTATAGCCGGTACTGAGTGCTCTTTTTGACCAGACTTTCCGCCACTTGCTGCTGGACAACATAGAGCTGAAACCAGTGTTCACCGTCGACTTGGCGCGCCAGATCCTCGATCGTCGTGGTGAAGGCTGTTGAGAGACAGAAAGGGATGTCAGCGCGCGCCAAAAGTATGTCCCCATCAGGACGAAGCACGCCGTTCAACCCGGTGGGTGCAATCACATCGGCAACGGATGAGAACGACCGAAAAGCTCGTTGGAGGCGTCGCGTTTAGTGACGTTTGTCAATCGATGAGGATTGAAAAGAATTCGGTCCAACTCTGCCCTGTTGCACAGGATCGCTTGCTCACCTCCAGCGCCTCCTTCAAGATAGTTAAATACCAATTTCGGTAAGCGGCGCTGGCTCTCTATCCGCAGTTAGTCAATGTTGATGATCGGACGCATGGGATCCTTGCCAGTCACTTGCTGCTGAACACGCCTCAGGGATGCCCCGCTTGGGGCACTGGAACCTGAGTGTCAGATACGTTTGGAACGATATGGACCCACAAAATCCGGCGCTGCTCGCTCAGCGGGCAGGCTTGCGAGGCTTTGCAGTTAATAGATTCACTCCCATCAGCAGCATCCGCATTTTTGTGGATGGCGCAGACCGTCTGTTCGATGGTTTGTTTCGAAAAACATAAGGGAACTGAATATGAATATCTCAAAGCCCGACTCCCGATTCATCACACGACGCAAACTTCTCGGCAGCGCAGCCGCCGGCGCGGCGGGAATGGCGGCGTCCAGCCTCTTCCCAACGCCTGCCTTAGCGCAAAAAGCGACGCTCAAAGTCGGTTATGTCAGTCCCGTAACGGGGCTCTTCGCGACCTTTGCCGAGGCGGACCCGTTCCTCCTGAAGCAGGTGCGCAATGCTCTCAAGGGCGGCATCGTCAACAACGGCAATACATACGCGCTTGAAATCATCGACGTCGATGACCAGACCAACCCTGATCGCTCGACCAGCGCGACGCAACAGCTCATTAACTCCGAGGAGGTGAACATCGTCCTTGCCCAGGGGGCTATGGGGATCAAGAACGTCAGCGCCCAGTGCGAACTGGCCGGCGTTCCCTCGATCACGACCATGGATCCATGGCAGGGCTGGTTATTTCCTCAAGGCGGCAAGCCCGAAACCGGATTCCGATACGCCAATCATTTCTTCTGGGGTATCGAAGACATCATCTCGACCTATGTCGGCATGTGGTCGTCGCTGGACACCAACAAGAAAATTGGGTCTTGCTTCACCAATGATCCGCCCGGCCAGACCTTTTCCAGCAGCGCGTTCGGTTTCCCGCCGGCTCTGAAGAAGGCCGGTTTCGAAATGGTTGATGTCGGACTGTTCGAACCGGGTTCGAACGACTTCTCACGCCAGATTGCCGCTTTCCGCGACGCCGGCTGCGATATCATGACAGGGTTGTTCGACCCGCCGGATTGGGTCGTCTTCTGGCGCCAGGCCATGCAGGCGGGGTTCAAGCCCAAGGTCGTCACGATCGCCAAGGCACTCCTCTTCCCCGCAGGCGTCCAGTCCCTCGGCGCTGAAGCCAACGGAATGTCTACAGAAGTCTGGTGGACGCCTGACTATCCTTTCAAGTCCTCCATCACCGGTCAGTCCTGCGGCGAGCTCGCCAAATCCTACGAAGCCGAAACCGGCAAACGATGGACGCAGCCGATTGGGGTCGTCCATGCCCTTCTGGAAGCGGGAATCAATGCTCTCAGAACAGCCGATGACCCGACCGACCCGGACTCCGTCGCGACTGCGATCAAGGCGATGACGCTCAACACGGTCGTCGGCAGGCTCGACTGGGCCAACAGTCCGATCAAGAGCGTTGCGAAGATGGCAATCGCGGGCGGACAGTGGAACGTCGCGTCCAGCGGTGAATTTGACTTGTCCGTGGTCTACAATAAAGGCATGCCGCAAGTTCCGGTGACGGCGCCCTTCCAAATGAAGATCGGCGCATGAGCGAATCGCGCGGGAGCATTCCCATGCCCTCGACGGATCGGTCCCTGATCGTCGAAAACATCAGCAAGTCGTATGGCAGCGGGCCTACAGTGCTCAAAGATCTGACACTGGAGGTGCGTTTTGGCGAATTGGTCGGCGTCATCGGACCCAATGGCTCGGGCAAGACCACTTTGTTCGGCGTTATCGCCGGACAACTTCCGCCCAATGCAGGCAAAGTGTGCATCAACGGTCGTGATATCACCCGGCTACCCGCGTCGGAACGGGCCCGGAACGGCATCGGCCGGACGTTCCAGGTTCCGCAATCCTTCTCAAACATGTCGGTGTTTGAGAATTTGCTGGTCGGGGCACGTTATGCCGGTAACGTGAGCCATGACGCTGCAACCCATCTGATTTGCGAAATCCTGGAGCAGACCGGTTTTCACGGGCGCGGCCACCTGCGGGCGGGGGATCTACCACTGCTCGACCGTAAGCGGCTGGAATTGGCGCGTGCGCTTGCAACCGCGCCGTCCCTTCTTCTTCTGGACGAAATTGCCGGGGGCCTCACAGACAATGAGGCGGCGGAAATCGCATCACTGGTCAAGGATGTGAACCACCGGGGGGTAGCAGTCATCTGGATCGAGCATCTCGTTCATATCCTGACTTCCGCAGTTTCTCGCATTGTCGTTCTCGGTGAAGGCCGGATCATCGCCGATGGTGAGCCGCATCAAACAATGGCGATGCCTGCGGTGCGGCAAATCTATCTAGGGATGGAGCCCGATCCTGATGCTTAGCATACGTGAACTCGAGGTTGGCTACGGCTCCATGTCCGTGCTGTTCGGCGTTTGCCTCGATGTCGCCGCCGGCGAAACACTGTCCCTGATCGGCTCCAACGGCGCAGGAAAATCGACACTCTTCAGCACGATCACTGGGCTTTTGCGGCCAAGCGCCGGAAGGATCGAGCTCGACGGTGCGGCTATCACAGGCAAGTCAACTGCTGCGATTGTCGATCACGGCATCGTCATGGTGCCGGAAGGACGCAAGCTTTTTGCCAGCTTGACGGTCGAGGAAAACCTGCTGATCGGCGCTTACCGCAAGAAGCGGGGGGAATGGACGCTCGATCGTGTCCTGGAGACCTTCCCGATTTTAAAAGATTTACGCCAGAGACCATCTCAAGCCTTGTCCGGCGGCCAGCAGCAGCTGGTCGCAGTCGGTCGCGCCCTGATGGCAAACCCGAAGCTTCTGCTCTGCGACGAGCTGTCGCTTGGGCTTTCGCCATCGGCTGTCGATGTTGTCTATGCAGGCCTCCAGAAGGTCAAGGAGACCAAGGTTTCCCTAATCCTGGTCGAGCAGGATATCGCCCGCGCGCTGAAAGAGAGCGAGCGATACGCTTGCATGCGGCATGGCCGCATCGTTCTTGAGGGCACGTCCGCAAATGCGGACCGCAGCGACATTTCAAATGCCTATTTCGGAGGCTCGCATGATTGAGCTTTTTTTAAATGGCCTGTTCGTCGGATCGCTCTACGCGCTTTTCGGCTTGGGCCTGGCAATTACCTTCGGTCTCATGCAGCAGATCAACCTGGCGCATGGCGATCTTATCGTTCTGTCCGCTTACCTGGCCTGGATCGCAGGTCAGTCTATGGGGCTCCACCCTTTGGTCGCCCTTCCCTTCGTCTCCCTTCTGATGTTTGCCTTCGGGTATCTCCTTCAGTTCGCCGTGCTCAACAAGACGACCGGCCGTGGACCGATGCCGCCGCTGCTTGTGACGTTCGGTCTCTCCATCGTTCTGCAAAACCTCATGCAAATGGGATTCAGCGCCGATACGCGCAGCCTTCAGCCCGGCAGCATCGGATCTGCGTCCATTTCGCTCGGCTCCTTCTCCATCGGCGTGATGCCACTCTTCTTCTTCCTGTTCGCGTGCCTCGCGTTTGCGTGCACCTGGCTTGTTTTTTCGACGACGAGCTTTGGTCGTGCCGTGCGGGCGACCTCCGACGATCACCGCACGGCGCGTCTGATGGGCATCGAGACCCGACACATTTTTTCGCTGGCGCTGGCACTGTCACTTTCCGTCTCCGCGATCGCGGCGATTTTCCTCGGCATGCGTTCAACATTCGCGCCGGCTGCCGGACCAGAACGGATGCTGTTCGCCTTCGAGGCGGTAATCCTAGGTGGCCTGGGATCGATCTGGGGCACCTTCTTCGGTGGTCTCGTCCTCGGTCTAGCGCAAGCCGCAGGCCTTGCGATCGCACCCATCTTTGGGCCGCTTGCGGGACATCTTGTGTTCCTTGCGGTGCTTATCCTGCGGCCCGACGGAATGTTCGCCAGAGGGGCATCGCAATGATAAGAAAAACTGACAACGCCTACATCACTTTGATGGTCATTGCCCTTGCGCTGTGCCTCATGCCCGCGCTGTTGCCAAAAGCCGGTCTCGTTCTCGCAACGGAATTCTGTATCGTCCTTGCCATCGCGCTCGCCTGGAACCTCCTGGCCGGCTTCTCGGGCATCGTTCTGATCGGCATGCCCCTGTTCGTCGGTGTTGGAGGATACACGCTTTATATTGTCGCCAATTTTTTCGCCGTTGCTCCTTACCCGGTGATCGCCGTTGCAGGGGTTGTGTCTGCCGTGCTCGCCTATCTCCTGTCGCCGGTGCTGTTTCGGCTTCAAGGCGCACAGCTGGCGATCGGATCTTGGGTGCTGGCCGAAGTAGCGCGCCTCATCTGCCTGGTGACTCCTGCCGTTGGCGCCGGTGGCGGGTTAAATCTCGAGGTTATGAAATCTGTCGCACGAAGCTGGAGACTGACGCTAAACTTCACTTTCGCAGCACTGGTCCTCCTCCTCACGCTTGTGGTGATCATTGCGCTTTTGAAAAGCAGGTTCGGTCTTGGACTGAGAGCAATGCGCGACAGCGAGGCTGCGGCCGAGGCAATGGGTGTCAGGACAGCGAGGGTGAAGCTCTATACGCTGGTCGTGGCGGCGGGGATCTCGGGTGCCGCCGGCGCCTGCTACTACATCACGAGCGTTCAGATCACACCCAACAGTGCGTTTTCCCAGAACTGGATCGCGATGACGATCTTCATCGTCATTCTCGGCGGTATCGGCTCCGTCGAAGGACCGATCTTCGGCGCAATCGTCTACTTCCTGCTACGGGAAACCTTGTCAAGTCTAGGACCCGGATATTTCGTGATTAGCGGCCTGCTGGCAATCCTCGTCACCATTTTCCTGCCCGAAGGGGTCTGGGGGCTTGTTCGAAGAGTCATCCGTATCGATCTCCTGCCGATTGCCCACCAGCCATCGATGGCGCCTGCCCCTTTGGCAACAACCAACTTGTCCATTCAGGAGAAACTGTCATGAAGCCGATCAAAGTCGCTGCAGTTCAGGCCGCGCCAGTATTCATGGATCTCAACCGCTCGATCGACAAAGCCGAGACACTTGTTGCGGAAGCTGCGGGCAACGGCGCCAAGCTCATCGCCTTTCCCGAAACATGGCTGCCCGGCTATCCCTGGTTCGTATGGCTCTCGTCCCCAGCGGAGGCGATGCAATACTTTGGCAGTTACCACCAGAACAGCATGGAGGTTGATTCATCCGAAATGCGCCGGCTGCAGGCAATCGCACAGCGCCACGAGATTTTCATCGTCATGGGCATTTCCGAACGCGAGCAAGGGTCGCGCTACATCTCCCAGGCGACGATCTCGGATACCGGTGATCTGATCCAGGTGCGTCGCAAACTGAAACCGACTTTGGCCGAGCGCATGGTGTTCGGTGAAGGCGACGGATCCGACCTTGAGGTGATGCAGACGTCGATCGGACGTGTCGGCGCACTGAATTGCTGGGAGCACGCTCAGCCGCTCGTAAGAATGGCGATGCACGCGCAAGGCGAAGATATTCATGTGGCGGCCTGGCCGAGCTTCTGCCTTTACCGTGATCTGGCCCACGGTCTCGGACCGGAGGTCAACAACGCGTTTTCCCGAACCTACGCCGTCGAAGGCAGCTGTTACGTGCTGGCTCCCTGCGCCACGGTCAGCCAGGAAATGTTCGACATGGTTGCGCAGACACCTGAGAAGGCGCACCTGCTCAACCCGCGCACAAGCAAACCCGGCGGCGGTTTCGCCATGATCTATGCGCCCGACGGACGAGAGATGTGCGAGCCCCTGCCCGATGATGTCGAGGGGATTCTCTATGCGGATCTCGACCCCGCAGTGATCGACATCGCCAAGGTCGCAGCCGATCCGCGCGGTCATTACGCCCGTCCAGACGTCCTGCGCCTGGTAATCAACAAGGAGAAGCGTCGGGTGATGTCGGAGCACAATCGTGCCGATTTGCCGCCGGTGCTCCGGCCATTCACAGAAGATGAATAAGCGGGGGGTCGTCTAGTGGTAATCGACAGACCATCGGAGCACCGTCTTAAGATTGGTGTGCTCGGCGCTGGCGCCATGGGGTCGCTCTTCGGCGGCTGCTTGTGCGAGGGTGGAAACGCCAACGTGATCCTCATCGACGTCAATCCCGCACATCTTGGTGCGATCCGGGAACAGGGTCTGCGGCTGGTGACCGGCCGCGGTGATCGCCGAATAGAGGTGGCTGCCGTCACGCCGGACGCAGTTGATTGTCTTTTCGATCTGGTGCTGGTGTTTACCAAGAGCTTGCACACGCGGTCGGCTCTGTCAGGCATCGCGCCGGCGATCGGACCGGAGACTTACCTTTTCAGCCTACAGAACGGACTTGAGAACAAGGAGGTACTCCTGGAGTTTGCCGCAGCCGAGCGGGTGCTGATTGGGGTGACAACCTACCCGGCGGACCTGAAGGGACCGGGTCACGTCGAATCCCATGGCGACGGTGTCGTCCGCTTCGCCAACGCTGTATCCCCACAACCACCCATCGTATCTTCGCTTCTCCATGCGTTCGAGCCATCCGGGTTGAAGGCGATCTACGATCCCGGCGTCGAAACAGCAATCTGGGAAAAAGTTGCGTTCAACGCTGCCCTCAACAGTGTCTGCGCAATCACACGCTCGACAGTGGGCCAGATCGGAGCCGACGCGGGTACCCGTTCGCTCGTCCTTTCGATCGTCGCCGAAGTTTGCCGGACAGCAACAGCGAGCGGAACAACAGTCGACGCTGACCGTGTCAAAGGGATGGTCGAAGAGGCATTCGACCATCACACGCATCATAAGCCGTCGATGTTGCAGGACATTCTTGCCGGACGGATCACCGAAATCGAAACGATCAATGGCGCGGTGGTCCGCAAAGCGATTGCGGCAGGCGTAGAAACGCCGGTTACATCCGTGGTTCTGGCGCTAGTGCGCCACGTCCAGTCTCCACCTCACTTACAATGACGTGCCCGTTGCCAGAGTGGCCGCGCCTGAGAAGACAATGATGATTATAGCCGAACTGAGCTGCTCAGAACTCTCCTTTCTCGTGGCCTCCCGAGAGCTCAGCGCCGTCGAGATTGCCGACGCGCTGATCGAGCGGGTGGAGAAGTTTGCCGATGCCAATGCCTTTGTCGACTTCGACGCAAAAGCCGTGCGTAGGGATGCAGAACAGGCGGATCGCGATCTTGCAGACGGCCGCTCCAGAGGCCGTCTGCACGGCGTCCCCGTTGCATTCAAAGACAATATCAACGTCAATGGCTATGCCACCAGCGCCGGCACCGCCGGCTTGCGGCATTATCGGCCAAGAGACGACGCACCTGTGGCGGCCCTACTGAAGAGGGCCGGTGCGATCGCGTTCGGCAAGAACAACATGCATGAATTGGCCTACGGGGCGACGACCAACAATGCCCTGTTCGGTCCCGCGCGCAATCCGTTCAACCGAGACCATGTCTGCGGTGGTTCCAGCGGAGGCAGTGCTTGTGCTGTTGCACATCAAATGGTTCCGGCCAGTATCGGCACAGACACGGGTGGATCCGTGCGTATTCCTGCCGCATTTTGTGGCCTTTGGGGGTTCCGGCCAAGCCCTGGACGCTGGCCACGGGATGGCATCGTACCGATATCGAGTACCCGCGATACGCCCGGTCCACTGGCACGTACCGCGTCCGATCTCGCTCTTCTCGACAGCATCATCGTCGGGCACTCCGAAGTCTTGAAAACCTCAATGATCCAGGGACTCCGAATCGGAATTCCGGACGACTTCTTCTGGGAACTCGCCGATCCGGGTGTCTACAAGATCTGCAGTCAGGCACTTGATCGCTTGAAATCAATGGGTGCGATCTTGGAAAAGGTCGACGCACGGAGGCTCACCAGCCATCATGTGGCTTCGACCAGCATCATCGCCTTCTACGAGGGCAAGGTGACCTTGGAAAAATTTCTAGAAACCTACGCGGTCGGAAACTCCTTTGAAACTGTCGCGCATTCGGTGGCCGCCGACGATGTGAGATCCATTCTGCTCGATCAACTGAAGGACGACACCGCAGTGGGGCAGGACGGCTATGCAGAGGCCGTCAATGTGCATCGCCCGGCATTGCAGCAGGAGTATCGCCGCATTTTCCGCGACAACGCTCTGGACGTGCTCGCTTTTCCGACTTCATTGATCACCGCGCCCCGGATTGGCGAGGATGCAACCGTCATCCTCAACGGCAAACAGCAGCCGCTTTTCCCGACGGCCATCCACAATACGGATGTCGGCAGCAATGCCGGCATTCCCGGAATAACGATCCCGGTGGGCTTGTCTGACACTCAATTGCCTGTCGGTCTTGCCTTTGATGCCGCCGCGGGTGCTGACCGGCTCCTGCTCGACGTCGCGATTAGCCTCGAAGGCGTGTTTCCTGCGTCGAAATCCAGTTATCTGTCATAAAGGAAGTGCCAATGTATACGGCGAGCAGCGCCCTCCTGGACGCACTGACCGATGCGAACGTTTCCTACATCTTCGCAAATTTTGGCAGCGACCATCCGGCGCTTGTCGAGGCGATCGCCGAGGCGCGGGCAAATGGCCGAAGCATTCCCGATATCATTACCTGCCCGAATGAAATGGTGGGCATGAGTGCGGCCCATGGATATTGGCAGGTCAGCGGCGTGGCGCAGGCCGTTGTTGTGCATGTGGAATGCGGGACCCAGGCGCTGGCAGGTGCGGTTCACAATGCCGCCAAGGGCCGCGTGCCAATGATGATCTTCGCCGGCGCTTCACCTTACACGCAAGAGGGCGAACTGAAAGGATCCCGCAACGAATTCATTCAGTGGATCCAGGATGTCCACGACCAGCGCGGGATCATCCGGGGCTATACAAAATACGACAACGAGCTTCGAACGGGCCTGAACGTCAAGGACATCGTCAACCGGGCGCTGCAGTTTGCCTATACCGACCCGAAAGGCCCGGTCTATCTGATGGGTGCCCGAGAGGTCATGGAGCAGGAAGTGCCTGCCAAACCTGCCGTGCCGATGTGGCCACCGGTGCAGCCGTCCGGGCTGACGAAACCAGCCATCGCCATGCTCGGCGAGGCTTTCAGGAAGGCACGTAGCCCGCTGGTGGTCACGACCTATCTCGGGCGTAGTGCGGCCGCCTTCGACGCCCTTGTGGAGTTCAGCGGTCTCTCCGGTGCCGGTGTGCTGGAATCAGTTCCCACCTGGCTGAATTTCCCGCATTCCAACCCTATGTACCAGGGTAATCACTGGAACCACCCGTGGCAGAACGAAGCTTTGGCTTCCGCTGATCTTGTCCTGGTCATCGACAGCGACGTTCCTTGGATTCCGGTGCATAACAGGCCGGGTCCGGATGTGCCGATCTTCCATATCGATATCGACCCTTTGAAAACGCAGATGCCGCTTTGGCATATCGACGCCACTGCGTCATGGCAGGCCGACGCCGCCACCGCGCTGGCGGAACTGAATGAATGGCTGGCTGACAACCCGATTGAACCGCATGACCTCCATCACCGGGTTGAGCATTGGCGCTCTCTTCACGACCGCCGGCGTGCTGAGCTATCTGTGCTGGAGGCGGAACCTGAGGACGGCGTTATTACCTCGGAATTCACGGTGGCCTGCCTGCGGGAGGAAATCGGCGATGACGCGCTGTTCGTCAATGAGGGCATTTCCAACTACCACACCGTCTTCAATCACCTGCGACGCAACGATCCGCTGACGGTTTTGACCAGCGGCGGCGGGTCGCTCGGTTACAATGGCGGTGCCGCGATTGGCGTCAAACTCGCCAGACCCGACAAAACCGTTGTCGCTCTGTGCGGGGACGGTTCGTACATGTTCAGCGTTCCATCGTCGGTGCACTGGATGGCGGCCCGTTACAAAACACCCTTTCTGCAGATCGTCTTCAATAACCGAGGCTGGAAATCGCCGAAGCTTTCGACGCTCGCGGTTCATCCCGACGGCTTTGCCGCGAAAGCCGGCTCGATCGACGTATCCTTCGACCCGCCACCGGACTATGCAGGGATTGCGGCGGCGTCGGGCGGCGCTTACGGCAGGCAGGTGCGAAACCCTTCCGACGTGCGCCAGGCCATCAGGGAGGCGCTTGAGGTGGTTCGCGTCGAGAAACGCTGTGCGGTGCTGGATATCTGGATTTCCCATCTTTAGGCAACAATCACCGATCCTGTTTGGCGGCAGGATCGCCGCCCCAGCGCCGGATTTGCGAGAGGCGCGTCCTGTGCTTGCGCGATGGCACATTCTTTGCTTAACTTCACAAAGCCTTAACAAATGAACGAAGCGGGGGCGGCGATGACGGGTCACATCTACGACATGTCGGCACAGGAGGTGCGAATTTTCGCCAATATCATCGGCGCCCTTTCATGCGGGAGCATCAGCTTCGATGTTCGCCAGGAGGTCTTCCCGGACATCCTCAAGCTCTTGAGGGCGGATGTCCTGGCATCCTTCGAATGGAACAGGCGCTCGAAGTCGTACGGAAACGCCTTTTTTATCAATCAGGATCCCGATAATGTGGCGCGATACCACCAGTGGTTCCAATATCGCGATCCAATGACGGAGAAACTGCGCGGGCTCAGAAGAGCCGCCCATGTCGAGGAGGTCATATCCAAGCAAGACCTGAACAAGACAGAATTCTACAATGACTTCCTGGCCCGCGATGGCATGCAACACGGGATAAACTTGTTCATGCAGTCGAACGGCCACGAATTGGCCGATCTCAGGTTATGGCGCTACGGCAGACGTGCCGATTTCGGTGACCGCGAAATAGACCTTTTGACTATTATTGCTCCATTCGTGCGCCGGGCGCTATCGATAGCGCCTGCGGTTACGCTCAATATTCTCACAGACAGGGAGCAAGATGTCGCTCTTCTGGTGGCCCGCGGCTGTTCGGACAAAGACATTGCGCGCGTTCTCGGAATAGGCTTCGCGACCGTCAGGACCCATGTCGGAAGCTGCCTTGCCAAACTTGAATGCTCCAACCGTGCGGAAATAGCGGCACGGGTCTCCAGCCTTTCTCACTAGACATCGTTGTCGCATGCTCGAAAAAGCGACATGCGACGAGGGAATGGCTCAGCTGCACGCAGCAGCGGGGTTCACATTCAATGCGTGGCTTAGCAGCGCCCTGCTATAGGGTGTCTCAGGAGATGAAAAGATCGCGTCCGCTGTCGCGAACTCCGCGACTTCACCCTGTCGCAAAACGACAACCTTGTCGGCAATACTTCTCACCACCGCGAGGTCGTGGCTGACAAAGAGCATAGCTAGGCCGTCTGTCATCAGCTCCCGGAGCAATTCGATGATCGAGGCCTGAACCGACACGTCGAGGGCGGATGTCGGCTCGTCGCAAACCAGCAAGTCCGGCTGACAAACAAGCGCACGGGCAATTGCCACGCGCTGGCGTTCGCCGCCCGAAAGCTCTGCCGGATAGCGCGACATCAAGTCGGGCGACAGACCCGCTCGGGCAAAAGAAGTCCGCACCTCTTCCAGCAGCTTTTGCTTCGAGCCGGGAAAGAAATGCCGCACTGCCAATGCGATGCTGTCGCCAACCGTACGCCTCGGGTTCAGCGAAGCGTACGGATCCTGGAAAATATACTGTATCCGCCTGTGGGCGTCCCTGCCTCTGTGTTCTGCCTTCTGCGGAAGAGTTTGCCCAAGAAACTTGACAGCGCCATCGTAATTCGAGTGCAATCCGATCAAACAACGCGCCAATGTCGACTTTCCACTGCCAGACTCGCCGACCAGCGCCACGCACTCGCCTTTGGCGATCTCGAAAGACACGTTTCGAACCACGTCCACAGGACCGTACCGGGCGAAGAGGTTTTCAACAGAACAGATTTTCTCGCTGTGCGACCTCTTCAGGGGGAGCGAGACGACACGCGCAGTTTTTTCCAGTGCGTGCGGCTTGTAGCAGCGGACGCTGGAGGCCACCTCGCGCGTGATCTCCGGCTCCTTTGCGGCGCACAGATCGTCGCCAATCGGACAGCGCATTGTAAAAACGCAACCCGCGCCCCGGCTTCGCAGGTCGGGAGCGGTCCCGGGAATGCCCTGCAAGCGCTTTCGTTCGAGGGTCGTCGGTACGGCTCTGAGCAGGGCCCGGCTATACGGGTGTGCCGGTCTTGTGAGAATCTCGTCCGAATTCCCATATTCCATGACGCGGCCGGCATAAAGCACCATCACCTGGTCAGCGACAGCAGAAATGACGCCCAGGTCATGGGAGACGTAGACGCTGCACAGCTGCATTTCCCGAGAGAGATCCGACACAAGCTTGAGAACTTCGTTGCGTGTTTCGACGTCCAGCGCCGTCGTCGGCTCATCGAGGACCAGCAATCGCGGTCGGCCGGCGACGGCAACAGCGAGCCCGATGCGCTGCAATTGCCCTCCGGACAACTCGCTTGGATATCGCGACAGAAAATTCCTGTCCGTCGGAAGCCGCATTGCGTCGAGAACCCTGATGATTCTGCCGGCAGCCTCTGCCCGGTCCAGCGCGTGACGGCCCGAAACCAGCCGCTCGATGAGTTGTGTGCCGATTGCAAGTCCCGGATTGAGCGACATTCCTGCGTCCTGGGGAACGTAGCTTGCAATCCGACCGCGGCGATCCCGCCGTTCGTCCTCGTTCAGAGCCAGGATGTCTTCGCCATCCACGACCACGCTACCTTTGGTCACACTCGCTCCAGGTCCCGCATAGCCCAGCAAGGCCTTCGCGACGGTGCTCTTGCCGGATCCGCTCTCTCCGACCAGACCCAACACCTTACCGGGCTCAATCGTGAATGAGACTCCGTCAACAATCCTCGTTCCATTCCGCAACGAGATCCCAAGCGACGCGACTTCGACGCCTTTCATCAATTTTTACCTTCCGTAAGACCGATGGCCCTGGACATGCCTTCGGCAAACAAGTTTCCGCCGATCGACAGTGCCGCGATCGCGACAATCGGCGCCAGGACCGCCCAGGGTTGAATGGTAAGAGCGTTGCGGCTCTCGTTGACCATGAGACCCCAATCCGCGTTCGGAGGCTGAATTCCGTATCCCAGGAAACTGAGCCCCGCGAGCAGCGAGATGGACCACATCAGCCGCAAACCCAATTCGACAAGAAGCGGCGACGTGATGTTCGGAAGTACCTCGGACATGAGGATCTGCCGTGTCGGCAAACCCACTGCGCGGGCCCATTGAACATAATCCCGCTCAACCACCGCCAAGGCAGATCCCCGTGTGATGCGTGCAACACTCGGCGCCTGCGATAGTCCAACCACTACGACCAATAGCAACGGGCTTGGACCCAACATCGTGACGAACAGGAGGGAAAAAACGACGCTTGGAAATGCAAGCTGTATATCAACGATACGCATGAGTATTTCGTCGGTGAACCCTTTGAAGTAAGCCGAAATCATTCCGATGGCGGTGCCCAGCGACAAGCCGAGCAGTGTGGCCGTGATTGCCATCCAGACGAGATTCCGACCGCCGTACAGAAACCGGCTCAGCACATCCCGTCCAAGGCTGTCGGTGCCCAGCAGCGTGGCTGCGCTGGGCACGTCGTAGGGAATGCCGATCAACTCTGACGGCGTATGCGGTGCAAATAGCGGACCAAGGACTGCGAGGGCGACGATACCCGCGATCAAACCAAGTCCGAGAAGCGATCGAGAGCTACTCAGTCCCCGGACCAGCGTCGACCGGGACCCGGCTTTTTTTGACAGTGACGTGTTCAATTTCGGCCTCCTCTTCCTGGCGGCGTGAGCATGACCGAGAACCCGTCGGTTATGATGTTGACGACGAAGAATGTGACCGAGATGGCAAGGACCGAGGCCTGTACCACGGGAATATCACGCATTCCGACCGCGTCGGCCAGCGCGGTGCCAAGGCCCGGGAAGCCGAACACGTATTCGATCACGACGACACCACCGACCGAAAAAGCAAAGACCGTTCCCGCAGCCTGCAGTGCCGGAACCAATGCGTTAGGAAGAACATGCCGGAACAGAATACGGGAAGGAGAGAGCCCCTTGAGCGTGGCAAACTGAATGTACTCGGTTTGCAGAACGTCGATCACCGTTCCCCTTACCAAGCGGTAAAGATAGGTCACCTGAAGCAGGACGAGGGTAATGATCGGCATAGCAAGACGCTCGGTTTGCGCCCAGATAGAAGTGCCCGGCGACAGAAGCGAAACGGCGGGAAAGAAATGAAATACGCTGGTGCTCAAAAGAAGGACGAGAAACAATCCAAGAACGAACTCGGGCAGCGCGTTCACCATGATCGACACCGCCATGATGGCCTTGTCGGCAAATCCGTCCTTACGGGTTGCCGTCAGCACGCCGAGCACAAGAGACGCAGGAACCGCAATAGCCATCGATGCGACGACGAGAAAAAACGAGTTCGCGATACGGGGAATGAGCAAATCGGCAACGCCAACTCTCGAAACGATCGAAGTACCGAAATTCCCTTGGAGCAGGTCGGTCAGCCAACGAATGTACTGAATTGCCAGTGGCTGATCGAGATTGAGCTGCTCCCGAACCATAGTTAGCTGGTCGGCGGATGCTTCCTTTCCCAGCACGATGAGAGCAACATCCCCGGGCAATGCCTGCGTTGCACAGAAGATCAGGATCGACACGATGAGAAGCATGAAGACGGCCAGCACGCAACGACGCGCCAGCCATCCCCATCCCCTGCTCGTTCGCGTGATCGTCCTCACGCGCGACGACGTCGTCATGCCAGGGACACCTTGCGCAGATGATAGAAGGGCGAGTTGACGACATAGGGCTCGATGCCTCCGAGCCCGGCCCGGTAGGCGTTCAACGTGTTGGCGTAGCCCCATATGATATTGCCGCCCCGCTCGTACTCAATTTTCTGCATGTCGTGGATTACCGCGCACCGGCCGGCCATGTCCGACAGGCTGACAGCCTTCTTGTAGAGATCGTTGAATTCTGGATCGTCCCAGTGGGATGTATTGAAGGTACCGCCTGGCAGAAGACTTCTTGCGACGACGGGAAGATAGACGTCGCTCAGGAAGTCGACCCCAAACGTCCAGTTTCCATAATTTGCCAGATAAGCCGCTTCTTCGGTCACCTTGACGTTGATCGTCACCCCAGCCGCCTTGGCTTGTTCCGCGAAAACCTGGGCGCATTCGACCATGCCAGCCGTACCGTTCACAGTCACCAGATCAACGGACAGACCGGATTTTCCGGCCTCTTCGAGAAGCTTTCTGGCGGCCTTGATATCCTGCGTCCGCTGTGCGACGGGCGTGGGGCCGCAAGGTGCGATGGAGCGTCCCTGCATGTCATTGCCAACGGTACCGTATCCGGCGAGTGCGACCTTTACCATCTGCTCGCGATTGGCGATCAGGCGAAATGCCTGGCGAACGCGCACGTCATTGAATGGCTCCAGGTCAGTCCGCATGTACATGGGAATAGACATGGCCGAAGGGTTGTTCACCAGCTTCAGGCTCTTATCGGATTCGATGATCCGTGCTTCTGCGAACGGAATTTTATAGGCCATGTCGACCTGCCCGCCCCGCAGAGCATTTATCGAGGCGGCGGCGTCAGAGATGTTGACGATAAGGAGTGTCTTGACCTTGGCCTTTTCACGGAAGTAGTCGTCGAAACGCTCGAAGACCGATTCCCGTCCTGGCGTGAAAGACGCGAACTTGAATGGACCGGTGCCCACCGGTTTGGCCGGATCGAAACCGGCCGGGACCATCCGCAGATATTGGTTGGCCCACACGTCTTGGAAGGGACCATACGGGGCATTCAGCTTGAACAGAACGGTCGTCTCGTCGATCTTGCTGATCTTGGCAGGATCGATGAAGCTGACGAGGGCTGAACCCTTGGTCGGATGTGCCTTGTCCAGAATGCGTTTGACGGTGAAGATCACGTCGTCTGCACCGAAATGCCCGCCATCGTGCGTCTTCACGCCGTCCTTCAGTTTCAGGGTCCACTCGGTGGAATCCGCATTGGGGGTGAAGCTCTCGGCCAGCGACAGTCCCACGCTTGCATCCGGATTGTATTCGGTCAGCCCGTCAAAGATGTTCATATAGCGGACGATGTCGGTGATCTGCCCCTGCGTGCGATGCGGATCAAGGGAATCGGCATTGCTTCCGGTCGCCGCGACCCTCAGGATATCCTTCCCATCCGACGCGAGCGCCACGGTCGCGGGAAGGGTACCAAGTGCGACCATGGCTCCGGTTGCGCCGACAAGGAAGCCGCGGCGGGTTGTGGCCAGATATTCGATTGTTTCTTTATCAGACATGTTATTCCCCGTTTGTTGTTCTGTTTGATGGCTGGCGTTCAGTTTCTGTCGCGCTTGCTCCGGGCTGCTTCTGAGGCGGCCTTTGTCATGAGCGGGACGAGAACGGACGGACCGCGCGCGTCCTCGTCCGGGTCGAAGGAAGAGAAGCTGACGGCCAGGATATCGAAGCGGTCTGCGATGAGTTCGAAGCCCCTTGCGACCTGTGCATCGGTCAGGCCACCTTCCGCGCAGTGGCGACTGGCGCGCAGGACGGTCGGATCGAGAACGTCGGTATCGACATGGATGTAGACCTGGTCACATCGCGCGCTGAGCAGGTCCAGCGCCGCACTCAATGCGCGATCGAAGCCGAGCTTGGCGATCACGGGCGTGTTGACGATGGTGCCGAGCGCCACGCCGGCATGCGGTCGGGCATTGCTGGCGAAGGCTTCATGGATGCTGACGGAAATGATGCGTTCGTCGGGAATAATGCGAAATCCGGGAATCTGGGCCCGGTATTTCGGCCAGCAATGCCCCGCGATGGTCGTCGTTATCATGCCCTCGATAAAGCCATTTTCCGAGGTATCCGGCGTCTGCGCATCGCCATGGGCATCAAACCAGATCAACCCGATATCGCCTTTTGCGTCGCCAATTCCGCCAACGACACCGAACGAGGAGGAACATGTCCCGGCGGAGACGATCGGAATTCTCCCGGCGGCGCGGGCTGCCCGGACGGCTCCGGCCAAGTGGATGTTCTGAACGAGAATGCGGCCCATCTGGTCCCCGGCGGGCAGCAACCGGAAATCTCCGCCGGTTTCCTTGTCAGTCGCCCGATCGGCCTGGTCTAGGAAGACCACCTCTACGTCGCTGAACATCGCGTCGAACGCAGCCGGCGCATTCCGCTTCGCCAATAGGACCTCGGGACCGACTGCCATTGCATTCCCTAAAACGCGGCCGCGCGTGCCGCAGTGATAGGGGAGTCCGATAAGCGTGACAGGCGAAGTGTTCTTGGAGTCAGACATTCTCAGGTTCCCACATGTTGTTAGCGGGGGAGATTATAGGCCAGCGCCCTAAAGAGTATCCGCAGGATTGTGGATGCCGGTGCCCTGAAAAGTCGGTTGAAGTAGTATCCATCTCAAAACCGCCCTTCGAGACATCGACTTCTCACGGCACTATCATTGGAGTGCCGACAACCCGTCGCGACTTAACGGCAAGGGATATCGAGTAGAGCCCAGTCCATTTTGTCAATCTCCCGTTCAAGGCCTCGCGCGATGGCCAAAACCGTGGCGTCACTCCCGCGCCTTACAACGACCTGCACCGAGAGCGGTAGTCCTGACGCCATGCCGCAGGGCATGGCAAGCGCCGGTCCTCCGAGGGCATTCGCAAAGCCATTCGGTCCAACATGCAGTCTCTGAAGGTGATCGGACCGCCAGGCGCGGCCAATTTGGGTGCCGAACCGAGCGTTGTCGGCGAGAGAAGGATGCCGTTGGGCAACACTGTCCTTTCGAATGCTTTGACAAGCTCGACTTAACGGGCCTTGGCGAGCAGATAGTCGTCGCCGGTGATCAGCGCATCAAGATGAAGCTTGAGCCGAGCATCACGCCCCGTAAGGCTCGGGATGGGCAGCAAGGCGATAGCGGTGACAGGACCAGTTCTCATATATCGCTATCACGGCGCTGACAGCATCAAGCTCTTCGAGATCGGTAGACACATTGGGCTTTTGAAGAATGTCAAGCGCCTAAAGCATCGCTTCTGCTTGATCCAAAGCCTGCATGTGTGCGGCAGACAGCAGAGCATCGAAACCACGAACACGAATATAACCTGCATCCTGCGGCATCTCTGACGATGCATCGTGAAACGACACGGCCTTTCGGGCGATGTCGGTTGCTTAACTATTTTGCTGTAAAACGATGGCATCGAGGAGGGTAGCGAAATGTCCACGGCGCGCGCCATCGGCCCGACATTTCCCATGCTATCCGATAGTGGCGTCAACCCACGTCGGCTGACCAGACCATAGGAAGGCTTCAGGCCGACGATGCCAATAAAAGCCGCCGCAACGCGGATTGCCGCCAGTATCCGCTCCAAGCGCGCCAAACGCCTCACCTGCGGCAACCGACGTGCCCGGAGCCGGAGGAAGAGCCGCCGGGGCTATGCTCAGTGTTCCATGGATTGCGGGCATTCGGAGCACTAGTAACACTCATTTAGTGAAATGTTCGGGCACTTTGGCAGATAACCGCCCGGGAGCCACGGGTGCGGTGGTGGTCAAGCCCTCATCTGGAAGCACTGCATCATTAGGATCAATCTGTCATCGAAGCCATCAACGTGGCCCCATGAATCGGTGCTTGGCTTTCTAACCGATAGGATATTCGGCTTGAGTCCTTGCCTCGACATCACAAGTTTGATGAAGAGGTGCTGCGCTTCGCAGTTGATGATAAACGTAGTCATGTGAGAACAGCCACAAACATCAATGGAAGGAAGCGCAGTATGATGTATTTTGCAGGCCTTGACGTCTCGTTGCAAGAGACATCGGTATGTGTCGTTGATGAGACCGGTCGGATTTGCCGGGAGATGAAAGTCGTCAGTCACCCGGACGATCTGGTCGCGGCGCTAAAGAGCCTGGGCTGGGAATTTGTCCGCATCGGGCTGGAAGCCGGTCCGATGTCGCAGTGGTTATATAGTGGCCTGGCTGAGGCGGAGCTGCCAACGGTGTGCATCGAAACCCGTGATGCGAAGCCTTTCTCAAAGCGCAGGTCAACAAGACGGACCGCAACGATACCCGGCACGGAGTTCCGGTGGAGCCGCGACAGCGACGTGGCGAAAGCCGCCTAATCGGAAACAACGGGAGATAATAGAGTTCTGCCAGCCGGTGGAAAGATGTCCTTCGCGGACGGTGCACAAGGTGAGTTCGGCCGCAGCCTTGCTCAACTGCAGCATATCGCAGCTAGAGCGACTAACAGATTGAACCGCCTTATTCTTCTAATCTTATGGTGGGAGGGCCGAGGGGCCGATCCCGGAGAGAAGCGTGGACCGCGAAAGACTGAACGCCACGGCAGAAAAAAGAACTCGAAGTGCTTGACCTCAACACGCCGAATAGAGAAGGATGCGGAAAAATCGACAATTTTCCCGGCGATCCTCGGTAGATGTCTCGAAGACGAGCCGTTATGAGGCTTCTTCATCGGCCTTGTCGGCCCATTTTGTCGTACTCCGTCTGGTTCGGCGGATTACGGGCGCGATTATGCCGTCGTCAGCAGCTTCGGCAGGCCTCACCAGATTATAAGCGGTGGCTGTTAGGGTGAACATCCAGCCGACGCGATCCTTTCCGCGATGGCGGGTCTTGCGCATTCGCCGCTGGTCTTGGCCCAGCCGAAATTTTCTTCGATACGCGTGCGGAAACGCTGACTGACACCGTAGCCGGGATGATGGGTGGTCCGACCATCAAATGCCGAGCGTCGGTTCGTCGGGTTCAGGGCGACTGTGGCGTCACTTTTGCGTCCCGCAAGGCAGCAACGAAATCGGCCGTATCGTAGGCTTTGTCTGCGGCCAATGTGATGCGGTGACGACCATCCATGCGGCCCACCATATCCAGAGCTGCCTCGCGCTCTGCGGTTCCACTCGCATGGGTCAGCGTGGCGTCGACAACCAGGCCGTGGCGGTTTTCCATTGTGGGCATGGAATCACGGCAGTCCGCTCACAGCAAGGGCCTTTTCCGCATTCTGCTAAAGGAATAATTGCCGCCATCTACAATTGAGCACTACGATCCCTGAAGGCAGGAATTGGCGATTGTGCGATTTGTGAAATGGCTATGACAAACTTCGGATTGGCCTTCGTAACGATGAGAACAAGGAGTGGTTGCGTCAGTCCCCGTGCAGGTTGCTTAGTCACGATCACCTTTGCCGAACTATGCCGCCTACCCAACGCTCACGCTCTCGAAACGGGCGCAGTCGGATAGCCATGTGTCCCGCTCGCTTCTGATCCAGTTGAGAAAAACTTTGACCTTCTTGTGCCTGAGATGGTCGCGGGGGCAGACGATCCACTGGGTTGTAAGCCTGATCGGCGGCGGGGATATCACGGGACAGACAAGAATGCCGGTCGTCAGTTCCTTCCACATCATCAACTTGCTCTCGAGCGCGATCCCGATCCCGTCCGAGGCAGCATCGATTGCCATATGGCTGCGATCGAACAGCACGCGCGACCATTTGAAGTCGAGGTTCACGCCGGCCTCCTTCAGCCACCGCTGCCATTGAGCCTGCGACTTGACGGAATGGATCAAACGCCACCGTGTGACGTCCTGCGCCGTCAAGCTCTCTGCGGCGAGCAGACTGGGCGAGCAGACCGGAATGAAGCTCTCCTCCACCAGACCTTCGACGAACAGACCGGGCCAACGCCCGTCGCCGTGACGGATCTCGACATCCACCAGTTCCCTGTTGAAGTCGGTTGGCTCGTTGGTTCCGTCGACGCGGATCTCGATCTCCGGATGGGCATCGAGGAAGGACCTCAGCCTTGGCAACAGCCATTTGTTGGAGAGCGTGGGCGTTGCCCGTATATTCAACGTCGTGAACGTCCGGTGTCCGCGAATTGTATTGGTTGCATCGGTGATGCGCTCGATCTCATCGGCGATCATCTCGAAATAGCGCTCTCCGGCTTCCGTCAGGACGACACCACGTCCCATCTTGTTCATCAGGGTAATGCCGAGTTGCACTTCCAACGATTGAATCTGCTGGGTGACTGCCGATGGCGTAACGCTCAGCTCTTCCGCAGCCCGCGTTATACTTCCGGCACGGGCTGCGGCATGAAAGACGACGATGCTCCGGATCGGCAACTGCACGTTGGTTTCCTCCCTTGGGCCATCCGTGACAGCTACCACGAAGTTTAGTTGAGCTAAATGAAAAGGCAATAGTTCTAAATTGCTTCTAACCAATGGCTTTCCTAGCGTAGTCAGACCTTTTGTGCATCAAGATGTACCAATAGGCGGTAGCCTTACGCTTTCTGGGAGGAAAGTCCGGGCTGTGAGGAAAAATGGAGCGATAGCCGGTCATAGGATCGCCCGCGCTTTTGAAAAGGGAGGAATATCATGAGATTGAAAATCACCGCGGTTCTGCTCGCAACTGCAGCTGGATCGGTCATTGCGGCAACGGGTGCAATCGCCGCAGACAAGTGCTCTGCCTATCCCGAGGCTGATACGGACAAAGTCGAGTCCGTCGATCTGGAGAAGCAGTTCGGTGCTGTCCCCAATCCAGAGAAATCGCTGCACTTCGCCTATGTCACGAAGACACTCATCAACGAATTCTGGCAGGACGTTGCAGCCGGCGTGAAGAGCGAAGCTGCAAAGCATAACATCAAGGTCGATGTCCAGGCGGCCAAGGATGAGGCGTCGATGATCGAGCAGCTCAATCTGGCGCAGACGATGCTGTCCCAGAAGCCGGACGCGTTGCTGCTTTCACCGCAGTCGGATTCCAACCTGGCGCCCGTCATTGCCGCAGCCGTGAAAGCCAATATTCCGACCATCATCATCGACGATGCGCGCACGGACGGTGCGAGCACCTATATCGGCACCGATCAGGTGACGATCGGTGCAAAGGCAGCGGACTATTTCGGTGGGCGTTTCAAAGATGGCGGCGAGGTTGCCCAGATCGAGGGCGCGGCAGGATCGCCGAATGCCCGCGCACGAATGAAAGGCTTTGTCGACGGCCTCAAGAAGTATCCGAAGCTCGAGCTTGCCGCCTCACAGCCCGGAAACTGGGACAGGCTGATTGCCTTGAACGCCACCAGCAATATCCTGCGCCAGCATCCCGACCTTGTCGGTGTCTACGCAAACAATGACGGCATGGCTCTCGGTGTCGTAGAAGCCGTGCGGTCTTCCAGCTCTCTTGCCAAGGTGGCTATCGTTGGCACCGACGGCATCCGCGAAGCGAAAAAGTCGGTTGGCGCGAAAGAGATGTCGGCAACCGTCGCTGAATTCCCGTTTGAGGAAGGCCAGCTCGGAGTGCAGGTCGCGCTCAGGCTGCTCGGTTGCCAGAAGGTACCGAGTTGGGTCGTCTCTCCGCAGGCTGTCATTACAGAAGACAATGTAAAGCAGTTTCCGGATCCCGCCGCCGGAAAATAAACCTCAGCCGCATTAACGTGCACGTTGGAGCAGGGCACACATCCGTGCGTCCCGCTCCAACGGGACGGAGGAAGAATGCAGATCGTTCATAACAACACCGGAAACACCGGTGCGACGACATCCAGCCGTTCAGGCAGCGAAAAGACGCTGCTGACCCTGAGCCGGATCGAAAAGCGCTATGGTCTGAACCATGTTCTCAAGGGCGTCGATCTGGTGCTTGTAGGGGGCTCGATCCACGGCCTGCTTGGTGAGAATGGCGCGGGCAAATCGACGCTGATGAAGGTGCTTTTCGGCCTTGTCCAACCGGATGAAGGATCGATCGTGCATGCAAGGCTCGGCGCTCTCAAGATCCACGATCCAAGGCATGCGCTGTCCCTGGGAATAGGCTTGGTCAGCCAGGAGTTGAACCTTGTTCCACAACTCGATGTCGCCCAGAATATGTTTCTGGGTGCGACAGGGGCGCTTTCCAAGGTCAACCGGGCGCAGTTGCGCGAGCGTGCCGCTGCCATCCTGGCGGACCTCGCGCCGCACATGGCTGCCGCTAGGATAGTCGGAAATCTTGGCATGGCCGACCGCCAGCTGGTCGAAATAGCCAGAACGCTCGCCAAAGGTAGCGACATCATCGCATTCGACGAGCCGACCTCCAGCCTGACACCGAACGAACGGGACAACCTCTTCAAGGTCATCGGCAATCTGAAGGCTGCCGGCAAGGCAATCATCTACATTTCCCATCGCATGGACGAAATCCGAGCGATCTGCGACACGATCACTATTCTTAGAGACGGGAAGGTCATCGTTTCCGATAAGGCTGCCAAATTCCGGGACGAAGAGATCAACGAGATGATTACCGGACGGCGGCTCAGCGCGACATTGCATGCAGGCCGCGACAAGACCAGGTCCGTCGGAGCGACGCTTGTCGAACTTCAGAATGTAAGCACGAGCCGCGTTTCAGACATTTCCCTCTCCGTGCGTGCCGGCGAGATCGTCGCCTTGGCCGGGCTTGTCGGATCCGGCCGATCCGCAACGTTGCGGGCGATTTTCGGCGTTGACCTTATGACAGGCGGTGAAATGCGGGTGGCCGGCTTGCCCGTTGCCATCACAGGCCCCAGAAGCGCGATCGATGCCGGCATCGCCTATATTCCCGAAGACAGGCGCGGCCAGGCCATCGTTCCGATGATGAGCATCGAAGGCAATTTCGGACTTGCCAACCAGAGCAGATTTTTAAACCTGGGCTTTGTCAAATCGAAAGATCGCAAGGGATTGATCCGGCAATATGTCCGCGAAATGGGGATCAAGCCAGCAGACATAAGGGTGCCCCTGGGGAACCTGTCCGGTGGCAATCAGCAAAAGGTGGTTATCGCCCGCTGGCTCGGCACGCAAGCGCAGATCATCCTCTTCGACGAACCCACACGCGGCATCGACGTCGGCGCCAAGGCCGAGATCTATGCGCTGATGCGAAACCTGGCATCGAAAGGTGCGGCCATTCTGGTGGTCTCTTCGGAGTTGCCGGAAGTGCTGCTCCTCAGTGACCGCATCGGCGTGATGAATGCGGGTCGGCTGGTCGCGCTCGAAGACAATAATGACGACATGACGGAGGAATGGCTGATGAGACGAATCGCCGGGGAGAAACAAGATGCGTAACGGTGTAGTTGTCGAAGCCCCTGTATTGCCGAAGGAACCAAGAAAAGACATGCTCGGATTGATGAGACACGGAGAGTTCGTTCGCAAGGCCAGCGTACTGTCGGGCTGCATTGCCCTGTTTGTCATCTTCTCGGCACTGACGAGCAGCTTCTACCAACCCTCAAACCTTCTGGACATCCTTCTCCAATCGTCGATCAACGCTGTCATTGCGGTCGCATTGACGCTTGTCATCATCACCAAGGGTATCGACCTCTCCGTCGGCTCCATCGTCGGGCTATCGAGCATGGTGGCAGCAGACATGGCGACAAAGGGTGTTGTCGCCAGCCTGCTGGCGGGACTGTCGGTCGGGTTGGTCTGCGGCTTCATCAATGGAGTCCTGATCGCCAAGCTCAAGCTGCCTGACTTTATCGTTACACTGGGGACATTGAGCATCTTCCGCGGCGCGGCGCTGATCTACACCAACGGCCAGCCGATCTATGGCCTGCCCCCGGTGTTTCGGGACATCTTTGCTGGCCAGCTTCTCGGCATTCCGACGCCCGTTCTGCTGGCGATCGCGATCGCTTCAATCGCTTACGTGATGATCGCTTTCACGGGGCTCGGCGAGCGCATCATCGCCAGTGGCGGCAACGAGGAAGCGGCGCGCCTTTCGGGTATAAACGTCGATACCGTGAAGATCATTGTCTATACGCTTTCCGGTCTCCTCTCGAGCATCGCCGGCTTTATCCTGATTGCGCGCATCGGCGCCGCAGAACCGATCGGCGGACAGGGCTTCGAATTGCAGGCGATCGGTTCAGCAGTTATCGGCGGCGCCAGCCTGTTCGGCGGGGTCGGCAATCCCCTCGGCTCGCTGATCGGGGCGGTGACGCTCGGGGCGCTCCAGAATGGTCTGACGCTGATGAACGTGCCCTCCTTCTGGCAGTATGTTGCGTCCGGAAGCGTCGTGATCCTCGCGGTTCTTGCCGACCAGTTGACGCGGCCACGGCGATGACCGACGTGCATGCGACGGCATCGGACAGCTACATCGTTGATAGCCACCATCACTTTCAGGATATCGAGACATACGACTACCCCTGGCTGAACCCGCTTCGGCCAGAGCCGCTCGAGGGCGATCTCTCCGGCATACGCCGCAACTTCCTTCCTGCGGAGTACGGAGAGATCGTCTCGAGTTGGCAGATCAGGAAATCGGTCCACGTCCAGAACGGCTGGACCGACCAGGATCCGGTGGGGGAAACCCGATGGATATCGTCGCTTATCGAAGAGAACGACCTGTCGACTGTCATTGTCGGATACGCCGATCTGTCTCAGCCTGATGTCGGCCAAATCCTTCACCGGCATATGGCACTCCCGGCGTTTCGCGGCGTTCGCCAGATCCTCAACTGGCACGAAGATGACCGTCTGCGGGTGGCCTCGCGGCGGGATCTCATGCAACAGGCGGACTGGCGGCGTGGGTTTGAAGCCCTTGTCGCAGCGGACATGTCGTTTGATCTGCAGATTTACTGGCCGCAAATGGAAATGGCCCTGGAGCTCGCACAGGATTACCCGCAGTCCCGGATCGTTCTCGATCATTTCGGCATGCCGATCGACCGTTCGGTGACAGGAATGAAAGGCTGGCGCCAGGCCTTGAAGCGGCTGTCATCCGCTGGCAATGTGTATGTCAAATTGTCGGGCTACGGATTAGGAAATCCGAACTGGTCGACATCTGAAATGATCCCCCTGCTTCATGAGATTATCAGGATATTCGGGACAAACCGGGTGATGTTCGGATCCAACCTGCCGGTTGACCTTCTGTTCTCGCCAGTCCGACAGATTGTCGAGACATTCGAGGCATCGATAGCATTCCTGCCGGTCGAGGACAGAGATCGCATCCGCCACGCAAATGCCGAAGTCTTTTACCGGTTCTAGATGCCGTAATGGGCCGGCGCTCCCGAGATTGTAGCCATATGGGTGGCTGTACCTCAGAATAAAGATGTTCAAACGGGGTCCGAGTGGGTCGGCCCCAAACATCAAGCGAGGAACAACCATGGACTATTATGCAGGAATTGATGTTTCGTTGGAAGCAAGCAGTGTGTGTTTGGTGGATTCTGCAGGCAGGATCATCCGCGGGACGAAGGTGGCGAGCGATCCGGATGCTCACATCGACCATTTTGCATCACTGGGCTTTGCTTTGAAGCGGATCGGCCTGGAGGCTAGGCCATTGTCTCAATGGCTGCATGACGGCCTGACGAAGGCTGGCTTTGATGTTGTTCTGCTGGAGACCCGTCACGTGAAGGCCGCCCTATCGGCGATGACCATCAAGACCGACCGGAAAGATGCACGTGGCATCGCACAATTATTGCGCATGGGCCGGTATCGTGCCGTTCATTCAAAGTCTCCCGGCTGCCAAGATGTCCGAGTGCTTTTCACCGGTCGCAAACTGCTGCAAGCCAAATTGCGTGATGTGGAACTGAGCGTTCGGGGCATTTTGCGGGGCTATGGTTTGAAGGTTGGCGAGGTAAGCCGCGGCCGATTTAAAGCACAAATATTGGAGCTCGTGGAGGGACATCCGGTATTGAAGACCGTGATAGGTGCTATGTTGCGGGCCCGTTATGCGCTTTGGACCGAGTTTACCAAAATGCATCGCGAGATGCTGAAGATCGTTCGCCAGGATCGGATCTGCCAAGGACTTATGACCACGCCGGGCGTTGGAGCGCTCGTTGCGATCATATATCGCTCGGCAGTGGACGACCCAACGCGGTTTGCAAAATCTCAAACCGTCGGTGCATACTTCGGTTTGACGCCGAAGAAGTACCAATCCGGCGAAACGGATCTGGACGGTGGCATCAGCCGGGTCGGTGACACAATGGTGCGCACCGCCCTTTAAGAGGCGGCCCACATCATGCTGACTCGTGCCACAAAATTCTCAACGCTGAAGCGATGGGCACTCGACGTCGCAACGGGGCGCGGCATGAAGCGCGCTAAACTAGCGCTTGTCCGTAGGCGTGCAACCATCCTCCACCGGATGTGGATGAACGAAAGCGAATTCCGTTGGGGCAAGGAAGCCTCTGCGGCGTAATTTAGAGGGCATCGAGACGGGGCTTCTAAGCTTGTCTCAATAGAGGTCCCGTCACCGGGACGAGAGCCTGGCAAGGTCGCAAATAGTGCTGTGAGGCTTCGGCAGTACGCCTCCGAGGAAGGCCGCCTTGCTGAGAAGTGAGGCGAACTGGATGCTGT
>CAZZZI010000007.1:48695-51319 GCA_964658415.1 uncultured Sphingomonas sp. | reverse complement strand
GGACTTGGGCGCACTGGATTCCTGTGACGAGCACAGGAATGAGGGAGGAGAGGGCGTGCGGCCGTCCCGAAGTTGGCACTGAGGCACGGTCAGCCACAGCGCGTCTGCGCCGTAAGAGGACAGACCTGAACTCCGCCAAAGCTCTCTCGCGCCCAAGGACTTGGGCGCACTGGATTCCTGTGCCAAGCACAGGAATGAGGGAGGAGAGTGTCTGTGCGCACTCCAAACCACAGAGTGAGGCCACACCGTGATCCACCGGCTTCGCCTCGCCTTCGGTGGCCTCCTTGTGCTGGTGGTCAGCCTCTTCCTGCTGCCGCTGCAATGTCTCTGTCTCTATTTCGACTGGAAGCTGCGCCGCTACCTGCCGCGCATCTGGCACCGGATCGTCTGCTGGGTCTTTGGGCTGCACATCCGGGTGCATGGCGCGCCGGACGGGCGCCGGCCGCTGATGCTGGCGTCGAACCATTCGTCCTGGCTCGATATTCTCGTGTTGTCGGCCGTCGCGGACGTCGCTTTCATTGCCAAGATCGAAGTGCGCGGCTGGCCCATCTTCGGGCATTTCGCGCGGCTGCAGAAGACCGTCTTCGTCGTGCGCGAACAGAAGCGCAAGACCGGCGAACAGGTGAACGAGATCGCCGAGCGCATGGCAGGCGGCGAGATCGTCGTGCTGTTTCCGGAAGGCACGACATCGGACGGCAACCGGCTGCTGGAGGTGAAGTCCTCCCTGTTCGGGGCTGCCGCTGCCGCCCTGCCGAGCACGCCGGGAGGCGTTGTTCATATCCAGCCGGTGGCTGTCGCCTATACCGGCATCCATGGCATGCCGATGGGCCGTTACCATAGGTCGGTCGCCACCTGGCCCGGCGATATCGAGATGCTGCCGTCGCTGAAAGGCGTGCTCGCCTGCGGTGCCATCGATGTCGATGTGTGGTTCGGCGAGACGGTGGATTACACGGCCGACAGCAATCGCAAGCAGGTGGCCGCACGCGTCACCCAGCACATCCGCACCATGCTGAGCGACCTCCTGCTTGGCCGCCCTCGTGCCTGACACCAAGATTGTCTTTTCACGACGCTGAAAAAGCACTAGACAGCCGCTATGACACAGGAAAGCGCCCTTCTGACCGCCCCGGAACCCCGTGATGGCAGCAACAGCCGCAAGGTCTTCATCAAGACCTACGGTTGCCAGATGAACGTCTACGATTCCACCCGGATGAGCGACGCACTGTCCAAGGACGGCTACGAGCCGACCGAGGACATGGAAGAGGCCGACCTCGTCCTGCTCAACACCTGTCATATCCGCGAAAAGGCCGCCGAAAAGGTCTATTCGGCGCTCGGCCGGCTGCGCGACATGAAGAAGCGGAAGGCTGCCGACGGTCGCGAGATGATGATCGGCGTCACCGGCTGCGTCGCCCAGGCCGAAGGCGAGGAAATCCTGCGCCGGGCGCCGGCCGTCGATGTCGTCATCGGTCCGCAGACCTATCACCGCCTGCCGGACGCGCTGCGCCGCGCCAAGGGCGGAGAGCGGGTCGTCGATACGGAATATGCCATCGAGGACAAGTTCCTGCACCTGCCGATGGCGGAAAGCGCGAAGATCCGCGCCCGCGGCGTCACCGCCTTCCTGACGGTGCAGGAGGGTTGCGACAAGTTCTGCACCTTCTGCGTCGTGCCCTATACCCGCGGCTCCGAAGTCTCGCGGCCGGTGTCGCAGATTATCGACGAGGCGGAAAAGCTGGTGGCCGGCGGCGTGCGCGAAGTCACGCTGCTCGGCCAGAACGTCAACGCCTGGCACGGCAAGGGCCCAGACGGCGAGGAGTGGAGCCTCGGCGATCTGCTCTATCGGCTGGCCGATATTCCGGGCCTCTCTCGGCTGCGCTACACCACCAGCCATCCGCGCGACATGGACGATCGGCTGATCAACGCCCACCGCGACCTGCGCATGCTGATGCCCTATCTGCACCTGCCGGTGCAGGCCGGCTCCAACCGCATCCTCAAGGCCATGAACCGTCGCCACACCACGGCCGACTATCTGGCGCTGGTCGAGCGCATCCGCGCCGCCCGCCCGGATATAGCCCTGTCGGGCGATTTCATCGTCGGTTTTCCGGGCGAGACAGATCAGGATTTTGAGGATACATTGAACCTCGTCACGGCCGTGCGTTATGCCCAGGCCTATTCGTTCAAATATTCGACGCGTCCCGGTACACCAGGCGCGGACTTGAAGGACCAGGTGCCAGAAGAGATCAAGGCGGAACGGCTGGAACGATTGCAGGCGCTTTTGACGCGCCAGCAGCACGAATTTGCCGAAGCCTGTGTCGGTCGGGTGGTCGATGTGTTGCTTGAAAAGCCCGGTCGCATGCCCGGACAGCTGATCGGCCGCTCTCCCTGGCTGCAATCGGTGAATGTTGATGCAAAGGCATCGCAAATCGGTGACATTATTAACGTACGAATCACCGGGACCAGCACCAACAGTCTCTTTGCAGAGCAGGTGTAGGTCTAAGATTGGCAAAGGAGCTTGACCGCTTGAACGCACAAGAATTGGTTTCCTCTACACCGCGCCAGCCCCCTGCCGCGACCGACGCCAATCACTTCGTTCTGACTTTCGAAAACAACAGGTTCGCCAGCGAGCTGTT
>CAZZZI010000007.1:0-48595 GCA_964658415.1 uncultured Sphingomonas sp. | reverse complement strand
ACGCCAATCACTTCGTTCTGACTTTCGAAAACAACAGGTTCGCCAGCGAGCTGTTTGGACAGTTCGAACAGAACCTGAAGCTGCTCGAGGAGCGGCTGAAGATCAATGCCCGCGCCCGCGGCAATTCCGTCGTCATCACCGGCGACGTGCTGGCCACCAATCAGGCCCGGCGCACCCTCGATTACCTCTATGAAAAATTGCAAAAGGGCGGCACCGTCGAGCCTTCGGACGTCGAGGGCGCCATTCGCATGGCGCAGGCTGCCGACGACCAGCTGATCCTGCCGACCATGGAGCGCAAGGCCAAGCTGACGATGGCGCAGGTCTCCACCCGCAAGAAGACCATCGTCGCCCGCACGCCGACGCAGGACGCCTATCTGCGCGCCCTCGAGCGCTCAGAACTGGTGTTTGGCTGCGGTCCGGCCGGTACCGGCAAGACCTATCTCGCCGTTGCCCAGGCCTGCCAGTTGCTGGAGCGTGGCGCCGTCGAAAAGATCATCCTGTCCCGCCCGGCGGTCGAAGCCGGCGAGCGCCTCGGCTTCCTGCCCGGCGACATGAAGGAAAAGGTCGATCCCTACCTGCGGCCGCTCTACGATGCGCTCTACGACATGATGCCGGGCGACAAGGTCGAGCGGGCGATCACCGCCGGCGTCATCGAAATCGCCCCGCTCGCCTTCATGCGCGGCCGGACGCTGGCCAATTCCGCCGTCATCCTCGACGAGGCGCAGAACACCACATCGATGCAGATGAAGATGTTCCTCACCCGTCTCGGCGAAAACTCGCGGATGATCGTCACCGGCGACCCGAGCCAGATCGATCTGCCGCGCGGCGTCAAGTCGGGCCTGGTCGAGGCGCTGCAGCTCCTCAGCGGTGTCGAAGGCATCTCGGTCATCCGCTTCAAGGATACCGACATCGTTCGCCATCCGCTCGTCGGCCGCATCGTGCGCGCCTACGACACGTTGTATGCGACCCCCGAAAGCGAAGAGGCCGATCGGCAGCGTTGATGCCGGCATGAACCTATGACCCGACTGGATATACAGATCAGCGTCGAGGAGGGCGATTGGCCCTCCGAAGACACCCTGCAGGCGATGGCCGAGCGTGTGCTCGGCGATGCCGCGGATTTCCTGGTGACCGAGCTTTCCCAGCCTTTCCCGGCCATGCAGCCCGAGCTTTCGCTGGTCTTCACCGACGATGCGTCGATCCGCGAGATCAATGCGGAGTGGCGCCAACAGGACAAGCCGACCAACGTGCTGTCCTTCCCGGCCTTTCCGCTCTCACCCGGCGGCATGCCGGGGCCGATGCTCGGCGATATCATCATTGCCCGCGAGACCGTCGAGCGCGAGGCGGCCGATCTCGAGAAGAGCCTTGACGAACATCTTACCCATCTGTTGGTGCATGGTTTCTTGCATCTGTTCGGCTACGACCATATGAATGATGCGGACGCCGAAATGATGGAAGGTCTGGAGACTCGCATTCTGGCGAGACTTGGACTATCTGATCCCTATGCGGGTCAAGACCCGGTCTGATTGGAACCATGAGCGACTTTACAGCAAAACCGGCCACTGACGCCAAAGAGCAGGACGCGACTTCCGACGAGGTTGCGAGTAGTAACGGCAAGGCGGGATACAAATCCCAATCCACCTTCTGGAGCCGCGCCGCGCGCGTCCTCCGCCCGGCCCAGGGCTCGCGCCTTCGCGAGGACCTCACCGACGCACTGATGGTCAACGGCACCGACGATGACGGCTTTTCCGCCGACGAGCGGGCGATGCTGCACAATATCCTGCGCTTCCGGGAAGTCCGCGTCGCCGACGTCATGGTGCCGCGCGCCGATATCGAGGCCGTAGACCAGAACCTGACCATCGGCGAACTGATGATCCTGTTCGAGGAGAGCGGCCGGTCGCGCATGCCGGTCTATTGCGAAACGCTCGACGATCCGCGCGGCATGGTCCACATCCGCGACCTGCTTTCCTACGTGGCGAAGCAAGCCCGCAACAAGCGCCGCGTCGGCGCCAAGGCCGCAGCCCTCGACCCCCAGGTCGCAGCCGTTGCTGCTGAAAAGGCGGAAAAAGCCCCGCGCTCGGCCAAGCCCAATTTCGACCTTGCCCGCGTCGATCTCAGGAAGACGGTGGCCGAAGCCGGCATCATCCGCAAGATCCTGTTTGTGCCACCGTCGATGCTGGCCTCCGATCTCCTGCGCCGCATGCAGGTCAACCGCACGCAGATGGCGCTTGTCATCGACGAATATGGCGGCACCGACGGTCTCGCCTCCCATGAGGACATCGTCGAAATGGTCGTCGGCGATATCGACGACGAGCATGACGACGAGGAAGTCATGTTCAAGCAGGTCTCGGAGGACGTATTCGTCGCCGACGCCCGTGTCGAGCTGGAAGACATCGCGCGTGCCATTGGCTCGGATTTCGACGTCAGCGAAGAGGTCGACGATGTCGATACGCTGGGCGGTCTGATCTTCTCGGCGCTCGGTCGGATTCCGGTGCGCGGCGAACTGGTGCAAGGACTGCCGGGCTTCGAATTTCAAATTCTCGAAGCCGATCCGCGCCGAATCAAGCGCGTCCGCATCACCCGCAAGCGCCATCCGATCCGTCGTCGTCCCGTCAAGGGCGAGGTGGAGGCGGCCGGTTCCGACAGGGACCCTCCACAATCCGAGGTGCCCACGGACGGCGACGCGGTCAATCGCAAGGCAACCGGGTAGGCCGGTCCTCGCAAGCCTCCGGGGACAAACCGCGCCTTTTTTGAAACACTGCGCAGGAGTTGATTCGCGGTGTTTCAAGGGAGAGTGTGGATGGAACGGCTTGCGGACAGGGTCATCCTGACCTGGGGAATCAGGCGCGCCCTGCTTGCAATCGGCGCCGGTGCTTTCGGCGTGCTGGCGCTACCGCCCTTCGGCTTTTTTGCCGCCATGTTCGTCTCGTTCACCCTGCTCGTCTGGCTGCTCGACGGCGCGGCTGCCGCGCCAGGCAGCGGCATTCTCGGTCGCCTCTGGCCAGCTTTCGTGACTGGCTGGCTGTTCGGGTTCGGCTATTTCGTTGCCGGTCTCTGGTGGGTCGGCCATGCACTAATGGTCGATGCCGAGCAGTTCGCCTGGGCGCTGCCGCTGGCAATCCTCGGCCTGCCGGCCGTGCTGGCCATCTTCTACGGGCTTGCCGCCGCGCTGGCCCGGCTGTTCTGGTCCGATGGGTTCGGACGGATCGCGGCGCTGGCGTTCGCCTTCGGCCTGCTGGAATGGTTGCGCAGCTTCGTCTTCACCGGTTTTCCTTGGAATTCCATCGGCTACGGCATGATGCCGACGCCTCTGATGATGCAGTCGGCCCACGTGGTCGGCATGCTCGGCGTGACCGTGCTCTCCGTCTTCGTCTTCGCCGCGCCTGCGCTGTTCGGCACCCGCCAGGGGGCCATCCCGGGCATCGCGCTCGCCGTGCTCCTCTTTGCAGCCCATCTCGGCTATGGCGCCTATGCCCTTCGGCAGCCCGACCCGGCCTTCCGCGCGGACGCCAAGGCGCCGGTGGTCCGGGTCATCCAGCCCGACATCGATCAGGAGGCAAAGCAGGACACCGACGGCGACCGGACCGCGATTTTCGAGAAGCATCTGGCGCTGTCGGCAGCACCGCCGAAGGATGGCGGCAAACGTCCAGACATCATCGTCTGGCCGGAAACGGCGTTGCCCTTCCTGCTGACCGACAATCGCGACGCGCTGACCCGCATCGCCGACGTGCTCGATGACGACCAGATCCTCATCACCGGCGCCGTCCGGGCCGAGGACATGGGGCCCGGCATGCCGCCGCGCTACTATAATTCGATCTATGTCATCGACGGACGCGGCCAGATCGTCGGCGCCGCCGACAAGGTGCATCTCGTGCCGTTCGGCGAATATGTGCCGTTCGAAAATATCCTCCAGAATTTCGGCATCGCCAATGTCGTCGAAATGCCCGGCGGCTTTTCCGCAGCGGCCCACCGCTCGCTGCTGACGCTGCCATCGGGCATCCGGCTCTATCCGCTGCTCTGCTACGAGATCATCTTTCCCAACGAAATGACGCCCGACATCGCCAGGGCCGATGCTATCGTCAACGTCACCAACGACGCCTGGTTCGGCGATACGCCCGGGCCGTACCAGCACTTCCAGCAAGCCCGCGTACGCGCCGTCGAATACGGCCTGCCGCTGATCCGGAGCGCCAACAGCGGAATCTCCGCACTGGTCGATTCTCACGGACGTCTGATCTCCGGTCTGGACCTCGGCCAGCAGGGATTTGTCGACGCCACCTTGGGTAGCGTCACCTCAACCCGGATCGACGAGCGTCACAGGGCTATGTACTTCTGGCTGGCTCTCGCTTGCATGGGCGCGATTGCGTCGATTTCACGCATGGGTTTTATTTGAGGCCTGAATTGACCTAAAACCCCTAAAAAGGCATAGTGGTCCACGGCGCTTATCGTTACGTAAGATAGCGACCAAGCGAGTATTGCTCTACAACGTGGCGTTATATAAGCATGGTCAGGGGTAGTGGGGGCGAAGAAGCCAATTCAACCGGAGCTAGTTAGGGCATTATAATGATCGAAAATAAAAAGAAGCCGAATCCAATCGACATCCACGTCGGTAGCCGGATCCGTCTCCGCCGCACCATGTTGGGAATGAGCCAGGAAAAGCTGGGCGAAAGCCTCGGAATCACGTTCCAGCAGATCCAGAAGTATGAAAAGGGCACCAACCGCGTCGGTGCCAGTCGTCTTCAGAACATTTCCAGCATCCTCAATGTACCCGTCTCGTTTTTCTTCGAAGATGCACCGGGCGACCACGCGACGTCGGGCAGCGGCATGGCCGAGGCGTCGAGCTCCAACTACGTGGTTGACTTCCTGTCTTCCTCGGAAGGACTTCAGCTCAATCGTGCTTTCGTCAAGATCTCCGACGCCAAGGTCCGCCGCAAGGTGGTCGAGCTAGTCAAGGCTTTGGCCGCCGAAGCCGACGCCGAATAGCAGCTGGCAACACGCGAAGACGCAAAGGCGGTCATTTTGGCCGCCTTTTGCATGTTTGGCGCAAAAATCTTAACCGCATAGTGGGATATAAAGATATATCCATGTCCTTCTGTGCCTTGTCATTCGGCCGCGAACTGACTAACACAGACCCAGCTTTATTCTTTGAGGGGAATTCCCGCATGCGTGCCAACTACCTCTTCACCAGTGAGTCTGTTGCCGAAGGTCACCCGGACAAGGTTTGTGACCGCATCTCCGATGAAATCGTCGATCTGGTTTACCGCGAAGCCGCCAAGACCGGCATCGACCCCTGGGGCGTGCGCATTGCCTGCGAGACCCTGGCGACCACCAACCGCGTCGTGATCGCCGGTGAAGTCCGCCTGCCGCCGAGCCTGATGAAGAAGGACAAGGACGGCAAGGACGTCATCAATCCTGCCAAGTTCAAGACGGCGGCCCGCAAGGCCATCAAGGACATCGGCTACGAACAGGACGGCTTCCACTGGAAGACCGCCAAGATCGAAGTGCTGCTGCATTCCCAATCGGCCGATATCGCCCAGGGCGTCGACAACGCGTCCGACAAGCAGGGCGACGAGGGTGCCGGCGATCAGGGCATCATGTTCGGCTACGCCTGCCGCGAAACGCCGGACCTTATGCCGGCGCCGATCTATTATTCGCACCTGATCCTGCAGCTGCTCGCCACCGCCCGCAAGAAGCATGAAGGCGAAGCCGGCAAGCTTGGCCCGGATGCCAAGAGCCAGGTCACGGTCCGCTACATCGACGGCAAGCCCGCCGAAGTCACGTCCATCGTGCTGTCGACCCAGCATCTCGACGAGAGCTGGGATTCCAAGAAGGTCCGCTCGGTCGTCGAGCCCTACATCATGGAAGCCTTCGGCGACCTGCCGGTAGCGGCCGATTGCGCCTGGTACATCAACCCGACCGGCAAGTTCGTCATCGGCGGCCCAGACGGCGACGCCGGCCTCACCGGCCGCAAGATCATCGTCGACACCTACGGTGGCGCAGCCCCGCACGGCGGCGGTGCGTTCTCCGGCAAGGACACCACCAAGGTCGACCGCTCCGCTGCTTACGCGGCCCGCTACCTTGCCAAGAACGTCGTCGCCGCCGGCCTCGCCGACCGCTGCACGATCCAGATCGCCTATGCGATCGGCATCGCCCAGCCGCTGTCGATCTATGTCGACCTGCACCAGACCGGCAAGTACACCGAGGATCAGGTCGAGGCTGCCATCCGCAAGGTGATGGACCTGTCGCCGACCGGCATCCGCCGCCATCTCGACCTCAACAAGCCGATCTACGCCAAGACGTCAGCCTATGGCCATTTCGGCCGCAAGGCCGGCCGCGACGGTTCCTTCTCCTGGGAGAAGCTCGACCTCGTCAAGCCGCTCAAGGAAGCCATCAAGGCCTGAATGTCATGACCGATACCGAGCGCCGATCACGGGCAACGGAAGCCTTCTATGGTCGGCGCAAGGGCAAGCCCCTGCGCGGGCAGCAGGCCGGGCGGCTGGAAACGCTGCTGCCGGCCTTCATGGTCGACCTCGATACGCCGGCACCGCAATCGCTTGAGGCGCTGTTTCCAGTGCCGGTCGACCGCCTGCGGCTGGAAATCGGTTTCGGCGGCGGCGAGCACCTGATCCACCGCGCCAAGGAAAACCCGACCACCGGCTTCATCGGCGTCGAGCCCTTCGTCAATTCGATGCAGAAGCTGCTGGCCCATGTCGAAGAGGCCGGTGTCCGGAACATCCGCGTCTACAACGACGACGCCACCCAACTGCTGGATTGGCTGCCGGACGCCTGTCTGGACCAGATCGACCTGCTCTATCCCGATCCCTGGCCGAAGACCCGCCACTGGAAGCGCCGCTTCGTGTCCGAGGTCAATCTTGACCGCTTCCACCGCGTCTTGAAGCCGGGCGCGACATTCTGCTTTGCTTCGGACATAGACACCTACGTCAACTGGACACTGCAGCACTGCCACGCCCATGGCGGCTTCGAGTGGACCGCGGAAAATGCCGCCGACTGGCTGACGCCCTATGCCGGCTGGCCTGGCACGCGCTACGAGGCCAAGGCCAAGCGCGAAGGCCGCTCTTCGGCGTATCTCACGTTCAGGCGGGTCTGACGACCGCCTGGAGCCTTTCATCCCGACAATCCGCAGCTGCCAGCAGCGCGACCAGACTCGGTGCATGGCGAGGCCGAACACATGTCGCGGTGGCGGGCTCAGCTCTTGTGGACGACCTCGAACGAATAGCCATCGGGATCGATGACGTCGGCGGCGTAATAACCGGGATAATACTCAAGCCGCGCCCGTGGAGAAATATTGTCTCGCGCGCCGGCGGCGATGGCCACTTCATAAAATCTGTCCACGAGTGCGTTGCTGTCGGCTTTGAAACCCCAGTGAATAGTTTCAGGATTGGGTGTCCCTTGCTTCAGCCAGAAAATAGCGCTTTGACCGTCGCCAAAACCCCAGAGATCAGGGTGGCCGTTTTCACCTTTGTAGGGCACGAAAAATCTGATGTTCAGCGGCTCCAATACGGCTTCGTAAAATGCCAGCGAAGTCTTGATGTCGCTGACGGAGAGGATGATGTGGTCGAGCATGATGACGTCCTATCTTCTGGATTTCTACCTTCGAAAATGCTGCATCACCTCTGATCCGGAAGACCGTAGATCGGTTGTCTTCCCTTCGGTATTAAGCTAACTTTTCGTAAGTAAGTTGTACTTCGATAGCTGTATCTCCACAAGAACGTACGTTCACCGCTGCTACGAACAGGGATGTAAGTATGGAAAAGATCATCGCGAAAAAGCAGCTGGCGCCCGGACTTCTCTGCGGTCATGAAGATCCGATCGCCTTCCGTGAGCTGCTCACTAAGGTCGGAGACAAGTGGAGTATTTTCGTGATGCTCGCGCTCTCCATGCTGCCGGGGGAGCGGGCCCGGTTCTCGGAGCTCAATAGATCGATACCCACCATTTCCGAGAGGATGCTGGCACTCACGCTCCGCAACTTGGAGCGGGACGGTCTGGTTATCCGGGAGATTTTTGCGGAAGTGCCGCCACGGGTGGAATATGAGCTGACCCCCATGGGGCAGAGCCTGCTGCCAGCGCTACAAGGCTTGGTCGACTGGGTCGGCCACAACGCTGATAACGTCAAGGCGGCACGAGCGGTGTTTGACGCCCGGTAGCACAATACCTGCAGCAGGAGATCCGCCGGTCCGGCTACAGCCGCCGCATCGCTTTCACAGCACGTCGGCTTTGGCTGACGGCTTATTTAGATTTTGCGTTGAGCGGAAAAGGCCCGTTGGCATTTGCCACCTTGGGCCTGCTGCAGAATCAGTGCAGGCTGACGGTCTTCAACTCGTCTTCGGCAGCCTTGTAAAACGTGCTGGAGCGATTGTCGGTCAACAGGATCGGGGTGCCGTCAGCGCCGAAAAGGGCCCAGAGGTCAACTGTCGGATCGATGTCCGGGGCTTCCGGGAAGCAACGGGACACGTCTTCCTGGCGGATCTTCCGGACATAGGCGACTTCGCCGCTGCCGAGCGATACGAGTTCGTTTTCAGTGAGACGTGCGGTAGCTTCTTTGAGTAACATTTCCCGTTCCTCCAGCGTGGGGGACCAACGGCTCGGATTCGCCGTTGCTCTACTCTGGGACCGAAATGTTAATTTTCTTCACCCCACGCGGCGGCTCGGGCCTGATTAGATCGACCGACAGCAAACCGTTTTTCAGCGCCGCACCAAGCACATGCATCCCTTCGGCCAGCACGAAGACGCGCTGGAACTGCCGGGCTGCTATCCCCCTGTAAAGATAGTCGCGGGCCTCCTGCTCGATCTGCCGGCCCCGGATGATCAGCTGGTTTTCCTCGGTCGTCACATCGAGTTCGTCTTCGGAAAAGCCGGCAACCGCGAGCGTGATCCGCAGGCGCTCCGGCTCTCCGCCCGCCGGGTCGGCAGGCATCCGCTCGATGTTGTAGGGCGGATATCCGTCGCTGATCTTGGAAATCCGCTCCAGCGTTTTTTCCATGGTGTCGAAGCCCAACAGAAGCGGGCTTGCAAAGGGCGTCATACGGCTCATGTTCCCAAGTCCTTGGTTGTCAAGCGACCCTGCCGGACCTGAGTGTCAGCATCCGGATCGCCGCAATATGGGCATTGGCCGCTTTCGACGCAAGGACGACGCGCGACGCAATTCAACAAGGGGCTGCGCAGGCGTGCCGGACGCCCGGAAGGCAAGCTTGACAACAGCCGTTCGGATGGCGTCAAACCGGGTTGAGCTGGCGCAAGAACGGCGCCGGCAGCATGGGAAGAGGACGTGCATCTTGGCAAGAAAGATCATCATCGATACGGATCCGGGACAGGACGATGCAGCGGCGATCATGCTCGCCTTCGGCAGCCCGGATGAACTCGAAATTTTAGGCATCACCACCGTTGCGGGCAACGTGCCGTTGCCGATGACCAGCCGCAACGCACGGATCGTCTGCGAGCTTTGCGACCGCCGCGACATCAAGGTCTTTGCCGGCTGCGATCGGCCGATTGCCCGCCCGCTGGTGACGGCGGAGCATGTGCACGGCAAGACCGGGCTGGACGGGCCGGAGCTTGCCGAGCCAACCATGCCGTTGCAGTCGCAACACAGCGTCGACTTCATCATCGAAACCCTGATGCGCGAGCCCTCGGGCACGGTGACGCTCTGCACGCTCGGCCCGCTCACCAACATCGCCACCGCATTTCGCAAGGCTCCGGAAATCGTCGGCCGCGTCCAGGAACTGGTAATGATGGGCGGCGGCTTTTTCGAGGGCGGCAACATCACGCCCGCCGCCGAATTCAACGTGTTCGTCGACCCGGAAGCGGCCGATGTCGTCATGCGCTCGGGCGTGCCTGTCGTCATCATGCCGCTCGACGTCACCCACCAGCTGCTGACCCGCAAGGACAGGGTCAAGAAGATCGCCGATATCGGCACCGCGCCGGCCAAGGCGATGGCCGAGATGCTGGAGTTCTTCGAGCGCTTCGATATCGAGAAATACGGTTCCGACGGCGGCCCGCTGCACGATCCGACCGTCATCGCCTATCTGCTGAAGCCGGAGCTCTTCGATGGCCGCCTGTGCAACGTCGAGATCGAGGTGATGTCGGAGCTGACAGTCGGCATGATGGTGGTCGATTGGTGGCACGTCACGGACCGCAAGCGCAACGCCCGCTTCATGCGCTCGGTCGACGCCGACGGCTTCTTCGCGCTGCTGACGGAGCGCCTTGCGCGAATTTGAGAGCGGTCGAACTGGACGACAAAGGCCGCCGGGTTGCCCCGGCGGCCTTTGTCATTCGCTGACGGTCTCAAAATTCCTGCCAATCGTTCTGCGCCAGGGCATTGGCCCCGCGGCTTTGGGGCTGGGGTGCGCGGGCGGGCGCGGCAGGCGGTGCCGGGCGGCGGGCGGGAGACGGGGTCGCCAGCCGCTCTGCCGTGGCGCGCAGCGCCGAGGAATGGTCGCGTTGGCCGGCAACACGGAACTGGCCGACAAGGCTGCGCAGGGTCTGGGCTTCGTCGTTCAGCGCCACGCTTGCTGCCGTCGTCTGCTCGACCATGGCGGCATTCTGCTGCGTCACCTGGTCCATCTGGTTCATGGCCGCGTTGATCTCCTTCAGCCCGCTGGCCTGCTCGCCGGCGGAGGAAGAGATTTGCCGGATCAGGCCGTTGATCGCCACCACCTGCTCGGTGATCTTGTGCAGGGCGCTGCCGGCCCGACCGACGAGCTCGACACCCTCCTTGACCTGCACGGCCGAGGTGTTGATCAGCGTCTTGATTTCCTTGGCGGCATGGGCCGAGCGTTGCGCCAGTTCCCGAACCTCCTGGGCGACCACGGCAAAGCCCTTGCCGGCTTCGCCCGCCCTTGCGGCCTCGACACCGGCATTCAGCGCGAGCAGGTTGGTCTGGAACGCGATTTCGTCGATCACGCCGATGATCCGCGACACCTCGGTCGAGGATTGTTCGATGCCTTGCATCGAGGCAATGGCCTGCTGGACGATTTCCCCCGACTTGCCGGCATCGTCGGACGCGGCGTTGACGCTGCCGGCGGCGCTACGGGCGTTGTCGGCGCTCGAATTGACCTGCGATGTCAACTCGTTCAGGGCGGCAGCCGTTTCTTCGAGGCTGGCGGCCTGCTGCTCTGTACGGCGGGCAAGATCCGATGCGCCGGTGCTGATCTCGCCGGTGCCGTTGCCGATATTGACGATGCTGTGTTGCATCGTCTGGATCGTATCTTCCAGGCTTGTCAGCGCCGCGTTGAAATCCTCCTTGAGCTTGGCGTATTCGCCCGGAAATTCCTCCGTGATGCGATGTCCGAGGTTGCCTTGCGACAATTCCGAGAGGCTGCTGCCGAGGATCGAAACGATGCGGCGCTGCAGGGCGACCGTATCGCTGCGTTCCGTCTCGGACCGGCTGCGCTCGCTCTCGGCGGCAGACCGCTGCTCCCGCGCATCGGCTTCCACGCGGCGGGTGTCGGCGAGTGCGAAGCGGAACCCTTCCAGCGCCTTTGCGACCAGGCCGATTTCGTCGTTGCGCGTCTGCCCGGCGACAGGCTCGTCATAGCTGCCGGCACTCAGCGTCTGGACGCTGGCGACCAGGCCGCCCAGGGGCCGCTGCACGAGACTGCGCACCGCAAAGAACAGCGCCAGCATCACGGCGGCAAGCACGATCAGGCCGCTGGCGATCATCATGTAGGTCTGGTCGCGGACCGGGCCCGCAACCGCACTGTGCGGGACGTCGACCAGCACAAGCCAGGTGGCGTTCAGGCCGGGGACGGCGAAAGGATAGACGACGCGGTCGAAGGGCTCGCTGCCATCCTCCCCGAGGTCCCTGACAATGCTCGGCGAGCCGCCGTTGAGCGCGGCCTTGACGGCATCTGCGCCAGCGCCCTGATAGTCCTTCATCAACAGCTTGGCATCGGACGACACCAGCCACTTGCCGCTCTGGGACAGGAGCATGACACGGCCGCTGCCGAAGGGATGCAGCTTCTGCAGCTTGTCGGAGAGCGACGCGAGCGAGATATCGACGCCGGCGACGCCGATCATCTTGCCCGAAGACATGACGGGATAGGCGATCGAACTCATGGTCGTCGGAACATCGGTCCCCTCGGCCATGTAAGGCGCGGTGATGGCGCCCTTGCCGGACTTGGCGGCCAGCGACCACCATTCGGCCGTGTAATCGTTGTTGAAGGTCGAGAACTGGATGCCGCCGTCCTTGGTCTTGGACCAGTAGGGGGTGAAGGCTCCGTGCTCGTTGACAGCCTGTTCCTTGTTGTTGGCGAGCTCCGTCGTCTTGCCGTCGAAGGCGCCGAGCTGCTCGCAGAACCAGCTGCCGAAGGCAAAGGCGTTCTGCTCGACATTCGCCTTGAGGATATTGGTAATCCCCTTGCGGTCGAGACTATGACCTTCGTGGCCGCGACCGATGATGCCGGCCATCGATCGCGCGGCGCTGGCCAGTTCGCCGATATTGCCGGCGACCTCGTTGGATATGGATTTCGCCTCGCTGTTTGCCTGATCCATCGTCAGGATCTCGACGCGCTCGCGGGTCTGGGAAATCAACAGGAAATTGGAAATGAACAGCACCAGAGCGATGGCGACGCCGGTGACCAGAATTAATTTTGCGGCAAGCGACTTCACACGAAATAGGGACATCAGTGCCTCGAAGAACAATGCACCGGATGGTCATTCTCCGCTGCAAGGTCGGCAAAAGACGCCCTGTCATGGGGCTGTCGAGCGAGCGCCACGACAAGACAATTCAAGCGTGGCGAGCGCAACCATGACGAAACAAGGACAACATTTGATTAATCGCGTGTGAAACAAATGCGACGCCTTCGGGCCGCGCCCGGACAGGAGGAAAGGCCGCCCGTCCGGTGCAGCGTTGGGAAGAATCAGATCCGGGCCGCGACCACCTCGGAAAGGGGTATCGACGGCTGGGCGCCGGCTGCAAGGCAGGCGAGAGAGCCCGCAACAGCCGCACGGCGCAGCGCCGCCTCGAAGTCGAGACCCTGATCGAGGCTGGAGGCGAAATAGCCGCAGAAGGTGTCGCCGGCACCGACCGTATCGACGGGCTCGATCACCAGGCCCTTGGCGCGCGAGACAACGCCGTCACGGATGGCTATGACGCCGTCGCCACCGAGCGTGACGATCAGCGTCTGCCCGGTTTCGCCATGCAGACGGATCATCGCGGCTTCGCGCTCGGACGATGTCATGCCGTCCTGTGCCGCCAGAAGCTCGAATTCGGTTTCGTTGGCGATGACGATATCGGCGAGCCCCCCAAGCCGCTTGGCATCCGCCGTCAGCGGTGCGAGGTTGAGGATGGTCCGGATGCCGGCAGCCTTGGCTGCGGTGAGCGCCGTCTCCACGGCAGCGCCGGGCACTTCCAGCTGCAGCATCAGGGTATCGCCGGCCTTGAGACCAGCAACCGCCGCTGCCGCGTCTTCTGCCGTCACTGCGCCGTTCGCCCCGGGCACGACGACGATGACATTCTCGCCGTCGCCGCCGACGAGGATCAGGGCCGTGCCTGTCGGGCCCGGCACATGCCTGACGGCGTCGAGATCGGTTCCGGCGTCCGCCAGCAGCGCCAGCGCCGGTTCGGCAAAGCCATCGGTGCCAACCGCGCCAGCCATGCGCACCGTGGCGCCGGCGCGCCGGGCAGCCAGCGCCTGGTTGGCGCCCTTGCCACCGGCGGCTGTTGCAAAGCCGTTGCCGGCGACGGTTTCGCCGGGCTTCGGCAGCCGGTCGGTGGTGGCGACGAGGTCCATGTTGATGGAGCCGAATACTGTGATCATGGGAATGTCCGCTCTGCTGAAATATCGGCGCGACACTGCCGAAGCGCTCAGTCCTCGTCAACCACTCTCAGCTTCAGAAGTCCAGTGCGGCTTTCGACGCCGCGTGACGGTTCGGCCACGTCGCGTACCGGCTCCGCAGGCTCCGCCAAGTCAAGCGCCTCGATCTTCTGCCCGCGCCTGGCAAGCTTCGAGGATGACGTCGCGATCATCTCGACATCCTTCTGGGCGGCGGAGAAGTGCCCCTGCAGCTTGGTGACCCTTTCGTCGAGACGCCCGAGGTCGGACATCAGCAACGCCACTTCGCCCTGGATCAGATGCGCCTGTTCGCGCATCCGCTGATCCTTCAGCACGGATTGAATGACCTGGATCGACAGCATCAGCAGCGATGGCGAAACGATGACGATCTGCGACCGGTGCGCCTTCTGGACGATGCCCTCGAATTTTTCATGGATCTCGGCAAAGATCGATTCCGACGGCACGAAGAGGAAGGCGGTATCCTGGGTCTCGCCCTGGATCAGATATTTCTCCGAGATATCGCGGATATGGACTTCCATGTCCCGGCGGAATTGCTGGCCGGCGATCCGCACCATCTCCGGGCTCGCGGCAGCACGGATGGCGTTCCAGGCTTCAAGCGGAAATTTCGCGTCGACGACCAGCGGCGGCAACCCGTTCGGCATGTGGATGATGCAGTCGGGCCGCGAGCTGTTGGACAGCGTGTGCTGGAAGGCATAGGCGCCGAACGGCAGGCCATCCGCGACGATCGTCTCCATCCGCGCCTGGCCGAAGGCACCGCGCGTCTGCTTGTTGGAAAGGATCGCCTGCAGCCCGACCACATCCTTGGCGAGCGACTGGATATTGGTCTGCGCCGCGTCGATGACGCCAAGCCGCTCCTGCAGCCTCTGGAGGTTCTCATGGGTCGACTTCGTCTGCTCGTGGAGCGTGCTGGTAACCCTCTGGGACATGCCGTCCAGGCGCTGGTTGACCGCCTGGTTGAACTCCGCCTGGCGGCTGCCGAATACCTCGGTCATGGTTGCCAGCCGTCCCTGCATTTCGGCCTGCAAGCGCAGCATCTCGGCCATCCGCCGCTCCGCCTCGACCGCGCGAAAATCCATCTCGTCGTCGCTCTCCCGTCTGCGGCTGCTGCGGATCAACAGCATCAGGACGAAGAGCACGAGCAGGCCGACAGCTCCGAACAGCAACTGCACGGTCTGGAAGATGTAACCGAAAAACGAGATCGTCATGGCATCCTGGCGGTCGGTGGGACTTGCCCGACTATAGCGACAGTCCTGGTAAAAGAAAGATCAAAACGTGAACAATATGATGCCTAGATCCTTGGTAAGAACTTGGGGAGAGCGTTAACGGATGGTCAACGCAAATCGGTCAAGTGTGGTGGATTGCCTGACCTGCACGCGTGACGTGCGGAAGCCTCATTCATACCGAGATGACGATGACACCTGCGCCCGACGCCTCTACCCTGGAACAACGCCTCGACTTCATCGAGATCGACCATGCCACGCGAGAGACGTTGCGCGAGTTGCGCCCGACGTTGTCGGAGCTTCTGGGCGGCGCCCTCGACAAGCTCTATGCCAAGATGGGCCGGACACCGGCAATTGCCCATTTCTTCCGCGACAAGGCCCATATGGACGGCGCCAAGGCCCGCCAGGAGAGCCATTGGGGGCATCTCTCGAACGGGCAATTCGACGCCAACTACGTGGCCGGCGTCACCGCTGTCGGCAAGACGCATGCGCGGATCGGCCTTGAGCCAAGCTGGTACATCGGCGGCTACGCCCTGGTGCTGACTGAATTGATGCATGGCATGATGGAAAGGCACTGGCCCTCGCGTTTCGGCAAGCGCCACGCCGCGACCCTGTCCAACAAGCTGTCGGCCGTCGTCAAGGCGACCTTCCTCGACATGGACTACTCGATTTCGGTCTACCTCGCCGAGCTTGACGCGAAGCGCCAGGCAATGGAACAGGACCGCGCCCGTGCCGAAGCCGATCAGCGGATGGCCATGGAGCATCTGAGCCGGGGTCTGGAAGCCCTGTCCAGGGGCGACTTCGAAGCAGTTCTTCCGGAAAACCTTGCCGGCGCCTTCCAGAAGATGGCGAGCGACTACAACAATGCTGTCGCCACCCTGCGCCATTCCATCCATGGTGTCCGCACCACCTCTGAAGGTGTGCTCAGCGGCACGGACCTCATGTCGAAGGCGACCGACGATCTGTCCATGCGCACGGCGCAGCAGGCTGCCGGTGTCGAGGAAAGCTCGGCGGCCCTGCAGCAGCTTGCCGTCAGCGTCGGCCAGACGGCCTCGAATGCGGCGCGGGCGTCCGTTGCCGTGGGAGAGACGCAGCAGCAGGCGAAAAGTTCGGGCGACCTGGTCAACAGCGCGGTTGCCGCCATGGCCGAGATCGAGAAATCCTCGACGGAGATCTCCAAGATCATCGGCGTCATCGACGAAATCGCTTTCCAGACCAATCTTCTGGCCCTCAACGCCGGTGTCGAGGCAGCCCGTGCCGGCGATGCGGGCAAGGGATTTGCAGTGGTTGCGCAGGAAGTGCGGCAGCTGGCCCAGCGCTCGGCCAGTGCCGCCAAGGAGATCAAGGACCTGATCTCGCAAAGCTCGAGCCAGGTCAATGCCGGCGTCAGCATCGTCTCCAGCACCGGTGTCGCCCTTGCCGACATGATCAGCCGGATCGATGGCGTCAACAAGTTCGTCGGCGACATCGCCGCCGCTGCCAAGGACCAGGCGATCGGGGTTGCCGAGGTCAGCGCTGCCGTGCGCAACATGGATACGATCACCCAGCAGAACTCGGCCATGGTCGAGCGCACCTCGGCGGAAACACGGCACCTGCGCAACGAGGCGGATACTCTCGTTGCCCTGCTCAGCGGCTTCAAGACAAATGCCGATATCCGCACCGGGTACGTCCAGGCCACGAAACGCCGCGCTGCCTGATCAGCCATTATCGATGTCGTGAAAAATGGCCGCAAAAAACCCGTTTTGCGGCCATCTTCATAATTCCCTCCCAAACAAAGATGGGCTATGGGAGACTTTATGACGATCAAGCCTCTCATCATTCTCCCCGATCCGCTGCTGCGCGTTGTCTCGAAGCCCTTCGAGCGCTTCGATGCCGAAACCAAGCGGCTGGCATCGGATATGCTAGACACCATGTATGACGCGCCGGGCATCGGCCTCGCCGCCGTGCAGATCGGCGTCGACCGGCGCATGCTGGTCATCGACATCGCACGCGAGGGCGAGGAAAAGACACCGCTGGTGTTCATCAACCCGGAAGTCGTCGCCTCGTCTGATGAGCGCTCGGTCTACGAAGAGGGATGCCTCTCGATCCCAGACTATTATGCCGAGGTCGAGCGTCCGGCGGAGGTTAGCGTCGAGTATTTCGACGTCGATGGCGTCAAGCAGACGGTCAAGGCCGACGGCCTGCTCGCCACCTGCCTCCAGCACGAGATAGACCATCTGAACGGCGTGCTGTTCATCGACTATATCTCGCGGCTGAAGCGCGAAATGGTCATCAAGAAGTTCACCAAGGCGGCCAAGACCAAGGTCGGCTGACGTCGGTCGGGCCGTCGGGCGACCTGCCGCGATATGAACAGGTTCGGTTCCGGATCTTTCCAGCAGCAGGGTCGTCACGATGCGCCAGCTTTCGCCGAGCAACTCCCCAAACGATACACCGCGTTCCGACGCGGACCGGGCGCTGATCTGCGCGGCCAACAATGCCGATCTTTACCAGGCCGTGTTCCGGGCCCATGCCCTGCCGGATCGGCGAACCGGCTCTTTCTGGTCGAGCGATGCGCTCGCGCCGCCGTATTACTCCAGCATGACAACGCTTGACCCGGCCTCGACGGCAGAACAGCTCGCGGAAATCTGCCGGCTGACGGAAAGTCTCGGGCGGCAACCCGGTCTGAAGGACGGGTTCTCCCGGCTCGATCTCACTGACAAGGGCTTCCAGCTGCTATTTTCCGCGTCCTGGATCTGGGCCGAGCCTCCCCCACGGCCGACGCCTGCATCCGCAGCCTGGATACGCATATCCGATGCGGCAGCTCTTCATCGCTGGGAGCAATCGTGGAAGGCCTCGGGAAGCCCCACCGACGCCACCGTCTTTCCGCCGCCGCTGCTGTCCGATCCCGACCTCCATGTCTATGGCCGGGTTGCGGGCGACGGCTTCGATGCCGGTTGCATCGTCAACCGGTCGCCGGACGCTGTCGGGATTTCCAACGTCTTCAGCCAGATGGGCACGCTGCCCGCGTTCCGGGACGCCGTTTCCCTGGCGGCGACCGCCTTCTCACCCGGACTGCCGCTGGTCGGATACGACAGTGGCGATGCACTCGAAGAGATGACGAAGCTCAGCTTTCGGTCCGTCGGTGAACTCAGGATCTGGCTGCCTAAGGAACGCCCGTAAGGGCGGGTCGTATGGCGGCCAAGACCAAAATGGGCTAAACGCCCAGATTGAAAAGCTCAGCAGCGTCACCTATGATATCGGAGATATCAGGGAGGCGCCTGTGGGTAATCTATTGATACGCAATATCTCGGAGGCCATGGAGCGCGATATTGCCGCCCGCGCCGAACGAAATGGCACGAGCGTATCCGATGAAGCGAAGGGCTTGTTGGGAAAGGCCATGCTGTCCACGATGCCGCCAGCAGGTCTTCCCACTCTTTCCGCATGGGACGTCCTGCGTCCAATCCTTGTCGATGACACCGGCGAAATCGCGGATCTGATGGAAGAGGTAGAGGCAGAGCGCAAGAGGAATCTCGGCCGTGCCGCCGAGGATCCGGAGTGATCGTTCTAGACACCAATATTATCTCCGAACTCCGCAAACCGGCACCGAGCGAGGCCGTTACCATTTGGCTGATGCGCCAGCCCGACGATGTGGTGCGTCTCTGCGACATCGTGCTGATGGAGCAGGCCTATGGTGCGGAGCGCTTTCGGTTGAAAAACGGGTCCGATCGGTACAGCCAAAGCCTCACCAACTTGCTTATGGCATACAGTGGTCGGGTTCTCCCCTTCGATCAGGCTGCCGCTCTTGCGGCAGGCCATATCCGCGCAAAGCGGGAGGCCCTGGGGCGGCCGATCTCCGTTCAGGACGCCATGATCGCCGCCATCTGCCTCTCAAACGGCGCTACATTGGCGACGCGCAATACAAAAGACTTCGAGGGGCTTGATCTCCTGCTGATAAACCCGTTTGAAGGCGGCTGAACCGAACCAACGGACGATTGCATGTCGCTCAGCATCATATTCATGGGAACACCGGCCTTCTCGGTGCCGACGCTCCGCACCCTGGTCGAGGCCGGCCATCGCATCGTCGCGGTCTACACCCAGCCGCCACGCGCCGGCGGCCGTCGCGGGCTGGAGCTGCAGAAGTCGCCGGTGCATCAGGCAGCCGAAATGCTCGGCTTGCCCGTTCATACGCCCGTCAATTTCAAGGACCCCGAGGAGCGCCAGCGCTTCATCGATCTCAAGGCCGATGTCGCTGTTGTGGTTGCCTACGGACTGCTGCTGCCCCAGGCCATCCTAGATGGCACGGCGCTCGGCTGCTACAACGGCCACGCCTCGCTGCTGCCGCGCTGGCGCGGGGCGGCACCGATCCAGCGGGCGATCATGGCCGGCGATACCAGGACCGGCATGATGGTGATGAAAATGGACAAGGGCCTCGACACCGGCCCGGTCGCGCTGACCCGCGAAATCGAGATTTCCAAGACCATGACGGCGGGCGAACTCCACGACCGGTTGAGCGAGGTCAGTGCAAGGGCGATCGGCGAGGCCATGGTCCGGCTGGAGATGGACGACCTGCCGCTGACGCCGCAGCCGGCCGACGGCGCGGTCTATGCCGCCAAGATCGACAAGGGCGAAACCCGCATCGATTTCGACAAGCCGGCAGCTGACGTCCACAACCATATACGCGGCCTGTCGCCGGCGCCCGGCGCCTGGTTCGAGGCCGAAATCTCCGGCAAGCCGGAGCGCATCAAGGTGCTGATGTCCGAACTGGCCGAAGGCGAGGGCGTCGCCGGCACGGTCATTTCCGATGACCTGACCATCGCGTGCCGGACTGGCGCCATCCGCCTGACGAAACTGCAGAAGGCCGGCGGCAAACCGCTTTCGGCCGTCGACTTCCTGCGCGGGACGCCGATGCCCGATGGCACGAGGCTCGCCTGATGCCGCGTTTCCGCATGACCGTCGAATATGACGGCACGCCCTATGTCGGCTGGCAGAAGCAGGAAAACGGCCACTCCGTGCAAGCGGCCATCGAAAACGCCATCCTCGCGCTGACCGGCGAGACCGTGCTGGTGCGCGGCGCCGGCCGGACCGATTCCGGCGTGCATGCGATGGGACAGGTGGTTCATACCGACCTGTCGAAGAGCTGGCCGCCCCATACGCTCCGCAATGCGCTGAACGCCTATCTCGGCAAGGCCGGCGAGCGCGTCTCGATCATCGACGCTGCCGAGGTGGACGAACGTTTCGACGCGCGTTTCTCGGCCCACCGCCGCCACTATCTCTACCGCATCATCAGCCGCAAGGCGCCGTTGTCGCTCGAGGCCAAGCGCGCCTGGTGGGTGTCGAAGGATCTCGATCACGCGGCCATGCACGCCGCTGCGCAGACGCTGATTGGCTATCACGACTTCACCACCTTCCGCTCGGTCCACTGCCAGGCCAATAGCCCGCTGCGCACGCTCGACCGGCTGGATGTTACCCGCAGCGGCGAGCTGATCGAGATCCGCGCCACGGCGCAGAGCTTCCTGCACAACCAGATCCGCTCGTTCGCTGGTACGCTGAAGATGGTGGGCGAGGGGAAATGGTCGGTGGAAGACGTGCGGGCAGCACTCGAGGCCCGCGACCGCAAGGCCTGCGGCCCGGTGGCGCCGCCCGAGGGGCTGTATTTCCTGCAGGTGGATTATCCCGCCGACCCCGATGCGCGGCGCATCCGCCAGAGCGAGCAGCCACGATCCGCGTGAGCACCTGCGTCAGGAGCCGGGCGGGTAGATCCCCAGGAAATGCTGAAGAAAGTCCGTCAGCAACATCGGCGGCACCATCATCACCAGCGTCATCGCGGCGACGAAGAGCGGATGCGGGCCGCAGATCATCCGGAGGATGCGGGCAACGGCGAAGATCAGCGCCATCATCAGCACCAGCCATAGAACGGCGGTCAGCCCTGCCGATCCCGGCACGAAGGCAATCAGGGTGATCAGCAGCGCGTTCAGATAGGCGAGCGGCAGGCTGAGCCAGTTCATGGCGACCACGACAGGCTCGAATTTCTCGCCGCTTTTGAACAACAGCAGCAGCAACCCCGCCATGACCGGAGGCACCAGCCAGTTAGCGGCCTCCACCAGTCCGAGCCGGAAGAAGAAGGCCGGCCCGGTGGCGCTGCCGGGTGGCATGGCGGCCAGGTAGGTCTGCTGCCACCAGAGCCAGGAAATGCCAATCGGCGGCAAGCACCAGAGGATCGCCCAGAACGACCGCGCCAGGCCCCGATCCGAGATGTCGAGGTAGCCGAAGCCGCGCGCATCGTTGCGCACCAGCAGCCACAGACCCGCCAGATAATACTGGACTTCCCTATACGTCGGCATTCAGGAACCAGCGCTCGAGGAAGGTTTCGTAGATTGACGTCAACGTCTCCAGATCGGCCACCGCGACACGCTCGTCGATCATGTGCATGGTTTGTCCGACAAGACCGAATTCGACGACCGGGCAATAGTCCTTGATGAAGCGCGCATCCGAGGTGCCGCCAGTGGTGGACAGCTTCGGCGCCTGGCCCGTGACCTCCTCGACTGCGGCGGAAAGCGAGGCGATCAGCGCGTTATTGCGGGTCAGGAACACATGGCTCGGTCGCTCGGCCCAGGCGATGTCGTAGCGCGCGGGGTCGCGGCCCGGCCGCAGCATCTGGTCTGCCGCCGCCCGGTCTAGCCGCGCGATGATCTCAGCCTTCAGCGTATCGGCCGTCCAGGTATCGTTGAAGCGGATGTTGAAGCTTGCCGTCGCTTTGGCCGGGATGACGTTGGTGGCGCCGTTGCCGACATCGAGCGTCGTCACCTCGAGGTTCGACGGCTGGAAATTCTCGGTGCCCCCGTCGAAGGGCGGATGCATCAGCGCCTGGGTCAATGCCAGCATGCTGCGCACCGGATTGTCGGCGAGGTGGGGATAGGCGGCATGGCCCTGCACGCCGTGGACGGTGATCCGCCCCGACAGCGAGCCGCGCCGGCCAATCTTGATCATGTCGCCGAGCCGGTCGGGATTGGTTGGTTCGCCGACGAGGCAGGCGTCCCAGCGCTCGCCCCGCTCTGCTGCCCATTGCAGCAGCTTGGTCGTGCCGTTGATGGCAGGGCCTTCCTCGTCGCCGGTGATCAGGAATGAGATCGAGCCCTCGGGCACACCGTTCTTGTCGATATAGCGCGCGACAGCGGCGGCAAAGCAGGCGATGCCGCCCTTCATGTCGACGGCACCACGTCCGAACATCTGGCCATCGGCGATGTCAGCCGCAAACGGGGGATGGCTCCAGCTCGCCTCGTCGCCGACAGGCACGACGTCGGTATGGCCGGCAAACATCAGATGCGGGCCGTCCTGCCCGAGCCGGGCATAGAGATTGTCGATATCAGCGCTGCCGGGCTCGCGCGCTGTCATCCGCTCGACGGCAAAGCCGATCGGCTTCAGCATGTCGGTCAGTGCTGCAAGCGCGCCGGCATCGGCCGGCGTCACCGACGGGCAGCGGATCAGGGTCTGGAGATTGGCGACGGGATCGGTGGTGGTCATGACAACGATGTATCCGGCGGGAAATGGCAAAGCGATGGCAAAGGGCGAAACGGCGGCAAATACTGAAGCTCAAAATGGAGCTCTTGCCGTTGCGGACGCTCCCGTTGCCGGGAACGTCCGTTCTTCGGGCGATCAGTCGCGCAGAAGTTCGTTGATGCCGGTCTTCGAGCGGGTCTGGGCATCGACGCGCTTGACGATGACGGCGCAATAGAGGCCGGGGCCGGGCTGGCCGTTGGCCATCGGCTTGGCTGCCGGCAGCGAACCAGCGACGACGACCGAATAGGGCGGCACTTCGCCATAGGTGATCTCGCCGGTGGCGCGGTCGACGATCTTGGTCGACTTGCCGATGAACACGCCCATGCCGAGCACCGAGCCCTCGCGGACGATGCAGCCCTCGACGACTTCCGAACGGGCGCCGATGAAGCAATTGTCCTCGATGATGGTCGGGCCAGCCTGCATCGGCTCCAGAACGCCGCCGATGCCGACGCCGCCGGAGAGGTGCACATGCTTGCCGATCTGGGCGCAGGAGCCGACCGTGGCCCAGGCATCGACCATGGTGCCTTCGCCGACATAGGCGCCAAGGTTTACGAAGGACGGCATCAGGATGGCGCTGGGGGCGATATAGGCCGAGCGGCGCACGACGCAGTTCGGCACGGCGCGGATGCCGGCCGCGCGAAACTCCGTCTCGCCCCAGCCTTCGAACTTCGATGGCACCTTGTCCCACCAGACCGATCCGCCCGGGCCGCCTTCGATGACGGCCATGTCGTTGAGGCGGAAGGACAGCAGCACGGCTTTTTTCAGCCATTGGTTGACGGTCCACACGCCGTCGGCGCCCCGTTCGGCGACGCGCGCCTTACCGCCATCGAGCAGCGTCAGCGCCGCGTCGACCGCATCGCGGATGTCGCCAGATGTCGAGAAGTTTACGCTGTCGCGCGCGTCGAACGCCGCTTCGATGGTCTTTTCAAGCGAGGCAAGGTCGGTGGCGCTCATGAGAATTCCTTGAACTTCGATGGATTTCGTCCCGGCCGGTGGATCATTCGCAGATGTGATCGCCTGGCCGGTGATCTGCTCTACAACAGCCGTCCCGGAAATGGAATGATCTTTCCTGTCGCGTTGCATCTGGATCGGATGGCCAGGCGCGGCATATTGGACGGACAGAGACTGCGTCGATTCGGGCGCGGTCGCATCAGCATTTGGAAGGCAGGGCAATGGCTAAGGGCAGGAACGGCAAGCTGCGGCGCAAGGATGGCGTCTGGGATCCCCTGAAGACCAGCTCCGCCGACAAGACCCGCGCCGAGGCCATTCCGAAGACCCCGCAGTCGCTGTCGCCGGCCTACCGGCTGGCCTATGCCGACGAGGAGTTTCTCTGCCGCGAAGAGCTGAGGCCTGTCCGGTTGCAGCTGGAGCTGATGAAGACCGAGATGATGCTGACGGAGCGCGGCATCAAGTCGACCGTGGTCATGTTCGGCGGTGCCCGCATCCCGGCACCCGGCCAGAGCGCCTGGGCCGCCCGAAACGATGTCCAGCGCGCCAATCTCGAGGCGGCGTCGGTCTACTACGAGGAGGCCCGCAAGTTCGCGCGCCTCTGCGCGCGGCACTCCGCCGGCTTCGGTTTTCACGAATATGTCGTCGTCACCGGCGGCGGGCCGGGTGTCATGGAAGCCGGCAATCGCGGCGCGTCGGAGGAGGGGGCGCCGTCGATCGGCCTCAACATCGTGCTTCCGCACGAACAGGCGCCGAACGCCTATGTGACGCCGGAGCTTAGCTTCAACTTCCACTACTTTGCCATCCGCAAGATGCATTTCATGCTGCGCGCCAAGGCCATCGCTGTTTTCCCCGGAGGCTTCGGCACGCTCGACGAATTCTTCGAGTGCCTGACGCTGATCCAGACCGGCCGCATGGCGCGCCTGCCGCTGATCCTGTTCGGCGAGGCCTTCTGGCGCAAGATCATCAATTTCGACGCGCTCGCCGAATTCGGAACCATCGCCCCCGACGACGTCAAGCTGATCAGCTTCGTCGATACGGCAGAGGCGGCTTGGAAGATTGTCAGCGATTTTTATGAGCATGAGTGAAGGGCGCTGATCTGCCGGAATGCGCTGTGGGCGCATATGGATGGCTGCAGCAACTGGGGCGAGACCTGGGAGAAGGGGTAAATTCCCGGGGGGGGGAAGAAGGGAGATTGGCTCGCGTGGCGAACGCGAGCGGAAGAGTGCTCACAAAGAAGATCAGTCTTCTTTCCCACCAACGCTTGTACGTGTCGCGATCCAATGCATGAGCCATCCCACGCCCTGGACAGCCCAGTCTACACCGAGACGCTTGGCAATGCCCACTAACAGCACAAGGCCCAGGAGGAAGAGCATAACGAAGACGATGACACTTTCAATCGCATCGTAAAGCAGCGCGCTGCTCAAGATAAAACACACAGCGATCCAGATGAACCGCTCTTCGTTGCGCTCTTCTCTTTCTGTCGCAAGATCGGACTCCAACTTTGCGACGTTTTCGGCAATTGCACTGCTCTCGGAGGGCACTCTGAACCCACCGTTTGATAGTGGGTCACTGGGGCCGTCCGGGATTGCGGGAAGATCAGGCGGCGACCCTTCGTCTGAATTCGTCAATCATGTCTCCAGTCTGGATTTTTACTCCCTTTGCGCCTGGGGCGTAATGCTTGGCCCACGCTCCGTGGCTCCAATGAGTGTTCTCAACCAATTGGCCTGGCGTTTGCGTTCGCAGGCTTTCCCAAGCCAAACCGAGAGCAGCGGCCTCGCTTGTGCCGGATATCGCAGGGACACCCCAAAAAATGTCAGGCACTGGTTTCGAACCGAAAGCCTTGCATTTGTGGTATAGAGACGGGAGCACGGGGCCGTAGTCCCAAGCCTCGAAATCTTCGTCTATCAACCGCGAACCGTTTCGACCGACAAAGTTCATATCGGCAAGGTACAATAGCTTTTGAAGCTGAAGGTTTGACAGCCGCCAACCGCTAAGTTGGCAGAGATGTTTTGCTGCTAATGACGGAGAAATCATTCCGCTACACCTCCTGTAGTTGATTTTTGCTCAAGATTAAATAATACGGTTCCGGTGAAATTAACAGCCCAATGTGCAGCTGATCCGTAACGTGATGTTCGCTAAACCAAATAAATTGTCGGTACATCTGTCTCTTCGCGTTGACTGAAATGTCTAAAATACGCATCCGCCCGTTCAGGTGTCTATGACTCTCCAAGAAACCAGATAGTCCAACGAGTAAAGCCCGTTACTCCGGCCGTCCGAGCCTGGCGGCGGAATGCTACTCGGGGAATAAATGTCGAACATGGCCGCGTTCGATCAGCCACAACCCCCACAAAAAAGCCCGCCATCGCAAAGCGAGGCGGGCTTCCGTCAGTCCTCGAGAGGAACCAACCGTTCCTTACAGAAGCGGCATCTTCGGCATGTCGTCGAGGGCGATGAAGCCGTCGTGGTTGCGGTCCATGCGGTCGAACAGCTTGTCCATGGCAGCTTCGGCTTCCGCCTTGCTGATCTGGCCGTTCTGATCGGTGTCGACGCGCTTGAACAGCATCTCGGCCATCATGCCGCCGCGCATGCCCTTGCCGTGGCGACCTTCGCCGCGCCAGCCGCCCTTGCCGTCACGCGGAGGCTTGCCGCCTTCGTCGTCGTTCATGGCCTGATCGTCAGACTTGGCCTTGTCCTTGTTCTCTTCCATCATCTTCTTGCGCTCTTCGCGCATCGCCGTCATCTGGGCCTTGCGGTATTCGCGGAATTCGCCCGGCGTGATGGAGCCGTCCTTGTTGGTGTCGATGGCATCGAAGATCTTGTCGACGCCAGCCTTGGCCTCGTCCTTGGAGATCTTCATGTCGCCGTTGGTATCGAACTGCTGCAGCATGCGCACGAAGATGACTTCAGGCGGCATGCGGGGGCCGCCACGTCCGCCCATATGGTGGCCGTTGGCTGCAAAACTTGCCGCGGCGCCGCTAAGGAGGAGGGTTGCGGACATTGCCGTAATGAGAATTTTCTTCCCGATCATTGTGGTGTTTCCTTTTGGTTGCCGTGGTGACAACTCAAAGGTAGGGCCGCATGTTCCAAACACCCAATTAAACATCGGTAAGATGGATGAAACTTTTGTAATTAAAGCGATTTTCGTCAAGTGAGGGCGGTGAGGAACGCCGTCAGATCGTCGGTTACGTAGTCGATGTGGTGGTCTTCATCGCCCTTGCGCTCCCACCATTCGGTGAAGGTGCCTTCCTCGTTCTCAGGCACCAGCAGCACCGTCTTCATGCCGAGCGCCTTCGGAACGACGAGGTTGCGCGGCAGGTCTTCGAACATCACGGCGTTCTCGGTGTCGATCTTGTGCAGCCCGGCGAACTTGTCATAGGTGCCGACGGCCGGCTTCGGCAGGTAGTCGGCCGCGACGATGTCGAAGATGTCGTCGAAATGGTCGAGGATGCCGAGCGCGCGGGCCGTATCCTCGGCATGCTTGACGCTGCCGTTGGTGAAGATGAATTTCCGGCCCGGCAACGCCTTGATGGCGGCGGCAAGCGCCGGCTGCGGCTGAAGTCCGGTGTAGTCGATGGCGTGCGCCTTCTCGAGAAAGTCGTCCGGATCGACGCCGTGATGGATCATCAGCCCCTGCAGCGTCGTGCCGTGCTCGAGATAATACTGCTTCTGCAGTTTGCGGGCCGAATCCCTGTCCGTCTGCAGCAGCGCCGCGACGTAACTGGTCATGTTGACATCGACCTGCGAAAACAGGTCGACGGCGTGCGGATAGAGGGTGTTGTCGAGATCGAACACCCAGTCGCGGATGGTGGCGAAGTCGGCGGCGGCAGGCAGGGTCTTTGGCTGTGTCATGGCCGCCCTTATGCCACGGGCAAAACCGCAAGCAAACCGGATTTTGACGCCTCAGGGAATGATCAGCGTGCCCGCGCCATGCTCTGTGAAGATCTCCAGCAGCACCGAATGGGCCGTCTTGCCGTTGAGGATGACGACACCCTGGACGCCGGCCTGGATCGCCTCGATGCAGGTCTCCACCTTCGGGATCATGCCGCCGGAAATCGTGCCGTCCTTGATCAGCGCCTGGGCCTGGGCCACCGTCAGCTCCTTGATCAGCTCCTTGTTCTTGTCGAGCACGCCGGGAACATCGGTCAGGAACAGCAGGCGCGTTGCATTCAGCGCACCGGCGATGGCGCCGGCAAAGGTGTCGGCATTGATGTTGTAGGTGGCGCCGTCGCGGCCGGGGGCAACAGGCGCGATGACCGGGATCATCTCGGATTTGGCCAGCAGGTCGAGCAGCGTCCGGTCGACTTCGACGACTTCGCCGACAAAGCCGAGGTCGAGCACCCGCTCGATATGCGAATCGGGATCGATGATCGTCTTCTTGGCCTTTTCGGCAAACACCATGTTGCCGTCCTTGCCGCAGAGCCCGATCGCCCATTCGCCGGTCTGGTTGATCAGCGCGACGATTTCCTTGTTGATCGAGCCGGCGAGCACCATTTCGACGATCTCGACCGTCTTGCGGTCGGTGACGCGAAGGCCGCCCTCGAATTTCGATTCGATGCCCATCTTGGTCAGCATGGCGCCAATCTGCGGGCCGCCGCCGTGCACGACGATCGGGTTGACGCCGGACTGCTTGAGCAGCGCGATGTCGGCGGCGAAGGCCTTGCCGAGCTCCGCATCGCCCATGGCGTGGCCGCCGTATTTCACCACGATGGTCTTGTTCTCGTAGCGCTGCATGAACGGCAGGGCTTTTGCCAGCAGGCGTGCCTGCAGTTCGTTTTCGGATTCGGACATGACGCACCCCGCTCAAAATTATTCGCGGGGTTTTATCTCAACTTTTTGACAGAGGGAATAACGTCTGCGCGATAAGTTTTACCCGGGAAATCCGTGGTCGCGACCGCCGCCTCGACAATATTCGCCTTGCCGGGAAGCGCAATTATCCTAATATAAACCCATTCGAAATCGGAGCGGGGACCCTGGATGGCCACTGACGATATTGCCACCCTCGTCAGCCGCGTTGCAATGCGTGACCAGAGTGCGTTTTCCGAGCTTTATAAGAAGACCAGCCCGAAACTATTCGCCGTGTGCATGCGTATCCTGAAGAACAGGACAGATGCCGAGGAAGTGCTTCAGGAAGTGTTCGTCAGGATATGGCAACGTGCAGATCGGTTCGTGCCGTCGGACAATCCGGCTATGGGTTGGCTAACTTCGATCGCCCGCAACCGGTCCATCGATGCGATCCGTGCGCGCAAGCCCGTGGCGGACGAGATCGACGCGGTGTATGATCTTGCCGACGACGATCCGGACCCGGAAACGCAGGCGGTCATGAAGGGTGAAGGCAGGCGCATTGATCTGTGCATGGAAACCCTGGAGGATGGCCGCGCCGAGGCTGTCCGCAGTGCCTACGTCGAGGGACTGAGCTATCAGGAACTCGCCGATCAATATGCAGTGCCTTTGAACACCATGCGCACATGGCTGCGCCGAAGCCTGATCAAACTGAGAGAGTGCATGGACCGATGAGTTCACCCGATCAAAGCAAGGGAGGCCGCTCCCGGGACGAAGTGCTGGCCGGCGAGTACGTGCTCGGTGTCCTGTCGCTGGAAGACCGGCAGAAGGTCGAGACGCGCATGCGCAGCGACCGTCCCTTTGCCGCGATCGTGTCCCGCTGGGAGCAGAACCTGTCGTCCTTCAACGACGAATACGACGTCATCCTGCCGCCGGCCTCCGTTTTTCCGAAGGTCGAGAAACGCATCTTCGGCGATCGGCCGAAACGCCGTGGCGTGTGGAATTCGCTCGCCGTCTGGCGCGGATTGACCTTCGCCTCGCTCATCGTGGCCGCCGGCGCGGTCTTCTACGACGCCAGCGGCGGCCTGAAGCACGGGACCAGTGCCAAGCCGCTGGTTGCCGATCTCGCGGTGCCCGCCAGCGTCAGCGGCGCCCTCAACCTTGTCGCCAGTTACGACATCGCGAACGGCCGACTGAAGATCACCCCGGTCGCCGCGGCGCAGACGGAAAAGAAATCGCTGGAACTCTGGCTGATCAAGGGCAACGACCCCGCCAAGGCGCTTGGCGTGCTGCCGCAGACAGGCGAGGGCGAGATCGCCGTCCCGGCCGACATGCGCAGTCAGTTTGCCGATGGCGCGACCATCGCGATCAGTGTCGAACCCTTCGGAGGTTCGCCGTCGGGTGCGCCGACGGGACCGGTCATCGCGGCGGGCACGGCCCGCAGCCTCTAGCGCCCGTTGCCAGTACCTCATCGAGACCCGTCGCAATATCCTCTGCGGCGGGTTCCTTGTATTTGCGCGGCATTTCCCCACCCGAAAAATAAAATTCGATTCGGAGGAAACTCTTTTCCCGGACGATCCGTAAAATCTGTCGTCCCCCGGCGGATAGGGCAGAAGCCCAGAGGAGCCGGATCGGGGGTATGAGGAAGAGGAAATCAGACCATGATGAAGACCACGCTTCGCATTGCCGCTCTGGCCGTCGCATTGTCCGCAGCCACCGGCGCAGCCTATGCCAAGGACCCGATGGTTGGCGGCGCGCCGATGTACGCCTCCAAGAACATCATTGAAAATGCCGTAAACTCCAAGGACCACACGACGCTGGTCGCCGCCGTCAAGGCTGCTGGCCTCGTCGAAACGCTGGAAGGCAAAGGCCCTTTCACCGTATTTGCCCCGACCAATGAAGCATTTGCAAAACTCCCGGCCGGAACGGTCGACACTCTGCTGAAGCCTGAAAACAAGGCCAAGCTCACCAAGATCCTGACCTGCCACGTCGTCTCCGGCGACATCATGTCCTCGGCCGTCAAGAAGATGGTCAAGGATGCCGGCGGCGAGTACGACATCAAGACAGTCGGCGGCTGCGTCATCAAGGCGTCTGTCAAGGGCAGCAAGATCACCCTGACCGACGAAATGGGCGGCAAGGCTCACGTCACTATCGCCAACGTAAAGCAGTCGAACGGCGTGATCCATGTCGTCGACGCGGTGCTGCTGCCGAAGATGTAATTTTCTCCGGACATCGAAAGGCCGCCGCTCCGGTTCCATCCGGGGCGGCGGCCTTTCTGCGTCTGGTTCCTAGACAGGCGTGGCAGATGGCCTCAGGCGCCGTAGCCGACCGTCTCGACGATGGTCTGGCGCAATACGTCCAGGCCCTCGTTGACCTCAGACGATGTCGGGATGATGCCGGGGAAGCAGGCCGGGCGCTTGCGGGTCATTTCCGCCGTCTCGGCCATGACGCGCGGCACGCCGGCCTCCTTGATCTTGTCGATCTTGGTGAGCACGATCTGGTAGGAGACGGCCGCCTTGTCGAGCAGCGACATCACGTCTTCGTCGTTCTTCTTGATGCCATGGCGGGAATCGATCAGCACATAGACGCGCTTCAGCGTCGCGCGGCCGCGCAGGTAGTCGAACACCAGCTTCGTCCAGGCATCGACATTGTCCTTCGGCGCCTTGGCGTAGCCATAGCCCGGCATATCCACCAGCGCCATCGGCGGCAGGTCGCCCGCTTCGCCGGAATAGCCGTCCGGAACGAAATAGTTGAGCTCCTGCGTACGGCCCGGCGTATTCGACGTGCGGGCAAGGCCGTGGTGGCCGACGAGCGCGTTGATCAGCGACGACTTGCCGACATTCGAGCGGCCGGCAAAGGCGATCTCCGGCGGGCCTTCCGGCGGCAGGAACTTCATCGACGGCACGCCACGAATGAAGATCCAGGGGCGGCCGAACAGCGGCTTGTCGGTGGGTACGGGTGCTTCGGACATGGCTCGCGATCGTTTGTTGATGGTTTGGCTTCACGGTTTTGGCAGCCGATGTCAAGACTTGCCGCTCTTGGGGCAATCGCCCCACCGCGCTGAAAAAGAAAACCCCGGACTGAGCCGGGGTCTCTTGGGCTATTTGGTTTCCGCCGGCGCTTTTCGCTTGAACAGCCCGCGCATGTTGTCGAACAGCTCGACCTTGGCGCCGTGGCGCCGCATGATGATCGCCTGCTGGATGACCGACAGGGTATTGTTCCAGGCCCAGTAGATGACCAGACCGGCCGGGAAGCTTGCCAGCATGAACATGAATACCAGCGGCATCCAGTTGAAGATCATCGCCTGGGTCGGATCCGGCGGCGTCGGGTTCATGCGCATCTGCAGGAACATCGTCACGCCCATGATCATCGGCCAGACGCCGAGATGCAGGATGGTCGGCGCTTCGAAGGGCAAGAGGCCGAACAGGTTGACGATCGACGTCGGGTCGGGCGCCGACAGGTCGCGGATCCAGCCGAAGAACGGTGCATGCCGCATTTCGATGGTGATGTAGATGACCTTGTAGAGCGAGAAGAAGATCGGGATCTGCAGGGCGATCGGCCAGCAGCCGGCGACCGGATTGATCTTCTCTTCCTTGTAGAGCTTCATCGTGGCCTGTTGCAGGCCCATCTTGTCGTCGCCGAACTTTTCCTTCAGCTCGGCCATGCGCGGCTGCATCTTCTTCATGTTGGCCATCGAAGCGTATTGCTTGCTGGCCAGCGGGAAGAACAGGAGCTTGACGACGATGGTCGTGCACAGGATGGCGACGCCGAAGTTGCCGAAGTAGCGGAAGAAGAAGTCCATCAGCTTGAACATCGGCTTGGTCAGGAAGTAGAACCAGCCCCAGTCGATCAGGCGGTCGAAGCGCGGAATCTGGTAGCTTTCCTCGTACTTGTCGATGACCGGCACTTCCTTGGCGCCGGCAAAGACGAGGTTCTTGAGGTCGACGGACTGGCCGGCGGCGATGCTGATGGCATCCTGCTTGTAGTCGGCCTGGTAGCGCGGCTGGCCGTCGGCGAAGTGCGAGAAGCGGGCATCGTAGGCGGTCGTCTGGGGCGGCACGATGGTGGCGGCCCAATACTTGTCGGTAAAGCCGAGCCAGCCGCCGGTAGCCTTGGCAGGCGTGGTCGGCTCCTTGTCGACGGCGGTGTACTTGGTTTCCACCAGGCCATCGTCGCCGATGACGCCGATGAAGCCTTCATGCAGCACGTAGGCGGACGGCGTGGTCGGCAGGCTGTAGCGGATGACGCGGCCGTAGCTGGAGACCGAGACCGGCTCCTGGCTGGCATTGGTGATCTTGTCGACCATCGTGAACATGTAGTGGTCGTCGACCGAAATCGTGCGGGCGAAGGTCAGCCCCTTGTCGTTGATGTAGGTCAGCGTGACCGGCGTCTTGTCGGTAAGCTTGGCGCCCTCAGGCGCGGTCCAGACGGTCGACGGGCCGGGAACGGCGCCGGTCTTGTCGTCGCCGATATAGCCGAGTTCGGCGAAGTAGCCGTCCTTGGTCTCGGCCGGGCTGAACAGGGTGATGATCGGGCTCATCTTGTCGACCGTCTCGTGGTAGGTCTTGAGACGAAGGTCGTCCAGGCGTCCGCCTGCAAGGTTGATCGAGCCGAGCAGCGACGTGGTGTCGATGGCGACGCGCGGCGACTTCGCGAGCGCCTGGTCGAGCCTCATCGTGCCAACGGCCGGCTGGCCGGAAACGGGTGCGCCTGCGGTGGTGTTGGTGCCCGGCGTCGGAGCGGTCTTGCCGTCTGCCTGAACCTGCTGCGTCGTCTGCTGCTGCGCCTTGAGGGCGGCATCGGCCTTGCGCTGCGCTTCGATGCGCGGGTTCATATAGAAGAACTGCCATCCGAGGACGATCACCACCGACAGGGCGATCGCGATGAAGTAATTGCGGTTCTTTTCCATCATTCTTTCCTGGAGCGGTCCGGTTGCGACCGGCGGTGTTTCGGCATGGCTTCGAAGCGGGCTGACAACTCCCGGGCCAGCGCATCGAAGGGCGCGGTCAAGACATCGCGGCGCGCGACAACCACATAGTCGTGTCCCGGCTGCATTGCAAACCCGGCCTTGGTCCGTACCGCTTCTTTTAAGCGGCGGCGCATGCGATTTCGTTCGACGGCGTTGCCGTGTTTCTTGGTGACGGTAAATCCGACCCGCGGAGCCTCGTCGGGCAGGCTGCGATCGAGGGCCTCGACGAGGAAGAAATTGCCCCGCCGTTTTTCTCCAACGCGCACAGCAAGAAACTGCGGGCGGCTCTTCAGCCGCCCGACAGTTTTATCATTCGGTCGTGTCTTCGTCATTCGCCCGCCATCGCGACAGGGCCTATCCGGCAATTAAGCCGAAAGACGCTTGCGACCGCGGCCACGCCGGGCGATGATGACCTTGCGGCCGCCCTTTGTTGCCATACGAGCACGAAAGCCGTGGCGACGAGCGCGAACGAGCTTCGATGGTTGGTAGGTACGCTTCATTTATTTTAATACCGCGGAGTGCGGCCCTTCTTGGGTTTGCATAGTGCAAGGAGCGTTGTTGGACGTACGGAAGTCGCCCGCTAGGCAGGCTCCGAAACCGGACGTGGCCGGCTTATAGGGACGAAGGCCAGAAAAGTCAATTATGCGTAAAGGGATTCACAGGGCTGCAGCAACAGCTGGGCCTTGGGGGTCGTTGGTTGGCCGTAAAAGCGCCAACGCCATTGCAATCGTTCTGAATTTTCATGCCAGGTGATGCATAGGGATAGTAAGCGTTCGGTCGCGCCAGTCAATATTGGACACGATTACCAATTGGCGCCAGCCAGCGAAATTGCCTAAGTGAATTCTACTGGAATTTAAGCAATTCTACATTAACGAATATTGCCGATAATGCAAAATGACCGGGTTTGGCTTGCTTTTGCCACCCGTAAGTTTTGAGGGGGTAATTCGTTGAGAATTCGTGGCAAGATCAATTTGCTCGTTGCTGTCATGGCCGGAGCCGCACTGCTTATCGGCGCAACAGCGCTATTCGCCGTTAACGATTATGACAGTCAGCTGCAGAAGTATGAGCGTGCCTCGACCCGCGCCTATCTTGGTGAGCGCCTGAATCGCTACGTTACCGCAGTGGTCATGGAAGCGCGCGGCATCTACTCCGCCCCCGACGTCAAATCGGCCAAGGGCTTTTCAGACGGTTTGACCGCCGATCTCGTCGAGATCGACAAGATCATCGCCAAGTGGGCACCGCTGATTCCCGAACGCCAGAAGGCCGATTTCGCAAAGTTGCTGGACAAATCCAAGGAATTCAATGCGTTCCGCAGCGAAACCGTGCGGCTCCTTATGACCGATGGCCCTGCGGCCGCCAACAAGCAGGGCAACAACGAGGACAACCGCGCCAACCGCAAGGCCTTCCAGGCGGATATCGACGCCGTCGTGAAGGCCGATACCCAGGAACTGATCGCCGTCAGTGCAGAGATCGCGTCGTTCGGCGACATCATTTTCTGGATCGTGCTGGCCGTCACGGGTCTTGGGGTCGTCGCGGGCGTCGGTTGTGGCCTCTATATCGGGACCAATCACCTGAGCCGGCCGATCGACAATGTCACCGGTGCGATCAAGCAGGTGGCGGCCGGCGATTTCAATTGCGAGGTCCCCTATGTCGGTCGCGGCGACGAAATCGGCGACATGGCGGCAGCTGTTGAGGTGTTCAAGCAGAACGGCCTTGCCGTCCAGCGCATGCATGCCGAGGAAGCCACGATGCGCGCCAAGAGCGACGACCTGCAGACGGGCATGTCGCAGGTCGTGTCGGCGGCGGCAGCCGGCGATTTCAGCCGCCGCATCGAAAAATCCTACGACGACGAGAATCTCGATCGTTTCGCCCGCAACGTCAATGAACTCGTTGCGAGCGTCGATGCGGGGATCACCGAGACCCGCCGGGTCATTGCCGAGCTTGCCGATGGCGACCTGACGCAGACCATGCGTGGCCATTTCCAAGGCGCCTTCGCCGAACTGCAGCAAAACGTCAACACCACCCTGTCGACATTGCAGGACACGATGCGCGAGGTCCGCGAGACGACGGAATCGATCCACGGCAACAGCAACGAGCTGCGCGTCGCCGGCGACGATCTCGCCAAGCGCACCGAACAGCAGGCCGCGGCCCTCGAGGAAACCTCTGCCGCACTCGACCAGATCACCGCCGTCGTGCAGAACTCGACCACCCGCGCCCAGGAGGCCAGCGTCATGGCCAACGAGGCCAAGGACAACACGGCCCGCTCCGGCGTCGTCGTGCGCAGCGCGGTCGATGCCATGGGGCGCATCGAGCAGGCGTCGCGCGAGATCAGCCAGATCATCAACGTCATCGACGAAATCGCCTTCCAGACCAATCTGCTGGCGCTGAATGCCGGCGTCGAGGCCGCGCGCGCCGGCGAGGCGGGCAAGGGTTTTGCCGTGGTTGCCCAGGAGGTGCGCGAGCTGGCCCAGCGCTCGGCCACCGCCGCCAAGGACATCAAGTCGCTGATCACCAAATCCGGCACCGAGGTGCAGGCGGGCGTCCGGCTGGTGCAGGAGACCGGCGAGGCGCTCGGCGAAATCGAGACGCGCGTGCTTGCCATCAACGACCACATCCACTCGATCGCAACCTCGGCCCGCGAGCAGTCCACCGGTCTGGCCGAGGTCAATACGGCGGTCAACCAGATGGACCAGGTGACGCAGCAAAACGCCGCCATGGTCGAGGAAACCTCGGCCGCAACCCATAAGCTGACCGCCGAAGCCGACAGCCTCGTGCGTCTCGTCTCCGGCTTCAAGGTGACGGGCTCCCGGAGTGCTGGCCCGACTGTCGCGCGGCTGGAAACCCATCGCCCCGTGGCCTCGCCGGCGCGCAAGCTGATGGGCAGCGTTTCCCGTGCGGTCTCCGGTGGTCGCGGCGCGGCAGCGGCTGCGGCAACATCGCAGGACTGGGAAGAGTTCTGATCGACTGTCAGGCGCAGCCACGTTGGCTGCGCCTTATTTCATTGACCCTCCGGAAAACGAAAATCGCCGGAAAGGCAATGGCGCATTGAAAACGGCGGTGCAAACTTTTATGGTAGGAGCCTAACTGATCAGGCAATATGCTTTGCCGCTGAATGGGATGGCCCGAAATGGAGTTGCCGCTGGGTACCAAAGCCGGCGCGGGCGAAGTGAAGTCTTCGCCGCCGCCCACCGGTCTCTTCGGCGGCCTATCGGGCAAGCTGCTGTCCTTGACCGTAGTTTTCGTCATGGTCGCCGAAATCCTGATCTTCGTGCCTTCGGTCGCCTACATGCGCTTGCGCTGGCTGCAGGATCGCCTCAGCACGGCCGCTGCTGCCGCCATCGTCATCGACGGCCTGCAGCCGGTCGAATTGCCGCGCTCGCTGCAGAAGGAAACCCTGATGGCGACCGGCACCCGGGCGATCGTCCTTCGGAAAGACGGCACATCGCGGCTGCTGGCCACCGCCGAGATGCCGACCTCCGTCGACGACCAGTTCGACCTGACCGACGTCTCTCTTCCCACCGCCGTCCGCGATGCCCTCAACACGCTGCTGTTCGGCGGCGAGCGGATCATGCGCGTCTATGGCCCGGTCGGCGAAACGAAAATGGGCGTCGAAGTGGTGCTGAAGGACTCGAGCCTGCGCAGGGCCATGCTGCGCTACTCGACAAACGTGCTGCTGCTGTCGCTGCTGCTGTCCTTCTTCACCGCGACCCTGATCTTCTTTGCCATCAACCGGATCATGATCAAGCCGATCCGCAAGCTGACGGACAGCATGCAATCCTATTCCGACGATCCGGAAGATCCGGCGAGGGTTCTGGTGCCGGACGAAGGTCGCGATGAGCTCGCCGTTGCCGGACGCCACCTGGCGACGATGCAGGCGCAATTGCAGAAAACCCTGAAGCAGCAGAAGAACCTCGCCGCCCTCGGGCTCGCCGTGTCGAAGATCAACCACGACATGCGCAATATTCTCGCCTCCGCCCAGCTGATGTCCGACCGCCTGGCCGATATCGACGATCCCATGGTCAAGCGGTTCGCACCGAAGCTGCTGCGCACCATAGACCGCGCCGTCGGCTATACCAACGAGGTGCTGTCCTATGGCCAGGCGTCCGAATCGGCGCCACGCCGCCGTAGGCTCAAGCTGCACGATCTGACCGCCGAAGTGCGGGACATCATGGCCATCGATCCCGAAAGCGGTATCGAGTTCGTCGAGGTGGTGTCCCATGAGCTGGAAGTGGATGCCGACAGCGAGCAGTTGTTCCGGGTGATCCACAATCTTTGCCGCAACGCGCACCAGGCCCTGATTGCCCACAACGACAAGCAGTCGCAGGGCGTGCGCCGTATCACGGTTGCCGCCCATCGGATCGGCAGCGTCGTCAGCATCACCATCGACGACACAGGCCCAGGCATGGCGCAGAAGGCGCGTGAGAACCTGTTCACCGCTTTTCGCGGCTCGGCCCGCTCCGGCGGCACGGGGCTCGGCCTGACCATCGCCCGCGAGCTGGTGCTCGCCCATGGCGGCACCATCGCGCTGGTCGAAAAGCCATCGGCGGGCACCCAGTTCCGCATCGAGATCCCAGACCGGCCGATTTCGCTCGACGCTTACCGCGGCCGAAGTGCCGGCGAAACCTGAGCGTCCGCGGGCTTTTCCAAAGCCGCCTCATGAAAAATGGAAGATTTTCGAGAAATCCGCTTGCTTTCAGTCTACGGACGTTTTAGAGGATCGCCACGCAAGCGGCACAGCCACTTGCTTCCGCACCCGTAGCTCAGCTGGATAGAGCACCAGACTACGAATCTGGGGGTCGGGCGTTCGAATCGCTCCGGGTGCGCCATTTTTTCTCTTTACTTTCATAGCGTTATCATCACTTCGGATAAACGTTCTGGCCTGTTGGCCTGGAATGTAATGAGCCTGCAATGACAAAGCGTGATTTGCCGGTGTCATGACGACAGTCAGCCTGGATATGCCTGATTCAAGTCCGACCTCCCCAAATGCAACCAAAGGAATACCTGTGCGGACACGTAATCGCATAGGGGGTAGTGGGGGCAACCCTGTGAGGCGTAGTCCATCACACCTTTAGATTTTCTCCTAGAAATTCCGCAGTTTTGAGCCTCCGTAGGACTCGACTCTTGAGGTTGAGCGGCGCTGAATCTCCACAACTTGATTCGTGGGGATGGCGTGGCTGTTTTTGAGACCTATTCGAAGCGACAGAAGCGGCTTAGTGGCGAGCATGTGGATGTGTTCGTTTATGATCTCATTCCCGATAAGTTGAGAACACAAATTGTTCACATAATCCAATATATAGTGGGTAATGATGAGTACAATGAAACGATATCAAGGGTATACTCTCAAATAGTAAATATCCTCCGTAAGGAGTATGGTGTATTTAAACTGCTTCCGACAACTGGAGGCTCCACGTCCAGCCAAAAAGAGTTAACTTCTTTCTTTTTGAAGAGCGCCACCACGGATGAATGCCTCGATGTAATCGAAATCATATTTCGTTTCGTGGATAACGGGGTGCGCAAAAACGACCATATACATGGTTATAAAGGAGGAGCTCGGAGGGCAGATGAATCGATACAAGAGTTGAACGACCGTTTTAAGGAGAACGGCGTTGGCTTTCAGTTTACGGATGGCGATCTGATGAGGGTGGATTCTCAGTTTATTCACGCTGAGACGGTGAAGCCAGCTTTAACATTGTTGAATACTAGTGACTACAAAGGCCCGCACGAAGAGTTCATCAACGCCTACGATCACTACAAGAACGGGAATAACAAAGAGGCCCTGAACGACTGCCTAAAGGCCTACGAGAGCACCATGAAGGCCATATGTGACAAGCGTGGCTGGACCTATGATCTGAACGGTACGGCTAGTAAGCTGATCGACGTCCTTTGGCAAAACAACATTATTCCTGACTTCTGGAGAGGTCAGATGGGTTCGCTGAAGACCCTCCTTGAAAGCAGTATTCCGACAGGAAGGAATCGGCTTAGCGGACACGGACAGGGAGCGACGCCCATCGAAGTCCCCGCTGAGATCACAGCTTATATGCTGCATATGACGGCGTCGACACTGGTCTTCCTGACGACAACAGAGAAAGCGCTCCCATGACCGAGGGACATCAAATCGATCCCGACAGCAAGCAAAAGCAATTGGCCGTCCAGATCGCACAGAAGGCTTCGCCCGACGAGAATGCCGCTCTTAGGACATGGGCCTATGGATTATTGGCATTGAGGGACAAACAGGTTTCGGTCCTGACCAAGGGCAAGGAAGCCATCGGCCTGACGATCAAGAGCAAGGTGGCTTGGACTCTCATCAAGATGATGGCGAGAGAAATCAAAAGACACGGGTGGGATGATAGGAGTTCGACTGCCAAAGTGGGCCTGACTGGTGCGGCTGTCGGTCTAACGTTCTTTCCGGGTGCGGGGGCAGGCATAGCAGCACTAGGCGGGGCCGTGGGTGTCCCCCTCTGGGTCGTCCTTGGTGGAGGCTCTATGTTCGCCAAGTTACTCATCGGGGAGCTTCTGGAACTCAAGGTAGACCAGCCGGACGAGCCTGAGGAAGAACCCTATAAGACCATCGATCTGCCGGCGGGGCCTAAAGCTTAGTTCGAAAGAAAAAGAAGGGATCAATCCAGGGCATTCCAATGCCTTCGGACAGCACCCGAGAAGCTACCCGACTGCCGTTGGTTGGGAACCCCTCTGTATAAGGTACTAACAGGCAATGACCCATGTCCCCTCTTCTTTTTCCCCCGCCGCAGGGTTAGAAGGGCAAGGGTAGCCCATCTCCTCTAAACTTGAATATACCTGGGAGCCTGAGAGCGGGTTCCCCCGTAGACATGTAGTATATTGTTTCTCTCCCCTTTCGATCCTGTAGCGTAAACAACACGAGATGCTTGCCGGTGCCTCTGCACCGCGCTTGATCAGCCGGCTTGTGGCCGCTCGATCGGGCGTGCTCGGACCGCTGAAACATCCAAAAATGATCTGCCGGGTCCGAACAAGCTGACGCGAAAAGTGGGTCCTGTTCGGCTATCCTCGAGGTTGCAAATGCTCCCTAGCGATCCGAGGAGGATGATAATGCTGTTTCGTATGATTCTTTCCACGTGCCTGCTGACTGCCATGCCTGTCCTGGCCTTGGCCGAGCCGAGCGGCTTCTTCGACGTCGATGGAAGCGGCGATGGCAGCAATTATTCCGGAACGGTGCGGGTCACCCGCACGGGCAGCACCTATGATGTGCAATGGACCATTGCCGGCGAGAAATTCGTTGGCACCGGCCTCGGTGCGAAGTTTACCGGCGACCGCTTCGAAATGGGGCCGGCATCGCCCGACGATACCGCTATCTCCGTCGGATATGCATCGAAGAACAGCTTTGGCATCGCGATGTATTTCGAGCAGCCCGATGGCACCTGGCAAGGTGTCTGGACCTATGGCGGCGCTCGAAAGGTCAACAAGGAAACCTGGACGCGCCATTAGACCAGGAGTGCGAGGCCCGGCTTACTCGATGAGGCCCGGGCGAACGACGCCCATAAAAAAACGCCCTCCTCAGCGGCGGCTGCGGAGGGCGTTTTTTCGATTTCAGACTTAGCCGGCCGAGGTCAGTGTCATCGATGTGCCGGTGGCAGCGATGTTGAGGCCGAGCTGGCCGGTCACGCTGATGGTCTGCAGGTGGATTGCACCCGTCGTGCCGCCGAACAGGACGTTGGCGCCCACGCCAGCACCGACGGTGGCTTCAGCCGTTGCACCCTGGTAGAGGCCAGCCAGTGCGCCGTGATGGTAACCTGCGGTCGGTGCGAAGACCGCCCAGACGAGGCGGCTGCGCGTGGTGAAGCCGAGGTCGACGCCGAACTTGCGGATGGCACCGGTGTAGTGATCGGTGCGGCCGTTACCGTTTGCAGATGTATAGGTGCAATCGACGCTCTTGGCAGAGCCGAGGACGTAGCCTACGCCGCCAGCGATATCGCAGGTCAGGTAGCCGATCTTGACGCCGTTGCTGTTATCCTGATCCTCATAATTAGTGACCATGTCTGCCGCAAAGACGGCGGGAGCGGCGGCGAAGGTCAGCGATGCGGCGGCAAGCGCCAGAGCAACAGTCTTTTTCATTTTTCTCTCCTGTTTAACGTCGTACCGGACAAAGCACCGGGTCGTGTCTCGAATTGCATATGGACCGCTAACGGATGAGCCGCGCGCTGGTTCCCGAGGAGGACGGCGAAGCGCGCGTCTTCGCAAAAAAGTGATTAACGAATTCGTCCGTCCTGAGACAGCGTTCATCCTTCATTCGGACATTTCGAAGGCGAAGTTGCGACCGATGTCGAATGTCGCGGCGGGCCGTCGGAAACGGTGGAGATCGGGCGTCCGGGATCAGGCGCTGGCTGCGTCTGCCGCAATCGTGCCCTTGGTGTCGCTGCCGGCCGCAGCGGTCCAGCTGAGATAGTAGAACTGGGTGCCGACCTGGCCGAAATAGGCATCGTTGCCCGTGGTCTTGTCGATGAAACTGTTGTCGGCGGCGCGGCTGAGGGTGCCGTCGGCGTTGCGCTGGAGGTGCGCCTTCAGATAGTCGTTCCAGTCGCTGGACGGAATGGTCTCGGCCTTGTTGGGCGTGGGTGTGTCTGTTGCCGTGGAGCTGGCGGATTTCGCCGTTGGGTCCCAGGCCTTGATCGATACGCCGTTGGTCGGATCGGAAACGGTCAGGGTGCCGGCATCGAGGGCGTCGAGCATCGCCTTCGCCTGTTTCGCCCCATCGCTGCTACCCGACGCGGTTGCCGTCAGGTTCTGTTTCAGAAGGGCCATGAAAGAGGTCGTCGTGATGTCGGTGCTCGCGGTGTCCGACGAGGCGGCTGCCGTATCATCCGACTGGCTGCTCGACAGGCTGTTGAGCATGCTCGCAAGCGACGCCTGAGCCGAGGATGGCAGGCTCGAGACATTCTTTCCGACGCTCGATCCGTCGAGCAACGAGGAGTCGGACGTGCCGCTGCCGCTGTTGCTGCTCGTGTCGTCGCCGGTCAGCACCTTGAGGGCGAGCTGGGCGGCGATCAGGCGGGTTGAGGAGAGGGCGGTAACCATGGCATGACCTTCCTGAGCGATACCAGTGCGCCGGGCGCCTCTGGCGTGTGGCCGCCGGCCGGGAAGATCTGAACAGGTTCGCCTGCGCGCTCCGGGCAGTTCTCTTCATGACGACAGCGTCGATGGCGGTGAGGCTATCCACGATGACTTGCCCGGGGCTTGCCGGTCCATCGTGACGGCAGGCGCGAATATCAGTCGCCGTTGACGCCTTCCCGGCGTTCGATCACGGCCACCAGCCGCTGTTGCACCGCGTCGTCCTGCGCCTTGATGCCATCGACTAGATCGCGCAGCGTTCCACGCAGGCCGTGCACCTGGTCGACCAGTTCCATCACCACGTCGACGCCGGCTTCGTTGAGGCCCATCGTCTCGATCAGGTCGAGGATCAGCCGGCCGCGGGCGAGGTCGGCGTCGCGAAACATCCTCCCCTGTTCCGTGAAGCCTGGAACCAGCCATCCCTGTTCGATCCAGACCTCGAGCACTGTCACGTCGATACGCAGTGACTGGCGGAATTCACGATCGTCCATGGTTCAGCCTCCCATGCTGGCTCTGGGTTCCTGTTTCTCGCCGGCCGCCCAGTCCTTGACGAAGGCAGTCAGCTCGGCATCCGGCGTCTCCGGCAACACGATCTTCAAGGTGACATAGGCGTCGCCGTGCTCGCCGCCACGCTTTGCCACGCCTTTTCCCTTCAGGCGCATGACCTTGCCGGTGTTCGAGTTCGGGGCGAGCGTGATCGCCACGGGCCCGGAGGGCGTCGTGATCCGCACTTTGCCGCCAAGCACTGCCTCGCGCAGGCTGATCGGCACGTCGAAGCGGATATCGTCGCCGTCGCGCACATAGATCTTGTGCGGTCGCACCTTGATGTCGATCAGCGCATCGCCGGCAGGCGCGCCGTTGAAGCCCGGATCGCCCTTGCCGCGCAGGCGCAGCGTCTGGCCGTCAGCAGTGCCGGCAGGGATCTGCACGTCGAGCGACGGGCCGCTCGGCAGGGTCACCTGCGTCTTCGTGCCGTTGATGGCATCGAGGAAGTCGACCTCCATGGAAAACCGGCGATCCTGGCCTTTCATCTGCTGCGCTCCCTGGCCCCGGCGCGAAAAGAAACTCGAAAAGACATCTTCGGCACCGCCGAAGTCGGCAAAGCCGCCAGTGTTCTGGTAAGGGCCGCCGCGTCCCTCGCTGGATGCATAGTCGCGATAATATTGGCGCTGCTGCGCTTTCTCGCTGCCGCCGGCGTCGATTTCGCCGCGATCGAAGCGCGCCCGCTGCTCCTCGTCGCCGAGGATCGCGTAGGCGGCCGAGACCTCCTTGAATTTCTCTTCCGCCTGCTTGTTGCCCGGATTGAGGTCCGGATGCAGCTTCTTGGCAAGCTTGCGGTAGGCGCTCTGGATGTCCTTCTGCGCCGCGTCCCGCTTGACGCCGAGAAGCTGGTAGGGATCACCGCTCATGGATTTCTCCGTCTTGTAAAGAATTGGCCCGGCAAAACGGCCTGTGCGGCGCGCTTCCCGGTTCTATCGAATCAAAGATAGGCATTCACGCCGTCGTTCGCACCATTGGAGGCCTTTTTTCGACAGAACACCAGCGGCTTGCCATCGGGCGTCTTGCGAAATCGAAAGGCCCTGTGCCGGACGGACGCTGAACCGGTTCCCAACTGCCAAAGGGGGTGGTGGTGCTCTCATGAAAGCGGAAAGGCGCGGTTGAAGTCAGGGCCGGGGATCGCCGGATCGGCCCGACCGGTTGCATCTTTGCGACCGCCGACCCATCTCCCTCTAAGCAGGAAACCAAGCCCGCACGGAAGCGTCGTTGCGGCGGCCATCCGGGTTCAACGTCCGGACGCGCCTCCGGGCTGGTTCGGCTTGCGACAGAGACAACAACGAAAGGGACGACCATGACCGAATTGAATGCATCCAAATCCGGGACCTTCAAGATTGGCGGCGACCTCACCGTCAACCGCCTTGGGTTCGGCGCCATGCGCATCACCGGCAAAGGCATCTGGGGCGACCCGGCCGACCGCGACGAAAGCATACGCACCTTGAAGCGTTTGCCGGAACTTGGCGTCAACTTTATCGACACCGCCGATTCCTACGGCCCCGACGTTTCGGAACGGCTGATCAAGGAGGCGCTGCACCCCTATGGAGACATGGTGATCGCGACGAAGGGCGGCCTGACGCGCACCGGCCCCGAGGTCTGGATCCCGGTCGGGCGCCCGGAATATCTGATCCAGCAGGCGCACAAGAGCCTGCGCAACCTCGGCGTCGAGCAGATCGACCTCTGGCAGCTGCATCGCATCGACCCCAAGGTCCCGGCCAAGGAGCAGTTCGATGCAATCAAGTCGCTGCTGGACGACAAGATCATTCGCCATGCCGGTCTGAGCGAAGTGAGCGTTGCCGAGATCGAGGCCGCGTCGAAGGTCTTCAAGGTCGCGACGGTGCAGAACCGCTATAACCTGGTCGACCGGACCAGCGAGGATGTGCTCGACTACTGCGAAAAGCACAATATCGGCTTCATCCCGTGGTACCCGCTGGCCGCCGGCGATCTCGCCAAGCCCGGTTCGCTGCTGGATACCATCGCCAAGCGCCACAATGCCGCGCCGAGCCAGATCGCCCTCGATTGGGTGCTGAAGCGCAGCCCGGTGATGCTGCCGATCCCCGGCACGTCGAAGGTCAGGCATCTGGAGGAAAACGTCGCGGCCGTGAACTTCAATCTCTCGGACGATGAGTTCAAGGCGCTCGACGCGGAAGGGCGGAAAGCTTTCAAGGCAGCGTGACGATCCTGTGACGCTGGAAGCCGATCGCTTCCAGCGTCTGCACGTTAAAATCTTGCGGCCGAATGGGTGCGGGGCATTTGCTCGCCAGCTTGTCAATCACTCAAGTAAGAGTTTTCGAGCGCGAGAAATAGGCGAATTGTCGCAGAGGCATGCTTCAACGTGGGGGCTAAACCACTAAGGCTCACTTATTCATGCGTTAGACGCATTGCTGCAATGCAACGTCAGCTATTTCAATAATCAGAGCAACGCGATATTCATTATTCCGAAGGCAGTGCACTCCTCCTCCCAGCGCTTCCTTCTTCGATCGGCAGCACTCCTCCTCCCAGTTGCCGATCTCTATTAAGAGCCCGATGCATCCTCCTCCCGCGTCGGGCTCTTTTAGTTTTCAGATTTCAACAATCAGTCGCCGATCCGCGCCACGCCCGTCTGGCCGTTGTCGCGCGTCCATTTGACCTTGCCGGCGCCGTCTCGCTCCAGCACGAAGCACATCGGTGCGCCATCGTACCAGGTCTTGAACTGCTGGCAGAGCCTGTCGGATTTGATCCACCACTTGCCGACATCGTTCGGCTTGATGAACTTGCCGAGGCCGACTGCCTGGCCATTGCCATCGACGCTTCCCGATTTGTGGTAGGTGAGGGGCATTTCGCCACCGAGCGGGGCGGCGAGATAGATCGTGCGGCCGATGATATCGCTGCGGATATCGTTGTCCTTCATGGCTTCGGCCTGGGCCGAGATCGGCAACAGCGCGCTGAGCGCCAGGAGTGCAGGGAGCAACGGCTTCATCTTGGACCTCTGGTCGGTTGACACGGAAACCTCTACGTCACAACCGGCAAATTGGTTTCACTTATCCTCGGATAAAGCGGATTTCGCGAGATCGCCGGTGCGCGGGAAGCGACGGTGAAATGCGAGGTCCCGGTGCAAAAAGCCGGTATCCATCAGGGCTTTGCCTGATATATCTCTGCGATCGATTTGCTGCGCTCGCAGCCTTGTTCGGATATGCAGGCCCATGACGGAAGACACCCAGAAAACCACGATCGTCATCGGCGCCGGCATTGTCGGCGCGGCGATCGCCTTCCAGCTCCAGCGCCGCGGTCATAGGGTGACCCTGGTCGACAGGGGAGAGCCGGGGCGGGGCACATCGTTCGGCAACATGGCGAGCATCGCGCTGGACTTTGCCGCCGGTTCCGGCCCGTCGACCTGGCGCAAGATGCCGGGTTGGCTGCTCGATCCGGAGGGACCCGTTTGGCTGCGGCCGACTTACGCGCCGAAGATCTTGCCGTGGTTCCTGCGTTTCCTTGCCGCCGGTCGCCCGTCGCGACTGCGTCAGATAGAGGATGCGGGCATGGCGTTGTCCGCGCCGGCACTCGCCGACTTTCGCGCCATGCTCGAGGCTATTGGTGCACCGGAGCTGATGACCGAGGAAGGTTGCCTCGCCATCTACGAGACAGATGCGGAGTTCGCCGGCGATCGCGGCCATCTCGAGATGATGCAGCGTTACGGCTTCGAGCACTCGGTCGTCAGCGGTGCCGCCCTCAGCGACCTCGAACCGGCCCTGTCGCCTCATATCGCCAAGGCGGTGCTGCTTCCCGACAACAAGTCGATCCGCAATCCCTATCACCTCGTGCTGAAACTGGTGGAGGCCGCCAAAGCGGCCGGCACCGCCTTCGTCTCCGGCGAGGTCACCATGATCGAGCGCCGCGCAGGCGGCGGCGTTACCGTCATCCTTTCCGATGGACGCAGGCTCGAGGCTGACGATGCGGTCGTTGCCGCCGGTGTGCCGACCCGCGCCATTGCCAAGGCGCTCGGCGAACCCATCCCGCTCGAAACCGAGCGCGGCTATCACACCCAGATCATGGCACCGGGCATCTCCATGCGCCATTCGATCATCTGGCCCGCCCGCGCCTTCATGGTGACGCCGACCGCCGGCGGCATCCGCGTCGGCGGCAATGTCGAGCTGGCTGGCCTCGACGCGCCGCCGGATTACCGTCGCCCCCGCGTCCTCGTCCGCCATGCGCAGCGGGCGCTGCCCGGCCTGAAGGTCGAAGACGCCAAGGACTGGATGGGGCATCGCCCGTCGCTCCCCGATACCATTCCGATCATCTCCGCCTCGTCGCGGCTGCCGGGCGTCTGGTATGCGACCGGCCACGGCCATCTCGGCCTCACCTATTCCGCCACGACAGCCCGCCTGATGGCCGACATGATCGGCGGCATCGCGCCATCGCTCGACATGCAGCCGTATCGCATCAACCGCTACTAGGAGGAAGCCGATGTCCGAAACCGAAAAGCCCGTTGCCCTCATCACCGGCGGCGGCCGTGGCATGGGCGAGGCAATCGCCCGCGAGCTGGCAGCCACCGGCTATCGCGTGGCACTGATGTCGCCATCCGAAAGCTGCGAGAAGCTGGCGGCGGAACTCGGCGGCGTCGCCTCGCGCGGCGTGGCTGAGAAGGCCGAGGACATCCAGGCGATCTTCGATCTCACCATGAAGACCTATGGCCGCATCGACGCCGTCGTCAACCACACCGGCCATCCGCCAAAGGGCGACCTGCTCGATATCTCCGATGAAAACTGGACCCTCGGCTCAGACATGATGGTCCTCAGCGTCGTGCGCATGGCGCGGCTGGTGACGCCGGTCATGCTGCGCCAGGGCAAGGGCGCCTTCGTCAACATCACCACCTTTGCCGCCTACGAGCCGTCGTTGGTGTTTCCGGTCTCCTGCGCCTATCGCGCCGCCGCCGGTGCCTTCACCAAGCTCTATGCCGATCGGTATGCAGCCGACAACATCCGCATGAACTGCCTGCTGCCGGGCTACATCGACAGCCTCAACCACAAGCCTGAAACGGCCGACAAGATCCCGATGAAGCGCATTGGCCAGATGAAGGAGGTCGCCAAGACGGCAGCCTTCCTGCTGTCCGACGGTGCCGGCTATATCACCGGCCAGAACATTCGCGTCGACGGCGGCGTCACCCGGCACGTCTGATTGGAGAAGACATATGAGATGGAAGCGTACGATCCAGCTGCTGGATGTTCATTGCGAAGGTGAAATCGGCAAGGTCGCCATCGGCGGCGTCCCGAAGATCCCGGGCAACACGATTGCCGAGCAGCTGCACTGGATGAACACCGATCCGAAGGGCGAGGAACTCCGGCGCTTCCTGGTGCTCGAGCCGCGCGGCGCGCCGATCGGCTCGGTCAACCTGCTGCTGCCGGCCAAGCACCCCGATGCCGATGCCGGCTTCATCATCCTGCAGCCGGACCAGGCCCATGCGAGCTCCGGCTCGAACTCGATCTGCGTTACCACGGCGCTGCTGGAATCCGGCATCGTCGAGATGCAGGAGCCTGAAACCATTGTCACCCTCGACACCGCCGCCGGTCTGGTGCGCGCGGTTGCAACCTGCCGCGATGGGCGCTGCGAGAAGGTGCGGCTGACCATGGTGCCGTCCTTCGTCCACGAACTCGACGTGATCCTCGAGACGCCGGAATGGGGTCCTGTTAGCCTCGACATCTGCTACGGCGGTATTTTCTACGCCC
>CAZZZI010000006.1:0-59156 GCA_964658415.1 uncultured Sphingomonas sp. | reverse complement strand
GTCGGATGGCTCATGCTGTCTCCTCGAAGGCGAACAATGCCCCCTGCCCGGGAGCCGACTTCACCAAGATAGTGTTGCTCTTTCGCGTGTAGGTCACGCCGTTAGCAGCCAAATGCGCCTCTGTCACGGAAAGATCGCGACATGCAAAGACGACGGCCCGGCCGCGAAGGCCTGCGTCCGCGTGCCGTATCGCGGTCTCGTAGAAGGCCTCCAGCCCCTCGGAACTGACGATGTCGATCCGCACATTGGCCGTCTGGACACTGGTGCCAAAGGAATGCGGAGCCATTGCGGCACCATGGGCAACTTCGCTGATAAAACCGGAAAACGCCTGCGGATCGGACGCCGACAGGACGACGCGCGAAATGCCGACCACGCCGTTGGCATGACTTTCAAGTGCGCTGCGGTCTGTCGGAAGGGGATTGATGCGCTGGCAGGTGAAGGCAAAGAAGTCCGGCGCACGCAGATCTGCCGCGAAGGCGAGATTAAAGCCAGCGACCGATTCGGACCCATCGGGCATCCGCATGGGCCTTTCGAACTCCAGATTTCCGCCCGCCGATATCCCGCCTTCACGGAAGCGCCGGTCGTCTTCCGTCGCGTCGTCCGAGGCAAGGCCGATGGAGGAAAAGCCATCGTCGCCGACGCGGAACCGAAAAGCCTGGTCGCGCGCCGTGAAGACGTTACCGCTGCGTGCGCTCGCCTCGCATTCGCTACGGCTCGCCACGCCGAGCGGCTCCAGATAGGTCTTGTCGGCGAAGAAAACGCAGGCGTTCTCCGTGCCGAAGGGGTGCCGGGCGTCGGCGGCGACGGTGAAGCCGAGCTGGCCGAGTCGCTGGCGGGCAGACGCGATATCGCAGGTCGGCAGTACGAGATGGTCGATCTTGCAGGCTGCAGACATCGATTCTCCTGTCTCTGAGCGGTGAAAGGGACGGTCGGACCCATGATCTCCCAAAAAACCGCGAATTCCAACGGTATTCACGAAGATTTAGTCACTTGCAGAACACATATGGAACATATAGGGTCTGTTCTGGCTTTGTTTCGCACCGGGGAGCACGAATAACGATGTTGACGCGCAAGCAACAGGAACTCCTTCTCTTCATTCATGAACGCATGAAGGAGTCGGGCGTCCCGCCTTCCTTCGACGAAATGAAGGACGCCCTCGACCTTGCGTCGAAATCGGGCATTCACCGGCTGATCACGGCGCTGGAAGAGCGCGGCTTCATCCGTCGGCTGCCGAACCGGGCACGCGCGATCGAGGTCATCAAGCTCCCCGAAGCCTATAATCCGAGCACGCAACCGCGTCGCGGCTTTTCTCCCAGCGTCATCGAGGGCAGCCTCGGCAAGGTGCCGCCCGTGGTCGCGGCCGCGCCGAAGCCCGTTGCCGAGGAACGCAGCGGTTCGGTGTCGCTGCCCGTCATGGGCCGGATCGCCGCCGGCGTTCCCATCGCCGCTATCCAGAACAACACACACGACATCATGGTGCCGTCGGACATGGTCGGCGCCGGCGAGCATTACGCCCTCGAGGTGCGCGGCGATTCGATGATCGAGGCCGGCATTTTCGATGGCGACACGGTGATCATCCGCAACGCGAGTACGGCCAGCCCCGGCGACATCATCGTGGCACTGGTCGACGACGAGGAAGCCACGCTCAAGCGTTTTCGCCGCAAGGGCGCCTCGATCGCCCTCGAGGCGGCCAATCCGGCCTACGAGACAAGGATTTTCGGCCCTGACCGGGTGAAGATCCAGGGACGGCTTGTCGGGCTTATTCGCCGCTATCACTGATCGGTGACCTTGCCGTGTTTTCAGACGCGGCTTCTTTCCGCCAGTCATAGGCGCGGTGACGCTCCCAGGGGCGATCCAGTGCGTTGAACGCGGTCAGGATGGTCGGCTGGGGCGTGCTGAGGTCGATTTCCACGGAACCGGTCCGCCGCAGCGAAGCGCCGGTATAGAGTGTCGCGCCGGAGCGGCAACGCTCGAGCCGGAGCCTGACCGGTGTGACGACGATATCGGCGGTGTCGCAGGCGGGCCCGAGATAAGCCGGATCGGATATCGTCGCCAGTATGGTGCCGTTGTCCAGCATGGCGACGCACCAGTCGCGACCGTGGCAGGCAAAGCCGCCCTCCGCTACCACGTCGAGGGCAGCCTCCATCGCCGCTTGCAGGGTTGCCTGCTGCGCCGCATCCGGTCTGGTCGAGGGGCGGCCTCGTACCGAATGGGGCGGCGTCGAAAGATCGGGCGGCAGCATCCGAGGCGGCGTATCGATCGAGACGGGCAATGCGCGTTGCCATTGCTGATAGATGAAATCCGGCGGTCGTTCGCGGTTTCGCTCGAGGCGTCCCTGCCGGAACATGGCGACAAGTTCGCCATCTTCTGAAATCATCAATTCCGACTTCTGAAGTGATGGCGCTAAGGCGGCGAGCGCGATGGATACCGCAATCAGAAGAGCGCCGGCGTGACGCATCGCCGTGCGCATCAGCGTCATCACTAAAAATCCCGCAATGATCGTCGGAAAAAGCCCGGGAGGAAGGCGCGCGAAGGGCACATTGCCGCCCCATGCCGCCACCGTGCGGGCAATGTCCATCACGACATCAAGTCCCCATCCGGTGACAACCCAGAAGACGCCGTCAAGTCCGAACGGCATCATCAGCATGGCCACCATGCCAACCGGCATCACCACGAAGGACACCACCGGCATGGCGGCCAGATTGGCAACGAGGCCGTAGGTCGCCAGCCGATGGAAATGCTCTATGGAGAAGATCGCCGTGGACGCCCCGCCGATGAAGGATGTGGTGGCGATGCCGGTGAAGAAGCGGCTGACGGCGCGCACCGGCATCGGGGCCCGCAAGGCGGCAAAGCGGCGCTCGCGAGGCGGCCTTCGCTTCCATAGCGAATACCCCGAAACGAGCGCCACCGTCGCGGCATAGGACATCTGGAAACTCGGGCCGAGGATCTGGGAGGGAGACAGCACCAGGATGGCGATGGCAGACAGCGCCACGTTTCTGAGGCTGAACGAGGGCCTGTCGAACAGGACGGCGACCAGCATGATGGCCATCATGATGAATGCCCGCTCGGCCGAAACGCCGAAGCCCGAAATGAAATAATAGGCGGTGACCGTGACGAGTGCACCGACAGCGGCAATTTTCTTCGTCGGCCACGCCTGCGCCAGACCGCGAAACAGGCTCAGCAGGTGTCGGAGCCCGACATAGAAGATGCCGGCCGACAGTGCCATGTTCAGCCCCGAAATGGCGATGATGTGGGCGAGCCCCGATACGCGGAGCGCATCCGTTGTTTCCGGCGAGATGGCGCGCCGTTCATCGTTGACCAGCGAGGCCGCGAAGGCGCCGGTGTCGCCGGGCAGGATCGCGCGGATGCGGTCGCCAATGTGCCCCCGCAAAGCCGTCAGCCATCGGTCCAGCCGTTCCAGGGTCGAGCGCTCACTGGTGTCGTCGACGCTGGCCATCAGCCGCTGCGGCGTTCCATAGAAAAAACCGTTGGCACCGGTGCCTTCGAAATAGGCAGTGAAGGCAAAGTCGTGGAGACCGGGCAGTGCGGGCCCCGCCGGCGGGCTCAATCGTGCCCTGCCCTCGACGACGTCGCCGAGCTCGAACGGCACATCCTGGCCGCGAACCAGGAGGGATATCTGCTCGGGAGGCCGGCGAACGACCGGCGCGTCCGTCGCCAGCAGATCCAGCACGTAGCGCCACCGTCCCTTGTCGTCGACCTCGCGCCGCTGAACCTGTCCGGTAATGGTTGTCGTCACGGCCGAATCCAGCATGATCGTGGACGCCCGCCACGTCTCGCATTGGGCGAGAAGCATGCCGAGCAGGCTGAGCGTGGCGGCAAAGAGCAGGTGACGCAGGGTGGGGCTGAGATCGTGCCTGAGGACCAGGACAAGTGCCAGCAGCAGGAAGCCAGCGGCAACTCCGGTTAGCGGCGGATCGCCCGGAACTTCGAACCAGACGATGGCGCCACAGCCCATGTAGACCGGGGCAAAGAGCATCGCGCGACCGTGGATAGCCTCCTCCGCCAGCATGCGCCAGGCAGCGAATCGCCACGCCGTAGTTACCAGTACAACGCGTCTTTGCCACGGAACGTCGTGTTGGGTCAGGACAGGCAGTCTGGCTGATGTGGCGATTGCACCGATCGACGCGCGCACCTGCCCGGCAAGGCTGAAAATGACCTGGCGCTGCTCTTCTTTTTCTCGCGCGTCCAACTCTGTCATTCGTCCGTCAGCCCTGTCAGAAGTCTTCAAGGTGACATCATTTTTGCAACTTAACCGAGATAGTTTCAACTAAAATCGATTGAATTCGCCGTCTGTGACGCACCCTGTTCAATAGACTGGAAATGGGCGTCCAGGGACGTCGCCGACATGCGCGCAGCGTTGCCCAAAAGTTGATACCGCGATGCACAAATACCGGTCAGGGTAACTTGGCATTAGTCTCTGGATCATATAGCTAATCGTTAGACGCTTAACCCTTTGGTGCTTTTTTAAGGCACCAACCCGCCAAATCTTGGAGGATCTCATGACGGAACAAAGCGCGAAACTGACTTGGGGTGATAAGACCGTTGACCTGCCCGTCAAGGCCGGCACCATCGGCCCGAGCGTCCTCGACATTGGCGCACTCTACAAGAACACAGCTTCCTTCACCTACGACCCCGGCTTCACCTCGACAGCCTCCTGCGAATCCAAAATCACCTATATCGACGGTGACGAAGGCGTTCTGCTGCATCGCGGCTACCCCATCGAGCAATTGGCCGAAAAGGGCGACTTCCTGGAAGTCTGCTACCTGCTCCTCTACGGCGAACTGCCGACCGCAGCCCAGAAGAAGGATTTCGACGATCGCGTCGTGCACCACACCATGGTTCACGAACAGATGACGCGCTTCTTCACCGGCTTCCGCCGCGACGCCCACCCCATGGCCGTCATGTGCGGTTGCGTTGGCGCCCTGTCCGCGTTCTACCATGACTCGACCGATATCACCGATCCGCACCAGCGCATGGTGGCCAGCCTGCGCATGATCGCCAAGATGCCGACGCTGGCAGCCATGGCCTACAAGTATCATATTGGCCAGCCATTCGTGTATCCGAAGAACGATCTCGACTATGCGTCGAATTTTCTGCGCATGTGCTTTGCCGTCCCTTGCGAGGAATTTGAAGTCAATCCGGTGCTGGCTCGCGCCATGGACCGCATCTTCATCCTGCATGCCGATCACGAGCAGAACGCCTCGACCTCGACGGTCCGCCTCGCCGGTTCTTCGGGTGCCAACCCGTTTGCCTGCATCGCGGCCGGTATCGCTTGTCTCTGGGGCCCTGCCCATGGCGGCGCCAACGAAGCGGCCCTGATGATGCTGCAGGAAATCGGCACTGTCGATCGCATCCCGGAATACATTGCCCGCGCCAAGGACAAGAACGATCCTTTCCGCCTGATGGGCTTTGGCCACCGCGTCTACAAGAACTACGATCCGCGCGCCAAGATCATGCAGAAGACGATGTACGAAGTGCTCGAGGCCACCGGCAATGCCGGCGATCCGCTGATGCAGGTCGCGCTGGAGCTCGAGAAGATCGCCCTTCACGATCCCTACTTCATCGAGAAGAAGCTTTACCCGAACGTCGACTTCTATTCGGGCATCACGCTACGCGCGCTGGGCTTCCCAACGGAAATGTTCACCGTGCTGTTCGCCCTTGCCCGCACCGTTGGCTGGATCGCCCAGTGGAACGAGATGATCGAGGATCCGCAGCAGCGTATCGGCCGCCCTCGCCAGCTCTACACCGGCGAACCGAAGCGCGACTACACGCCGGTCACCGGCCGCTAAGACGCAGTCGATAGCGCAAAAAACAACCCGCTCAGGAATGGGCGGGTTTTTTGTTGTCCAGAAGGTCCAGCACGATGGATGCCGCCTTTTCACCGGGCGGCGTTTCCGTCTGCATTCTTTGCCAGACGAGATCGAATCCCTCGATCATCGCACGGCGTTGCCGGGTGTCGGCCGACAGACGCTCCAGCCAGCGCGCGAACAGGCCCGGCAGCAGCATCTCGTTGATCTGCTCGGGAACGACGACGTAGTCGGCAATCAGGTTTGGAAGCGCGGCGGTCCAGGTCTTGATCCGCTTGTGCACCATCTTGACGATAAAGTCGGTGCTATAGGTCGAAATCACCGGAACCCCGGTCAGGGCAAGTTCCAGGATCACGGTGCCCGAGGCGGCCATCGCCGCATCTGCGACTGCGAGCGCCTGCCACCGGGCGGAGGCGCCGACCACAATTTCGGGCTTGATATCCCAATCCGCGACAAGGCTGCGGACCAAATCCGCGCGCCGATCGACGGTCGGCAAGATAAATCGCATGGTATTATTTCGCCGGCTAAGTTCCTCAACGGTCCGACGAAACACCGGAACCAGCCGATTTATCTCGGCAGACCGTGAGCCGGGTAATAAAACTATGGTTTTTTCAGTGCTTTGGCCGATCGGTTGCCGCAAAGCACGCTCACGGCGGGCCTCGACAAGCCCTGCATCTGTCACCAGCCGGTGACCGACATAGGTTGTCGGTGGTCCGCCCAGCCGTGCCATGACGTCAGGCTCGAAAGGCAGGACGGCGAGCACATGATCGACATAGCCGAGCATCGCGGTGGCCCGGTACTCCTTCCAGGCCCATACGCTGGGGCAGACGTAGTCGACGATCGGCACATCCGGCAAGGCCTTGCGAACCCGCTTGGCAACACGGTGGGTGAAATCCGGACTATCGACGATGATGAGAATGTCGGGCTTTGCAGTAATGATGGCGCTTGCGGTCTTGCCGATGAGGGAAATCAGCCGCGGCAGGCGGGCGATCACCTGGGTGAAGCCCATCAGGGACAACTCCGAGAAATCGTACAGCGACTTCAGCCCCTGCGCCTCCAGTCCGTCGCCACCGACCCCGACCAGTTCTAGCGGTCGCGATGTCTGCAGCCGCAAGGCGGCGATGAGATCGGCGCCGAGAAGGTCGCCGGAAACTTCGCCCGCGATAATGGCGACCTTCAATGGGGCTGAATTCATAGAAGTCCTCCGGCGGGCAGACCGCGATCGATGCCGAACAGGAAAAGGCCAGCCTCATCGGCGGCGGCGATGGTCGCCTTGCGCTCGAGAATGAGTGCGCGCCCTGCCTCGACGGCAACACCGCCGAGACCCGCCGCCTTTGCATTCAGGATCGTGGAGACGCCGATGGACGGCAGATCCGCGCGCAGATCCTGCTGCGGCTTGCAGAGCTTAACGAGCACGCCCCGGCGACGCTGCGAAATGCGCCCGGCCGCGCGCAGTCCTGCCACACGCTCGATCATCTGGTCGGTGCCCTCGACACCCTCGAGTGCGACGATGCGCCCTCCGACGCTGACGGCACCCTGGCCTACGTCCAGCATCCCGAGCGCATCGGCTGCCTTGGCTGCCTGCCTGATGTCGCGCATGTCATCCTCTGTCGGCCCGTGGCTTCCCAGGGTGCCGGTGGTCGCCAGGAGATCCGGGGCGATGTCATGGGCGCCGATGACCTTGCGGCCTTCGACCTCCAACAGCCCGATCACCATTTTCAGAACGGTGTCGTCGCCACCCGACAGCAGTGTCTTGACGACACGCGGCATTTTCACCAGCGATTGCCATGTCGGCCGGATCTCGCGCCACTCCGGACGACGCGCGACACTGCCAGACATCACGATACGACGCACGCCGTAGCGATCGAAAAGGGCTTCGAAGCCCTTGAAGTCGCCGACGCCGAGCAGCGCATGGTCGTATTCGCTCCAGTCGCGGAGCACTTCGTCCTTCAACACGACGATAACGGGGTCGTCCCCTGCATCCCTCGCCGCAGCGGCCAGATAGACGGGCAGGAAGCCGCTACCGGCGATGATTGCCAAGCGACCCCTTTCGTCGTTGGCGATCCTGCTCACCTTAGTTCTTGTTGCCGCGATGCGGCGAAGAGAGCGCGCGATCGCTGTCGGCAGCAATGAAGTCGAGGATTTCGACAACCTCGGCGCAATCGGCAAATTCGGTGCGGATGGCAGCCGCATTTTCGCGGATAGAGCCCTCGCCCTCGAAAATGGCCTTGAACGCCCGTCGGACCATATGGATGATCGGCCGTTCGATGCCGGCCCTTGTCATTCCGACGACGTTCAGCCCACCCAGGATCCCGGGATTTCCGTTCAGCATGCCGTAGGGAATGACATCGTAGTTGACGGCCGATAGGCCGCCGATGAACGCCTGCCGCCCGATGCGGGTAAACTGGTGAACGGCGCAGCCGCCGCCGAGAATGGCGCGGTCGCCGATGACCACATGGCCGGCAAGCATAACGTTGTTGGACATGATCACATGGTTGCCGACGCGGCAGTCATGCGCCACGTGCGAATTGGCCAGGAACAGATTGTTGTTGCCGACGATGGTCTCTCCGCCGAACTCGGCGGTGCCCGTGTTCATCGTCACGCCTTCGCGGATCGTGCAGTTGTCGCCGACCGTCAGGCTGGTGTCTTCGCCGCCATGGTGCACGCTCTGCGGATCGCCGCCGACGACCGCCATCGCGAAGATCTTGGTGCCTTTGCCGATGGTGGTGCGGCCGGTCACTACCGCGTGGTTGAGAAGCTGGACATTGTCCCCGAGCACGACCCGAGGACCGACATGGCAAAAGGGTCCGACGAAAACGCCCTCGCCCAGAACGGCGCCATCTTCGACGACGGCCATTGGATGGATGTTGGCGCTCTTCGCAATCCCGCTCATGATTCTTCCTTGCGTACGATCATCGCGCCGATATCGGCCTCGGCGACCTTGTTGCCGTCCACTTTCGCATCACAGTGGAATTTCCAGATATTGCCGCGCTGCCGTTGCTTGACGACGTGAAACTCGACGCGATCGCCCGGTACCACCGGCTTGCGGAAGCGGGCATTGTCGATGGTCATGAAATAGACGAGACTGCCGCTCTGGCCTTCCTTGCGGGCGCAGATCGCACCCGCCGTCTGCGCCATCCCTTCGATCAGGAGCACGCCCGGCATGATTGGCTGCTCCGGAAAATGTCCGGTGAAATGCGGCTCGTTGGCCGTGACATTCTTGATGCCGATTGCCGAGTTGTCGCCGTCGATCTCGATGATCTTGTCAACGAGCAGGAACGGGTAGCGATGGGGCAGCAGCTTCATGATCTCGAGGATATCGGCCGATCCCAGCTCCTCTGTGAGATGATCAGTCATCTTTGCCACTCCGGGTCTTCTTGCGGCTTCCGATCTTGGCCATGGTTTCAGCCATCTCCCTTAGAAAATCCTTGATTGGGCGCGCCGGCACGCCTCCGTAGCGGCCGCCGGGTGCCAGATCGAAAATAACGCCGCTGCCGGCTGCAAGTTGCGCGCCGTCGCCAACATGAATGTGACCGGCAACACCGGCCTGGCCGCCGATCTGGACGCCGTCGCCGATTTTCGCACTGCCGGCAATGCCGACCTGGCTGACAATCGCCGTGTGGCGCCCAACGCGCACGTTGTGGCCGATCTGCGCCTGGTTGTCTATCTTCGTGCCTTCACCGATGACCGTATCGTCCATCGTGCCGCGGTCGATCGTCGTGTTGGCGCCGATCTCGACATGATCCTGGATGATGACACGGCCGATCTGGACGATCTTCAGCATGCCGGCCGGACCTGGCGCATAGCCGAAACCGTCCTGACCGATGCGCGCACCGTTGTGGATGATGACGTTGTTGCCGACATAGGCGCAGAGAACGCTGGCACCGGCGCTGATCGAGCAATTCCGGCCAATCTTCACGCCGGCGCCAATGATGGCACCCGCGCCGATCTGCGTCCCCTCGCCAATTTCAGCATCGGCGCCGATGACGGCCATCGGCTCGACCAGAACGTTGGCTTCGAGGCGGGCCGTAGGATCGACGAAAGCCGCCGGCGAAATGCCGCTTTCGGCCGTGCCGACACGCACCGCGCGCATCGCCTGCGGATGCAGCAGGGCGCCGGCAATGGCAAAGGCAGCATGGGGCCGGCTGGACAGGAGGACGGGGATATGGGCCGGAACGATCGCCTGCAGCGACGGATCGCAAATGATGGCAGTCGCGTGGCAGGTCTTCAGCTCATCCATATTCTTGCGAGACAGGATATAGCAGATGTCGCCTTCCGTCGCCCGATAGACTGGCGCTACGGCATGAACGACACTGTCTGAAAATTTCTCGTCGGCAAGATCCGCCCCAAGATGTTTGGCCAGCTCCCGAAGGCTGACCCCAGCATGGGGCGGGAAAAAACGGTTATGTTCCATAGACAACAGCTCCAGGACGGTATTCTAACCCGTGGGTCTGGGCCTGCCGATATCAGAACTGGTTGGCAATGCCAAACCGGAACTGCTGAACCTTGTCGTAACTTTGCTTCATGACAGGCTGGGCGTAGTCGACACGCAGCACGCCGAAGGGCGAAGCCCAGATGATGCCAAGGCCGAGCGAAGCGCGGATCGAGCTGTCGCTGTTGATGGCGTCGCCCGATGTATCGACCTTGTTACCGGTCAACGTACCAGCATCGGCAAAGGCAGCAGCGCGCAGACCGATATCCTGCGGTACGCCTGGCATCGGCACGCTGGCCTCAGCAGAGGCCGTGAAGTAGGTCGTGCCGCCCAACGGGTCCTGGTCGCCATTCTTCGTCCGTGCGCCGATACCGGTGTTCTCGAAGCCGCGGATTTCGCGTCCGCCGATCTGGAACTGGTCGAAGACATTCAGCTTGTCGCCCTTGGTGGAAACGACATAGCCAGCACCCAGCGTCAGCGAGCCGATGATGTCGGCTTCGTCGCTCAGGGTCTTCACGAAGCGAGCCTTGCCGCTGACCTTGTAGAAGTTCGAGTCGCCGCCAAGACCGGCAAACTCATGGGTCAGCTTGGCAATGATGCCTTCACGCGGCAGGTTCTGGTCATCAAGCGTGTTGTAGGTGAACGTCTGGGATACGCTCGACTGCGTCCAGGGACCGTCGTTGACCAGGTTCTGGTAGGTATTGGACAGATGGTCCTGCCAGTCGTTGGTGCCCTTGTAATCCAGGTGCTTGTAGTTGTAGCGCAGCGTTGTTGCGAGATCTTCCGTGATCGGCGCGGTCACGCGGAGCGAGAAGCCTGCTTCGCTGTAGTCGTAGTAATCGTCGCTCGACGTCTGGTTCTTGAAGATGTCGAAGCCCGCAGCCAGGCGATAGCCCAGGAAGTAGGGTTCCGTGAACGAGATGTTGTAGGTGCGCGATCCCTCGGTACCGGCACCGGCCGCGATGCGGATGTACTGGCCACGGCCGAGGAAGTTCTTTTCTTCGACGGAGGCTTCGAGCAGGATGCCGCCGTTGTTGCCGACCGAGTAGCCGGCGCCGACGCCGAACGAACCCGTCGACTGGTCGATCACGTTGACGACGATCACGACGCGGTCAGGCGCGCTGCCAGGAGCAGTCGTGATGTTGACGCTGGTGAAATAGCCGAGGGCATCGAGGCGACGCTTGGCGCGGGTGATCATTTCCTGGTTGAAAGCATCGCCTTCGTTCAGGTCGAACTCGCGGCGGATGACGTAATCGCGGGTACGGGTGTTGCCGCGAATTTCGATGCGTTCGACATAGGCGCGCTCGCCCTGGTCAACCAGGTATTCGACAGCGATCGTGTTGTTCTGGAAGTTGCGTGTGCCACGGGGCGTCACGCGGGCGAAGGGATATCCGGCTGCGGCAACGCGCTTGGAGATCGCTTCGATCGACTTCTGGATGTTCTTGGCGTTGTAAACCTCGCCGGCAGAGGTCGAGATCAAACCCTTCAGCTCGTCGGCATTGACGCCGTCGACGGTCGAGACGACCGAGATGTCGCCGAAGGTGTAACGAGGACCTTCCTCGACAGCGAAATTCATCGTGTAGGCATTGGTCTGCTCGTCCAGCGTCGCATCCGAGGATACGATACGGAAGTCGGCATAACCGTGATTGTAGTAGAACTGACGCAGCGTGTCTTCGTCGGCATGCTGCTTGTCAGAGCTGTAGACGTCCTTGCGGGTCAGGAACGACAGGAAGTTGGTCTTCTTAGTCGCGATGACGGACGCCAGACGACCGTCGCCATAGGCCTGGTTGCCCGTGAAGTTGATCTTGTCGATCTTGGTGCGATCGCCTTCGTTGACGACGAAAGCGATGTTGACGCGACCCTGGGCGACCGGGACGACCTGGGTCGTGACAGTCACCTCGTTGCGGCCGATGACCGCATAGGCTTCCTTGATGGTCTTGATGTCTTCGTTGACGATGTTCTGGTCGAACGGACCGGCGGCATGGGTCTTGACGACACCCTGCAGCTTATCGTCCTTGATCTTGCGGTTGCCGTTGAACACGACTGCGTTGACGATCTGGTTTTCCTTGACCGAAACGACGAGCGTTCCGCCGGAAACGCTGATGTGAACGTCGGAGAAGTAGCCTGTGGAGTACAGCTGCTTGACGCTGTCGTCGACGTCGGAGCTGGTGAAGCTGACACCCGGCTTGATGGTGATATTGTCGCGAACTGCGTCAGCACCCGAGCGGGATGCGCCACGAACATCGACCTTCTGAATGACTGCAGCTTCCGCGACAGAGGCGGATGCAAGGGTAAGGACGCCTGCGCCCGAAGCAACAATACCAGCAGACAGCGCAACCGCCGATACTGCGTTCAAAAACTTTGAACCAGCCTTCATGTACTTCTTACCTTTTCTCAGTCGTTCCTGATGTCGAGCAAACTCGATTCCGGCCACGTGTGTCGTTTTACCCGCTTTTAGCCTACAAGCAAGCGCGCGGGTTAATTTCTGTTTACTTCATTTGGAAACGTGTCTCATTCGCCACTAGAGCTTTGAAACATCGTAAATAAAGCATTATCCCCGCTACCCTGCCCTCAGCCGATCAAGGCGCTGATATCGTTCCAGGTTGCGAAAACCATCAACGACAACACCATGAATAACCCGATGCGGAAAGCGACATCCTGCGCGCCGGCCCCAAGCGGTTTTCCCCTAACCGCCTCAATCGCATAGAACATCAGATGGCCGCCATCAAGTACCGGCACCGGCATTAGGTTCAACAACCCAATGGAAACCGACAGAACGGCTGCCAACTGTAGCACCGCTGCAATACCGAGCGACGCCATCTGGCCGGATGCCTGGGCCACACGGATGGGGCCGCCGAGCTGATCCGGCTTCATGTAGCCGCCGAGGAGATTGCCGATATATTCGAATGTTCCGGTGACGATGTGCCCCGTCTGCCTGACGCCTTCAGCGACCGCGCCGAACGGTGTGAAGCTCTCCTTGCGGAAATGGCCCATTTCCTGGTTCGTCACGATGCCGATGATGCCGACTTCCATCTTGTTGCCGAACTGGTCGGTCACGACCGTCGACAGGGGAACCATCGGGAAATCGCGCTTTTCGCCCTTGCGCTCGACCGTCACGACGATGTGGCGGCCCGGACGGATGCTGACGTAGCGGCGGACGTCGTCGAAGGTGTCCACCTTGTCGCCGTCGATCGCAACCAGGAGGTCGCCAGGCTCGATGCCCGCCTGGGCAGCCGCACTGTCGGGCTTGACCTCCGCCACGACAGGGTCGGCCACCTGACGGCCGTAAATGGCAAACAGGACGGCGAAGATGGCAATGGCGAGGATGAAGTTGGCAATCGGTCCTGCGGCGACGGTTGCGGCCCGCTTCCACAGCTTGGCACCGACGAAGGACTGGGCCCGTTCCGCCGGGCTCATGGCCACGATGGCATCGGTATCGGGCTTGCTGGAGGCGTCCTGGTCTCCGAAGAATTTCACGTAACCGCCGAGCGGGATCGCCGACAGCTTCCAGCGGGTGCCGTGGCTATCGGTATAGCCGGCGAGCTCAGGGCCGAAACCGACGGAAAATGCGAGGATCCGGATGCCGCAAAGGCGGCCGACGAGATAGTGGCCCATCTCATGCACGAAAACCAGCAGCGACAGCACCAGCACGAATGGCACGATATAGCCTACCAGGAAGCTGCCAATGCCCATTATGCTGCCCATGAACGTATCCCGTATGTTTTGATTTCAGACACCCAGCAGCACGCCGCCCAGGGACGACATTTCGCCTCCTGCCGCCAACGACAGCACGATAGCCAACAAGAAGCCTGCAAAACAAGCAAAAACGAGGCCGTCGGCCCGATCCATGACGCCACCGTGGCCGGGAATGAGGTTGCTCGAATCCTTGACGCCGAAACGCCGCTTGATGAAGGACTCGAAAAGGTCGCCGGCTTGGCTGCAGATCGACAGCAGCAACGCGACCAGTGCGACCCGCAGGCCGATGTCGGGGAAAAAGCACCAGACGACCGCCGGTCCGGCGATGACGGCGGCAATGGTGCCGCCAATGGCGCCCGACCAGGTTTTGCCGGGCGAGATGCGGGGCGCAAGCTTCGGTCCGCGCAGCGCGCGTCCGACGAAATAGGCGAGGATATCGGTGGCCCAGACGGTGGCAAAGACGAACAGCATCAGCACGAAGCCCCTGAGGTCGTCGTCGCGGATTTCCGCCATCGAGATGACCGTCAGTCCTGCATAGGCAATGCCACCGGGCAGCCACCAGCTTTTGCGCTTGGCCACAACGAGGCCGGCGCCCAGAAGCGTAAAGAGCACCAGCGCGCCGACGGCGTAGACCGATTCTCCTAAAAGGGTCGCCAGGACCACGACGGCAACGCCGAGCCAGCCGAGTGCCGCCCCCGGGAAATCCCGTTCGCGCAGTCCTGTTATGGTCGACCATTCATGGTAGAGAAGAAGGGCAATCACGGATGCCAGCAGCCGGAAGGCCAGCCCGCCCTGCCATGTTGCCGCCAGCACCACCACCGCCATGACGATGCCCGAGACTATCCGAAGCCTGAGTTCGCGGCTCATTACAGCCCCACGGCTGCGGTCGGCTTTGCAGACAGCGCCCCGAAACGACGGTCGCGGACAGCGTAACGCTCGAGCGCGGACAGAAACAGCGCACGGCTGAAATCGGGCCAGTAATCCGGCACGAACATGAATTCCGAGTAGGCCGCCTGCCAGAGCAGGAAGTTCGACAGCCGTTCTTCGCCGCTGGTGCGGATGATCAGATCGGGGTCGGGAATTCCGGCCGTGTCCAGCCGTCCGTCGATCAGCGCCGGGGTGATGTCCTGCGGCCGCAGGCGCCCTGCCTCGACGTCCTTTGCCAGGCTGATGACGGCACGGGCAATCTCGTCGCGCGAGCCGTAGTTGAAGGCGATGACCAGCGTCAGCGCCGAGTTGTTCTTCGTCGTCTCTTCCGCCTCTATCAACAGCGGCAGGATGTCGCCGGTCAGGTTCTGGCGATCGCCGATGACGCGGATGCGCACATTCTGCCGATGCAATTCGCTGAGGTCGCGGCGGATGAACGCCTTCAGCAAGCCGAGCAGGTCGGTGACCTCGGCCTCCGGACGGCGCCAGTTTTCCGAAGAGAAGGCGAAGAGCGTCAGGTACTTGATACCGACGTCGCCGGCGGCGCGTACGGTCTCCCGGACGGCATCGACGCCCTTGCGATGCCCCATGGTGCGCGGCAACCCGCGCGCACTGGCCCAGCGGCCGTTGCCGTCCATGATGATGGCAACGTGCTCGGGGACTATCATAAGGCTAGACTCTGACATGGGTATCCAGTTTGTTCGACGGCAGGACGTGGGTTCGCGCAGGCCTAAACCTGCATGATTTCCTTTTCCTTATCGATGAGCAAGCGATCGATGTCGGAAATCGATTCATCCGTCATCTTCTGCACACGATCCGATTTGGCGCGGGTTTCGTCCTGGCCGAGCGCTCCGTCCTTTTCCGCCTTCTTCAAGCCGTCCATGCCGTCGCGGCGCACGTTGCGAATCGCGACCTTGGCCTTCTCGGCATATTCGTGGGCGACCTTGACCAGCGAGCGGCGGCGTTCTTCGTTCAGTTCCGGCAGCGGAATGCGCAGGTTCTGTCCATCCATAATCGGGTTCAGCCCGAGGTTGGATTCGCGAATGGCGCGGTCGACGGCGCTGACCATGGACTTGTCCCAGACCGACACCGACAGCATCCGAGGTTCTGGGATGGTGATGTTTGCCACCTGGTTGAGCGGCACGCGCGAACCGTAGGCCTCGACATTCACCGGATCGAGGATGTTGGCCGAGGCGCGGCCGGTGCGCAGCGAGGCGATGTCGCCCTTGAAGGCGTTGATCGCGCCATCCATGCGGCGCTTGAGTTCGTTGAGGTCGGTGTTGTCGGCCATAGTGTCATTACTCCCGTCAGCAAATCGGCACCGGCATACGGCGCCTTGGGATCGTCAGTTGTCGGAGACGACGGTCTTGTAGCCGCCGCCGCTCAGGATCTGGGCGAAGCCGCCCTTTTCATGGATGGAAAATACGATGATCGGAATGGCATTTTCGCGCGCGAGCGCCACTGCCGCAACATCCATCACGGCAAGGCCCTTTTCCAGTACCTGGCTGTGGGTGAGATGCTCGAAACGGGTTGCGTCCGGGACCTTCTTCGGATCGGCCGAATAGATTCCATCCACCTGCGTTCCCTTGAAGATGGCCTGGGCGCCCATTTCCGCAGCGCGAAGGGCTGCGGCCGAATCGGTGGTGAAGAAGGGATTGCCCGTGCCGCCGGCGAAGATGACGACGCGGCCGAGCGACAGATGATAGAGCGTGGCGCGCTGCGAGAAGCTCTCGCAGATCTCAGGCATGGCGATGGCCGAGAGCACAACGGTGTCGATACCGAGCTTTCTCAGCGAGGTCGCCAGTGCGAGTGCGTTGATGACGGTTCCCAGCATGCCCATGTGATCGCCGGTGACGCGGTCTCCACCCTTGGAGGCCACGGCAACACCGCGAAAAATGTTTCCGCCGCCGACAACCACGCCGACTTCGACGCCCATATGGCAGGCCTCGGCGATGTCGGAAGCGATACGGTCGGCGACTTCGACGTCGATCCCGAAGCCCTGCTTACCCATCAGAGCTTCACCAGACGCCTTCAGCAAGACGCGCTTGTAAATCGGCTCGGACATGGTTGCTCCTAATATTGATCCTAAAAAGCCGGATACACGAAGGGCACCGCGTTGTCACGCGATGCCCTCTGGTTTTCCCGCAGTTAGCAGACCGGCGATCAGCCCTTGGCGACAGCGGCGACTTCCGCTGCGAAGTCTGTCTCTTCCTTCTCGACGCCTTCGCCGAGCAGCAGGCGTGCCATGCCGGTGATCTCGATCGGCGCGCCGACAGCCTTTTCGGCTTCCTTGATCGCAGCCGCGACCGTCAGGTCAGGGTTGATGACGAAAGCCTGCGACAGAAGGGCGACTTCCTCGAAGAACTTGCGCATGCGACCATCGACCATCTTTTCGATGATGGCTTCCGGCTTGCCGGATTCGCGGGCCTGTTCCATGAACACGTTGCGTTCGCGCTCGGCGACAGCAGCATCGACGTCTTCCGGACGCAGCGCAAGCGGTGCCGTGGCAGCGATGTGCATGGCGACCTGGCGGCCGATGGCGTTCAGGGCATCCTTGTCGCCGGTCGATTCGAGAGCGACGAGAACGCCGAGCTTGCCGAGGCCGTCGGAGACTGCGTTGTGGATGTAGGTGGAGACGACGCCGGAGTTGACCGACAGCAGAACCGTGCGACGCAGGTTCATGTTCTCGCCGATCGTGCCGATGGCATCCTTGATGGTGTCGGCAACGGTCTTTTCAGATTCAGGATAGGTCGCAGCGGCAACGGCTTCGACAGAACCGTCGGTCGTCAGGGCAACCTTGGCGATGTTGCGCACGATACCCTGGAAGGCGTCGTTACGGGCAACGAAGTCGGTTTCCGAGTTGACTTCGACGACAACAGCCGACGTGCCGGCGCTGGCAACGCCGATGAGGCCTTCGGCAGCCGTGCGGCCGGACTTCTTGTCGGCCTTGGAGATGCCCTTGGCGCGCAGCCAGTCGATCGCGGCTTCCATGTCGCCGGCGGTCTCGGTCAGCGCCTTCTTGCAGTCCATCATGCCTGCGCCGCTCTTCTCGCGCAGTTCCTTTACCAGTGCAGCCGTGATTTCAGCCATTTTTTGCCTCTTGTCGGTTGGTACGGTGCGCTGACGGCATCTGCCGGCGCGGCACCCGGTGTGAGGGACGAAATGTACCCCTATGCATGACAGCCTTATGAAAGCGCGTCACACGGAATGATTTTCGGACGATGACGCCAGCAGATCCCTGTGGAACGCCTTCGCCTGAAACAGGTAAGGCCGCTGAAACTTGCTCAAGTCACCAACGGCCTTATCTGAATTTCAGTTGCGGCCAGGCAGATCTTCATCCGCCTGCCGCTTGGTCAATCAAGCCTGCGGAGCAGCAGCGGCTTCTTCTTCCAGGGTCGGCTCGAGCGGTGCTTCGAAAGCAGCGCCGAGATCGCGGCCCGACGAGCCCTGCTGACGCGCGATGCCGTCGATGGCAGCGCGCGAGATCAGTTCGCAATAGAGCGAAATGGCGCGCGAAGCGTCGTCGTTGCCCGGGATCGGATAGTCGATCTGATCCGGATCGCAGTTCGAGTCGATGATCGCGACAACCGGAATGCCAAGACGCTTTGCTTCGTCGATGGCGATCTTTTCCTTGTTGGTGTCGATGATGAACATCAGGTCAGGGGTGCCGCCCATGTCGCGGATACCGCCGAGAGCCTTGTCCAGCTTTTCGCGTTCGCGCTCGAGGTTCAGGCGCTCCTTCTTGGTGAAGCCCTGGGCGTCGCCGTTGAGGATCTCGTCGAGCTTGCGCAGGCGCTGGATCGAATTGGAGATGGTCTTCCAGTTCGTCATCATGCCGCCGAGCCAACGCGAGTTGACGTAGTACTGAGCCGAACGCTTGGCCGAATCAGCGATGATTTCCGATGCCTGGCGCTTGGTGCCGACGAACAGAACGCGGCCGCCACGGGCTACGGTGTCGCTGACAACCTGCAGGGCGCGGCTGAGAAGCGGAACGGTCTGCTGAAGGTCGATGATGTGGATGTTGCTGCGGTCGCCAAAGATATATGGCTTCATCTTCGGGTTCCAGCGATGTGTCTGGTGGCCGAAGTGAACGCCGGCTTCGAGAAGCTGGCGCATAGAAAAATCGGGCAATGCCATGCCTAAGTTACTCCTTATCCGGTTGAACCTCCGCAAGGCGAACAGCATCTTCTAGGAAGATACCACCGGGTGGAACGGTCCGGATTTCTCCCGGACAATCCCTTGCCTCACGTGTGGAATGGGGGTGCCCATACTCTTGTCTGGCGGGAAAGGCAAGCAGGGTTGCGAAAATTACGCCGGGACGGGCTCCGGCGCACCGATCTTACTGGCACGCCTTGGCGTCCAGCATTTCGAGCTTCGTCAGTTTTCCGGTCAGCACGAAATCGCCGTAGTCCATCGTCAGGTCGCGGGTGATGCCGTTTTCGTAGAGCTTGAACGACATGCGATAGACCGGCGTGGAATCGCCATGGGCTTTCTCGTTGAAATAAGCCACGGTCACCGGCCAGAACGGCGTCTTGGCGAAGGCGCCCGCCTTGTCGGCATCCACGTCGCCGGCCTTCGGTGTTTCCGCCTTGCCGACAACGGTCGTGGCCGCCAGCGCGCGATCGCCATCATCCGACCCATCGAACACGTGGGCTTCGAAGAAGGTCTTGCCGAGCTTGGCATTGCGGATGATGTCGAGCATGTGCTCGGTCGGGAAGCGGCTTTCGGCGAGGTCTATCTGCTTGGCGGACGGACGCGTCAGGTCGACCTTGACACCCTTCGCGTTGTCGGCGGCAGCACCGCGGACATCCTTGTCCAGCGCGTCGTCGGTGAAGGACTTGGTCTCGAACTTGAAGGTTCGCTTGGTCAGGTCCTCGAAGGTCTTGGTCTGCTGGTCGCTCATGCGGGTAGCGTCGCCGGTATCGATCTGGGTCACGAACCGGAAATTGGTGGTGAAGCCGGAACAATCCGAGCCGGTGAATTCATAGACCATCCGACCGTACATGCCGGCAATGCCGGAGCGGTCGGTCGCATCCTTGAGTTCGAGATCGTAGATCGCACGATGGGCCACCAGACCGCTCGGGCCGGCCGCCTGCGCCGCCGCGAACGGCAGGCACAGCGCGCCTGCGCCACCGAGGAGAAGCGCGGCAAGACTCGAACGGAACATGCATTATCTCCTGTTGGACTCGCACACGATGTTATAAGAACGCTTTCGGTTAAACAAAGGCAAGCGGCCCCACCCCATGCGGTTTGCGCCTTGATGACGGATTTTTGACGAAGTTACAACAAACGGGAGACGAAAATGTCCGACGAGATCAATGCCCGCCTGACCGAATTGGGGATCACCCTTCCCCAGGCCGCAGCGCCAGCCGCCAATTACGTTCCCTACGTCATCAGCGGCAACATGCTCACTATCTCAGGCCAGCTGCCGATGGAAAATGGCAAGGTCGCCGTGACCGGCCATCTCGGCCGCAACGTCGATGTCGCCACCGGCCAGCGGGCAGCGGAGCTTTGCGCCATCAATATCCTGTCGCAGGCGAGCGCTGCCTTGGGGGGCGATCTCGGCCGTATCCGGCGCGTGATCAAACTGAACGGCTTCGTCGCTTCTGTGCCAGAATTCGGTGAGCAGCACCTGGTCGTCAACGGCGCCTCGAACCTCCTGGCAACGGTGCTCGGCGAGGCCGGCAAGCATGCGCGCGCCGCCGTCGGCATGGCCGCCCTGCCCTTCAACGCCGCCGTCGAGATCGACGCCGTCATGGAAATCGGCGAATGACCGACATCGCCTGGCTCACCGCACAACCGATCGCCCATCGCGGCTACCACGACATGAACAAGGCTGTCTGGGAGAATACGCTTTCCGCCTTCTCCCGCGCCATTGATGCAGGCTTTGCGATCGAGTGTGACCTGCACTACGCCGCCGATGGCGTCCCCGTGGTTTTCCACGATGACGACCTGCAGCGGCTCTGCAACCTGCCGGGTGCCGTCAGGGACCGTTCCTCGCAGGAGCTCGGGCTTCTGTCTGTCGGCGGCACCAAGGACCGTATACCGACGCTCAAGAAGCTGCTGCAGCTTTGCGATGGCAAGGTGCCGCTGGTGCTCGAGCTCAAGGGCAAGGCCGGCGAGGATGCAGGCTTCGCCGAGACGGTGCTGGAAGTGCTAGAAGGCTACCAGGGCCATGTGGCGCTGATGAGCTTCGATCACTGGCTGCTCAAGGACCTGAAGGCGCTGAAGCCGCCCTACCCGGTCGGTCTCACGGCCAACGGCTTCGAGCCCGAGACGTTCTTTGCCCATGACGAGGCCATGCAGTACGGGCTGGACTTCATTTCGTATTTCCACGGCGATCTGCCGAACGATTTCATCACCGCCCAGCGCCAGCGCGGCATCCCGGTCATCACCTGGACGGTGCGCGACGAAGCGGGTGTGAAGCGGACATTCGCCAACGCCGACCAGATGACTTTTGAAGGTTTCGACCCCAGGGAAAGCCCCACATTCGTCCATGACAGATGAACTGATCTTTCGCGCCGAACGTTCTTTCACATCCATTCCTGCGGAGCGCTGGTCGCGTCTAGCCGGGGCCTCGCGGTCCGGCGGCGTGTTGCCGTACAATCCGTTCGTGTCGCATGCCTATCTTTCGTCCCTCGAGGAATCGGGATCGGCGACGGAGAGGACGGGCTGGCTCGGGCACCATCTTTTGCTGGAACGACCCGATGGCACGCTGCTCGGCGCAATCGCCGGCTATCTGAAGAACCACAGCCAGGGCGAATATGTGTTCGACCAGGGCTGGGCCGATGCTTTTGAGCGGGCCGGCGGCGACTATTATCCGAAGCTGCAATGTGCAGTGCCATTCACCCCGGCCACAGGACCGAGGCTGTTGGTCGCGGAGGGCCTGGATCGGGACATGGTTCAGACGGCGCTTGCCGAAGGCCTCAAGGAAGTCACCCGCCAGATCGGCATCTCGTCCGCGCACGTCACCTTCCTGCCAAAGCAGGAGGTCGAGCTGTTCGAGACGGACGGCTACCTGCACCGCACCGACCAGCAGTTTCACTTCATCAACGAAGGCTACGCCGATCACGACGCCTTTCTCGAAACCCTCGCGTCGCGCAAGCGCAAGGGGCTCAAGAAGGAGCGACGGGCAGCCCTCGAGGGTGGCATCACCATCGACTGGCTGACCGGCAAGGACCTGACCGAGGACATCTGGGACCAGTTCTTCGCCTTCTACATGGACACCGGCAGCCGCAAATGGGGCCGACCCTATCTCACCCGAAAATTCTATTCGCTGATCGGCGAGCGGATGGCGGACGACATCCTGCTGATCATGGCCAAGCGCGACGGCCGCTACGTCGCCGGCGCCATCAATTTCATCGGCGGAGATGCGCTCTACGGCCGCCACTGGGGCTGCATCGAGGATCATCCCTTCCTGCATTTCGAGGTCTGCTACCATCAGGCCATCGATTTCGCGCTCGCCAGGGGGCTGCAACGGGTCGAGGCGGGGGCACAGGGAGAGCACAAGCTGGCCCGCGGCTACCTGCCCGTCACCACCCATTCGGCGCATTTCATCGCCCATCCTGGCCTTAGCCGCGCCGTCGGCGACTATCTCGAGCGCGAGCGCCAGGAGGTGGAGCAGATGGGCGAGATTTTGTCCGAGCACAGCCCGTTCCGCAAGGGCGAGCGGCAGGATAACTGAGCGGCGCCCGGACGCTGCGGACCAACCCGAGGAGACGATTTCGATGACTAATCCCGCCTACGACAGCAGCAACATCTTTGCAAAGATCTTGCGCGGCGAAATCCCGTCCCACAAGGTCTACGAGGACGATCATAGCTTCGCCCTGATGGATCTCATGCCGCAGGCACCCGGCCACACGCTCGTCATCCCCAAGCAGCCCTCGCGCAACCTGCTCGACGCCTCGCCCGAGACGTTGTCGCATCTGATCCTGACGGTGCAGAAGGTGGCAATTGCCGTCCAGAAGGCATTCGAGGCCGATGGCATCTATGTGGCGCAGTTCAACGAGCCATCCGCCGGGCAAACGGTCTTCCACCTGCACTTCCACATCGTCCCGCGCCACGAGGGTACGGCATTGAAGCCGCATTCCGGCAAGATGGAAGACGGCTCGGTGCTGGCGGAAAATGCGCGCAAGATCATCGAGGCGATGTCCTGAAGGACTGGGCACGGCGTGGACGAGAGTGGTAGGTCATTGGTTTGTGGTTTCGCGCCGAAAAGGCCTTCAAGCGCCCTGAGCGCCGATGCTTATGTCCCTTCACCGTGGCCTGATTGAGCGCCGCGCCGCTACTTTCTCCCTCATTCCTGTGCTCGTCACAGGAATCCAGCGCCGCGCGTCTGCGCGGCCATAGATTCTCGGAAAGCGACCAAGAAGTGTTTCTCGCCCAGGGACTTGGGCGACTGGATTCCTGTGACAGGCACAGGAATGAGGGAGGAGAGAGGGGCATCTCACGCGACGCTGGGCATTGTGAGGAGATGCCGGGACGACCAGAGAGATGGACCGGAGGTGGAAATTTCATACCCCGCCTCTGTCGTCCTATGCGACACCGTCTCCTTCAGGGGACGAGCTACTCCGTCCAGGTGCGCCCCCCGTGCTCCATCTCCAAAAACAAAAATGCCGGGCTTTTGACCCGGCATTTTCTGGTTGATGCTTACTTCTTGCGCGGCACCTTCGGCACCGTCGATCCCTTGCGGGCGGGCTTTGCGTCGTCGTCGGCGCCGACCGTGGCCTTGACCTTCTTCGGTGCAGGCTTTGGGCCGGACGAGATGCCGGCATTCTCGACGTTCTCGGCAATCACCACTTCGCCGTCATCAACCTCGATCGTCGGATCGACCACCTCGGCTTCCGGCTTCGGTTTGATGCGCGCCGTCTCGGCGATGCATTCGAGCAGAATGCCTGGCTTGCCGTCTTCCTTCGGGCCGACCGTGACGTTGACCACCCCACCCTTCTTCAGCTTGCCGAAGAGGATCTCGTTGGCCAACGGCTTCTTGATGTTCTCCTGGATTACGCGTCCAAGCGGACGGGCACCCATCTTCTCATCATAACCGTTTTCGGCCAGCCAGTTGGTCGCGTCTTCATGCAGGTCGAAAGTGATGTTGCGCTCAGACAGCTGGGCTTCCAGCTGCATGATGAACTTCTGCACCACCTTGTAGATGACCTTGTTCGGCAGCGCCGCGAAGGGAATGATCGCGTCGAGGCGGTTGCGGAACTCAGGCGTGAAGAGCCGGTTGAGGGCCTCCTCGTCTTCGCCCGTGCGCTTGGCAGAACCGAAGCCCATGGCGGCCTTGGCCATTTCCGATGCACCCGCATTCGTCGTCATGATCAGGATGACGTTGCGAAAGTCGATCTTCTTGCCGTTATGGTCCGTCAACGAGCCGTGATCCATAACCTGCAACAGGATGTTGAAGATATCAGGATGGGCCTTTTCGATTTCGTCGAGCAGGACCACGCAATGCGGATGCTGGTCGACGCCGTCGGTGAGCAAGCCGCCCTGGTCGAAGCCGACATAGCCGGGAGGTGCGCCGAGCAGTCGCGAGACCGTGTGGCGTTCCATGTATTCGGACATGTCGAAGCGGAGAAGCTCCACACCCAGCGACGACGCCAGTTGCTTTGCCACCTCGGTCTTGCCGACGCCGGTTGGGCCCGAGAAGACGTAGGAGCCGATCGGCTTGTCCGGTTCGCGCAGGCCTGCACGGGCGAGCTTGATCGCCGTCGACAGGGCTTCGATGGCCGGATCCTGACCGTAGACGACCGAGCGCAGTTCCTTTTCCAGGTTGGCGAGAACCATCTCGTCGTCCTTGGAAACCGACTTCGGCGGAATACGGGCCATCGTCGCGATCGTCGCTTCGATTTCCTTCTCGGTGATCAGCTTGCGACGCTTGGACGGCGGCAGCAGCATCTGGGCGGCACCTGTTTCGTCGATGACGTCGATCGCCTTGTCCGGCAGCTTACGGTCGGACAGGTAACGGGCCGAGAGTTCGACAGCCGACTTGATCGCCTCGTTGGAATAACGAAGATGGTGATACTCTTCGAAATAGGGCTTCAGGCCCTTCATGATCTCGATGGCATCCTCGATCGAAGGTTCTACAACGTCGATCTTCTGGAAGCGGCGGACGAGAGCCCGGTCCTTTTCGAAGAACTGGCGGTATTCCTTGTAGGTCGTCGAGCCGATGCAGCGGATCGCGCCGGACGACAGAGCGGGCTTCAACAGGTTCGATGCGTCCATAGCGCCGCCTGATGTAGCGCCGGCACCGATGACCGTATGGATTTCATCGATGAACAGCACGGAGCCCGGATATTCCTCGAGTTCCTTGACGACCTGCTTCAGCCGCTCTTCGAAATCGCCGCGGTAGCGGGTGCCGGCGAGCAGCGTGCCCATGTCGAGCGAGAAAATCGTTGCATCCTGTAGCGCCTCCGGCACCTTGCCTTCGACGATGCGCTTGGCGAGGCCTTCGGCAATCGCGGTCTTGCCGACGCCGGGGTCGCCGACATAGAGCGGGTTGTTCTTCGAGCGACGGCACAGGACCTGGATGGTCCTGTTGACCTCGGAGTGGCGGCCGATCAGAGGATCGATCTTTCCGGTCTTTGCCTTCTCGTTGAGGTTGACGCAGTAGGCCTTGAGGGCGTCCTGCGCCTTCTTGGGGCCGCCCTCCTCCTGCTCGCCGCGCGACGTCGGCTTGCTTTCGGCGTCGCCGTCATCGACCCCACGGGGGGAGCGGACCTGGGACGAACCCGGGCGCTTGCCGATGCCGTGCGAGATGTAGTTGACCGCGTCGTAGCGGGTCATTTCCTGCTCCTGCAGGAAGTAGGCAGCATGGCTTTCCCGTTCGGCAAAGATTGCAACGAGCACGTTTGCGCCCGTCACTTCCTCGCGGCCCGAGGACTGCACATGGATGACCGCCCGCTGGATGACGCGCTGGAAGCCTGAAGTCGGCTTGCTGTCCTCGTCATAGCCGGTGATCAGGTTGGATAGTTCGTTGTCGACATACTCGATCAGCGTCTTGCGAAGCGAATCGAGGTCAACGTTACAGGCGCCCATGACAGCCGCTGCATCTGCGTCGTCTACCAACGCCAACAGCAGATGTTCGAGTGTGGCATATTCGTGATGCCGCTCGTTCGCGTATGTCAGTGCCTGATGCAGTGCCTTCTCGAGACTGGGCGAAAATGTTGGCACGTCAGATCCTCACTTCTTTTCCATAACACATTGTAGCGGGTGCTGGTGCTGCCGAGCGAAGTCCATCACTTGGCTTACCTTGGTCTCCGCCACTTCATATGTAAATATTCCACATTCGCCCACACCGTGATTATGAACGAGCAGCATGATACGGGTGGCACCCTCGCGGTCCTTCTGGAAGAAACGCTCCAGGATGTGGATCACGAATTCCATTGGCGTGTAGTCGTCGTTCAAAATCAGTACGCGGTAGAGATTGGGCTTCTTCGTCTTGGCTTTCGTTCGCGTAATGACCGAGGTTTCGCGATTGCCGTTGCCCCCGTTCCTTTCGCTGTCCTTTTGCATCCGGATCGGCGTGGCGATCATCGTCGTTTATTCCTCAAAGCATTCGGCCGGGACAGTTCAGGTGGTAATCTCCGGCCGAATATCCGAAACCCTAACTTAGTTCTTATTGTCGGGATTTTAAGCCCCTCGCTGGACACTGCAATCACAATTCGTCGTCAAACACTCTCGCAGCCTGAAAATCGTCCGGAAACTCCAGTGACGTCCGAACAAAATCGCGAGAGACCGGCGTGCGGTGCACGACCGGTCTCTTGAACAGACTGGCAACTGTCTCGGTTCGAAGTGATCAGGCGGCCTCTCTCGCCGAATCCTTTGCGTCGCCTGCGGCGCTGGCGGCCGGCTGGCGGTAGGGCTCGTAGACGGACTTGGCAAGACCGGCATACATCTCGCCGATCTTTGCCGCCTCGGTCACGAAGCCCTCGAGGCAGGACCGCGCAAAATTGCTCTGCAGCGCCATCGCCGCCTCGAAGCTTTTCGCACTCGCGAGCGTGCCGACATGCGACACCGCATCCTCGAACGATTTCTTGGAATAGCCTGCCGCCTCCGCAGCGATGGCCTGAACACCCAGCGCGGCGTTCGTGTAGTTTTTCAGGGCGTCATCCATGACGCCCTCATCCTTAGCAGCGGCATTCTTGTCGTTAAGCATGGGGTCCTCCAACCATAGTCTATTGGAGAAAATTTAGGTGCAGCGCACAAATAGTCAATGATTTTGACGCCTTTACCCATCACCTAAAGTTGCATGAGGACAAATCCGATCGCACCGGACCGGCAACCAGCCGCGTGCGCGGCCGGTCTTCCCTGACAATCACAGGTCGACTTCGAGGATGGCCATCGAAAAATTGTAGGAGCGATCGCCGTCTTCGTCGTCGACGTAGACGAGGCCCAGGAACTCGTCGCCGAGATAGACTTCGGCCGAATCGTCCTTGCGGGGGCGCGCCTTGACCGTCATCTCAGGGTTGAGGCTGCGTTTGAAATAGGCGTCGAGCTTCTTGATTTCGTCTGGCTTCACGATTGATCTCCGTAACCGTTATTCGGGGGCGGGTTGTTGCATGGCAAAAGAGGCGATGTAAAGACAAAGGCGGCCCGGGAGCCGCCTTCCTCCAGGGTTCGATGCGACGTAGTCAGATGCCTGCGCCGACGATCTGGTCCATGATACGCGATGGCTCCGAACAGCCGGCTGTTCCCACGACCTTGGCGGGTACGCCTGCCACCGTCGTGTTGGGCGGCACCTCCTTCAGGACGACCGAGCCGGCTGCGATGCGCGAGCAATGGCCGATCGCGATATTGCCCAGGATCTTGGCGCCAGCGCCGATGAGGACGCCGTTGGCGATTTTGGGATGGCGATCGCTCCCCTCCTTGCCCGTGCCACCGAGGGTGACGCCGTGCAGGATCGAAACATTGTCGCCGATGACAGCCGTTTCGCCGACGACGAGGCCGGTCGCATGGTCGAGGAAAATGCCCTTGCCGAGGCGGGCGGCAGGATTGATGTCGGTCTGGAAGACGCTGGAAGCGCGGCTCTGGAGATAGAGGGCAAAATCGCGGCGGCCGCGATTGAGCAGCCAATGTGCCAGCCTGTGCGTCTGGATCGCCTGGAAGCCCTTGAAATACAGCACCGGCTCCATGAACCGCAGGCAGGCGGGATCGCGATCGTAGAAGGCCTGGATATCGACGCGCAGTATCGTGCCCCACTCCGGCCAATCGGTCAGCATCTCGTCGAACGTCTGGCGCAGCAGGATGGCCTGGATGTCAGGATGGTCGAGGCGCTCGCATATCCGATAGATCACGCACTCCTCGAGCGAGCGATGATTGACGATCGTCGAGTACAGGAAGGCGGCAAGCACAGGGTCCCGTTCCGCGGCGGCGCGCGCTTCGTCCCGCATGCTGTCCCAGATGGGATCGACGGTCTTGACGCTGTCGATATGCCGAAATTCCGATGTCGCTACCATGGGCGGCGTCCTCTTTCCGTATTGGAAGATCGTTATATAGAGCAAGTCCCAGGCAATATAAATGGGTGCGACCGTCTCAATCTTTGGTATGAATTTGCTCGACTAGGCGAAAGCGCCCGCATCAGGCAGTCCGCCGCCGTCCGCAGCCGCGACGCGCCGATAGAAGTCCAGCACTGCCGCCTTGAAGACGCGGTCTCCGACGGCCAGCATATGGTCGCGACCGGGAATATCCAGCGCTTCGGCGTGTTGCATCAGGGCTGCCAATTCCTGTGGCGAGCCGGCAATGTCGTCCTTGGTGCCGACGCCGATCAAGGTCGGGGCTGCGATCGTTCCCATGTCGTCCCGGCTGATCAGATCGCGCGAACCGCGAATGCAGGCAGCGAGCGCAACGCGGTCGCTCTTCGTCTGGTCGGCAAAGCTGCGGAACATGCGGCCGCGGCTATGGTCGACGTTTTCAAGTGATGGCGCCAGCAGCGCATCGGCTATCGGGTCCCAGTCGCCGACGCCATCGGTCATGCCGATCCCGAGGCCGCCGAGTACGAGAGAACGCACCATCTCGGGCCTGGCAAGCGCCAGAAAGCTGGAAATCCGGGCACCCATCGAATAGCCCATCACATGAGCCCGCTCAAGACCGAGATGATCGAGCAAGGCCGCTGCGTCCTTTGCCATCACCGAGGGGCGATAGGCCTCCGGATCGTGCGGCTTGCCGCTGGCGCCGTGCCCGCGATTGTCGAGCGCGATGACCCGGTAACCCGCCTCGCCCAGCGTCTTCAGCCAGCCGGGAAACACCCAGTTGACGGCGGCGGTGGAGGCGAATCCGTGGATCAGAAGCACCGGCGGAGCCCGCCGGTCGCCTTCGTCGAAATAGGCGAGATCCAGCATGTCGTGGCGGAAAGTCGAAAAAACGGGTGCGTTGAGGTTCATCATATCTTCCTATGTCGACGCCCTTCCTAAATTATCGACGCCGCCCGGTGAACCCTCCGATCGCAAAATCTACAAGTGCGGCGACCATTTCGCACTACACAATCCTGAGGAACGATTATAAGGTCCTCGAACTTGTCAGAAGCATTCGGAGATCCCCATGGCCGGCCACAGCATTCCGCATTTCCAGAACGACGGCGGCCATCGCGTGATCGAGATTGGCGTCAAGGAGTTCATGTGCACCGGCGCATCCTCCCCCTTCGACCATCCGCATATCTTCATCGACATGGGCGACGATAACGAGAAGGTCTGCTCCTACTGCTCGACCCTCTATCGCTATAATCCCGCATTGAAGGCCGACCAGACCAACCCGACGGGCTGCGTCTTCCAGTTCCAGGCCGCCTGACCTGCCGGGAGCGATGCTTCGATGCCCGTAAAACACGTCGCGATCGTCGGTGCCGGTATAGCCGGGCTGACAGCAGCTCTTTCGTTTGCGCGGCACGGCATCGAATCGGACATCTATGAAAAGGCCGAGGCGCTGACCGAGGTCGGCGCTGGACTGCAGATATCGCCGAACGCATCGCGCATCCTGCAGGAACTCGGTCTGCTCGACGCGCTTGCCTCCCTGTGGCTCGAGCCGGAGGCTGTGCGACTTGTCTCCGGACGCTCGCTGCGCGAAATCGCGGCCGTACCATCCGGCAGCTTTGCGCGCGCGCGCTGGGGCGCTCCCTACGGCACCCTGCACCGAGCCACGCTGCAAGGCGTGCTGCTGAGGGCCGTCCAAGGCAATCCCCTCTGCCACCTGCACTTCGGCACCGGCTTCGACGCCTCGGCTCCGGATACGCTTTGGCTGGGCTCGGGACGCAACCCGGATCTGATCGTGGGCGCCGACGGCGTCTGGTCGAAGGTGCGCGGTGCCGTGACGGGCAGTGGCAAGCCGCAGTTTTCCGGCAACATCGCCTGGCGGTTCGTGGTGGACGAGGCGGATGCGCCTGCGATCCTCGACCGGTCGAGCGTCACCGCCTATCTCGGCGCGGCCGCCCATCTTGTCTGCTATCCGCTGAAGGAAGCTTCGGCCTTCAATTTCGTGGCGATCTGCGCCGGCGGCGGCGTTGGCCACGACTGGAGCCACCAGGCCAGTGCTGCCCAGCGCACGCTGCTCAGCCGGCACTTTTCGGGCTGGCACCCGGACCTTGTCAATCTGCTCCACCGCCAGGTCGATCCCACCGTCTGGCCCCTCTACGAGGTCGGCGCGGGACGCTGGCACAACAACCGCGACACCGTGCTGATCGGCGATGCCGCCCATGCGATGATGCCGTTTGCAGCGCAGGGCGCCGCCATGGCGATCGAGGATGCGTTCGAGCTTGCCGGCGCTGCCGCCCGCCGCCCCGTCGGGGAAGCCTTGATCGCCTTCGAGGCGAGACGCGCGCCACGCATAGCGCACCTCCGTCAGCGCGCCGCCTTCAATCGCTTTGCCTACCACGCGAGAGGACCGATCCGGCTCGGACGCGACCTCGTTCTCTCGCTGCGCCCGCCGCAAAGTCTTGCGGCGGATCTCGACTGGATCTACGGCTACCGCGCCATCGGCTGATCAGACAGCGGCAGCAGCGGCAAGACCTCTCTCGATATCGGCCTTGATATCGGCGACGTCCTCGAGCCCGATCTGCAGACGCAGCACCGGACCCTCTTTCGGCGCCTTGCAGATCCGGCGGTCGGACAGGTTGACGTGAAGCGCCAGGCTTTCGAAGCCACCCCAGGAATAGCCGAGCCCGAAGATCGACAGGGCGTCGAGGAAGGCGTGCGCCTTCGTCCGGAACCGGTCGGGCGTATCGACGGCAAGAACGATCGAGAAGATGCCGCTCGAGCCGGTAAAATCGCGCTTCCAGAGGTCGTGGCCCGGAAAGCTCGGCAATGCGGGATGCAGCACCCGCGCGACATCGTCGCGGCTCTCCAGCCATTCGGCCAGCGCCACCGCACTCTGCTGATGGCGCTCGAGGCGGATGCCCATGGTCCGCAGACCGCGCAGCACCTGGTAGGCATCATCCGGCGAGCCGCAGATCCCGAGGCTGATCCTCGCCTCGTGCAATCGCTCCCAGTGGGCCGCATTGGCCGAGACCGTTCCCATCAGGATGTCGGAGTGGCCAGCGGGGTACTTCGTCGCGGCATGAATCGAGATGTCGACGCCATGGTCCAACGGCTTGAAATAGAGCGGCGTCGCCCAGGTGTTGTCCATCGTCACCACGCAGCCATGCCTGTGGGCGACGGTGGCGATCGCCGAAATATCCTGCATCTCGAACGTGTTCGAGCCGGGTGCCTCCGTATGCACCAGCCTGGTGTTCGGCTTGATCAGCTGCTCTATCCCGGCACCGATCAGCGGATCGTAGTAGTCGACCGTCACGCCGAGGCGCTTCAGCATCGTCTCGCAGAAATTGCGGGTCGGCGTGTAGACCGAATCGACGATCAGCGCATGGTCGCCTGCCGACAGGAAGGCGAGGAACGGCACCGTGATGGCCGCGAGGCCGGAGGGAACGAGGATCGTCCCGGCAGACCCCTCGAGTTCGTCGATCGCCTCGCAGAGGGCGTCCGTCGTCGGTGTCCCGCGTGTGCCGTAGGTGTACTTCTGGTCGCGGGTTTCCATCGCGCGGGCGTTGGGAAACAGGACCGTCGACGCGTGGACGACGGGCGGGTTGACGAAACCATGGTAATCGGACGGCTTCGGCCCCGCATGGGACAGCCGCGTATTGACGCCGGCATTGCGCAGGAAACTCTTGTCTTCGGTCATCGTAACATCTGCCTCAGGCCTTTGGAAAAGCATGACTTTGGGCCATCGGACGCCGTGCGGTCAAGCCTGATGGGATTGGCAGCCAGCGTCGCTCGCGACAATTTCCCCGTGCGATCGCCACCCGATCTGATCATTCAACGGGCAGCCCAAGCCCATTCCCTATGCACACGCCTACTCCACGCGCAAAAATCGAGAAAATATTTTGGGAAATCATGTTTATCGTGACCGAGGGTTGACCGTGACTGCATTTGCGATTGTGATGGCAATATCACGCCCGGGGGGCCGACCAACGTCATCAATGACATGTTGTGCCAACGCGTGAAGAAGTTCTAATATAACAAGAGAACAATAAGGTAGGGAAAAAATGAGCAGCAAGTTTCTGACAGGCGCGGTCGGCGCGGCGATCTTCGTCCTTGGCGCATCCTATTCGCACGCCGGCACGCTGGACGACGTGAAGAAGAAGGGTTTCGTGCAGTGCGGCGTCAACGGATCGAACCTGGCTGGCTTCGGTGCGCAGGATTCGTCGGGCAAATGGTCCGGCCTCGACGTCGACCTCTGCAAGGCCGTTGCGGCCGCCGTGTTTGGCGACGTATCCAAGGTCAAGTACACACCGCTTTCGGCCAAGGACCGGTTCCCGGCGCTGCAGTCCGGCGAAATCGATGTCCTGGCCCGTAACACCACCTGGAGCGCCAGCCGCGACAGCCAGCTCGGCTTCGATTTCCGCGCCGTCAACTACTATGACGGCCAGGGCTTCATGGTCCACAAGGCTATCGGCGTGAAGTCGGCGCTCGAATTGTCCGGCGCCGCCGTCTGCGTCCAGTCCGGCACGACCACCGAACTCAATCTTGCCGACTATTTCAAGGCCAACAAGCTCGAATACAAGCCTGTCGTGTTCGAGAAGCAGGAAGAAGTCGACGCTGCCTACTCGTCCGGTCGTTGCGACGTCTACACCACCGACCAGTCGGGCCTCTATTCCATCCGCCTGTCGCTCGCCAATCCGGACGACAACATCGTTCTTCCTGAAATCATTTCCAAGGAGCCGCTTGGCCCAGCCGTTCGCCAGAACGACAGCAAGTGGTTCGACGTCGTTTCCTACGCCCATTACGCCATGGTCTCGGCTGAAGAGTTCGGCATCACCCAGGCGAATGTCGATGAGATGACCAAGTCCGAAAATCCGGACATCAAGCGTTTCCTCGGCCAGGAAAAGGACGAGACGATCGGCAAGGACCTCGGACTTGACGAGAAGTGGGCCTACAACATCGTCAAGCTCGTCGGCAATTACGGCGAAGTCTTCGAGCGTAACGTCGGCGAAGGCAGCCCGCTGAAGATCAAGCGCGGCCTGAATGCCTTGTGGAACAAGGGCGGCCTGCAGTACTCGCCGCCGATCCGCTGATCGCCAACTGACGAAGCTGCGGGAACCTTCAGGGCTTCCCGCAGCCAGACTATAACGCCCGGAAAGGGCGAGTGGATATAAGGGGACAATGCATGGCCGTTGCAGCCGCAGAGGGGAACGGCGACCGTCGTTCGTGGCACTCTCTGCTTTACAACCCGAAACTGCGCCAGTTCATCTATCAGGCGCTGACCGTGATCTTCATCATCTGGCTGGTCTGGTATGCGAGCACGAATGCCGCGCAGAATCTCGCCAAGGCCAACATGACGACAAGCCTCAGCTTCCTGAACGGTCGCGCCGGCTTCGACATCGCGCAGACACCGATCCAGTATTCCAGCGACTCCACCTATATGCGGGCCCTCACCCTCGGCCTGATCAACACCCTTATCGTTGCGGCCTGGGGCATCGTCACGGCGACGATCATCGGACTTCTGGTCGGCATGGGACGCCTGTCGCATAACTGGCTGATCGCCAGGATTTCCACGGTCTATGTCGAGATCTTCCGCAACATCCCGCCCCTGCTCGTGATCTTCTTCTGGTACAAGGGCGTCCTGTCGCTGCTGCCGGACGTGAAAAAGGCGCTATCGCTGCCGCTCTCCGTCTATGTCAGCAACCGCGGCGTCTACATGCCCGCGCCGATCTTCGGAGCGCAGTTCTGGACCGTACCCGTCGTCTTTGCGGTCGGCGTGGTCCTCGCCATCCTGTACACGTTCTGGGCCAACAAGCGGCAGCTGGCAACGGGCAAGCGGCCTCCCGTTCTGCTCGTCAATCTGGCGCTGATCGTGGGCCTGCCGCTGGTCGCCTTCGCCGTCGCCGGCTTTCCCATCACTTTCGACCTTCCGGTGCTCGGCAAGTTCAACATGAACGGCGGGACCGTGGTCGGACCGGAATTCCTGTCCCTCTACATGGCGCTGTCGTTCTATACCGCTGCCTTCATCGCCGAGATCGTTCGCTCCGGCATCCGGGGCGTCTCGAAGGGTCAATCGGAGGCGGCCCATGCGCTCGGGATCCGTCCGGGCCTGACCACGCGTCTGGTGGTCCTGCCGCAGGCGCTCCGCATCATCATCCCGCCGCTGACATCGCAATACCTGAACCTGACGAAGAACTCATCGCTCGCCGTCGCCATCGGCTACGCCGATCTCGTCGCCGTCGGCGGAACGATCCTCAACCAGTCCGGCCACTCGATCGAGATCATCGGCATCTGGATGGCGATCTATGTGTCGCTGAGCCTGATAACCTCGCTATTCATGAACTGGTTCAACGCCCGTATGGCATTGGTGGAGCGCTAAGATGGCCGGTCAGATCGCTTTTCTTCGTGACAAACTCATCGCCCCGGAACCGGCTCCTCTCAGCGAGAAGACAGTTCTCGGATGGGCACGACACAATCTTTTCGCCACGCCGAAGGATGCCATCCTAACGGTCGTCGTGGCTGTGATCACCGTCTGGTTCCTGCTTTCGGTCGTCGACTTCCTGTTCATCAACGCCGTCTGGGTCGGGAAAGACAGGACATTCTGCGCCACGATCAGCCAGGGCGGCATCCGGCCGGATGGCTGGAGCGGCGCCTGCTGGGCCTATGTCGGCGACTGGTTCACGGCCTTCATGGTCGGCTCCTATCCCCGCGACCAGCTCTGGCGGCCGATCCTGATCGCCGTGCTGTTCGTCGCACTGCTGGTGCCTTTCCTGATCCCATCCGCGCCGCGTAAGGGCTGGAATGCAGTCCTCCTGCTGGTCGGCCTGCCGATCCTTGCCTTCGTCCTGCTGCTCGGCGGCTGGTTCGGGCTGACCCATGTCGAAACCTCCCTCTGGGGCGGCCTGATGGTGACCCTGATCCTGTCCTTTGTCGGCATCGTCGTATCGCTGCCGTTCGGGATCGTGCTCGCCCTCGGGCGTCGGTCGGAGATGCCGATCCTTCGGGGTGCCTGCATCGGCTTCATCGAGCTGGTGCGCGGCGTGCCTCTCATCACCGTGCTGTTCATGGCAAGCGTGCTGCTGCCGCTGTTCCTGTCTCCCGGCACCAACATCGACAAGTTCCTGCGGGCGCTCGTCGGGGTTTCGATCTTCGCATCGGCCTATATGGCGGAAGTCATCCGCGGCGGTTTGCAGGCCATTCCGAAGGGCCAGTACGAAGGTGCAGATTCGCTGGGACTGAACTACTTCCAGAAGATGAACTTCATCATCATGCCGCAGGCGATCAAGCTGGTCATCCCGGGCATCGTCAACACCTTCATCGGCATGTTCAAGGATACATCGCTGGTGTCGATCATCAACATGTACGACCTGCTGGGCATCGTCAAAGCCAGCTTCGGGGACTCCCGCTGGCTGACGCCGGTGACGCCGCTGACCGGCTTGATATTTGCCGGCTTCGTTTTCTGGCTTTTCTGCTTCGGCATGTCGCGATATTCGTACTTCATGGAACGCCACCTAGACACTGGCCACAAAAGATAAGAACGAGGGAATAGATCATGGCTGACGCCCCATTGAAGAAACTGGAAGTCTCGACCACCGACGTCGCGGTCGAGATCATCAACATGAACAAGTGGTACGGCGATTTCCACGTGCTGCGCGACATCAACCTGAAGGTCATGCGCGGCGAGCGCATCGTCATCGCCGGCCCGTCGGGCTCTGGCAAGTCGACGATGATCCGCTGCATCAACCGCCTGGAAGAGCACCAGAAGGGCAATATTCTCGTCGACGGCGTCGAGCTCACCAACGACCTGAAGAAGATCGACGAGGTACGCCGCGAAGTCGGCATGGTGTTCCAGCATTTCAACCTGTTCCCGCACCTGACGATCCTCGAGAACTGCACGCTGGCGCCGATCTGGGTCCGCAAGATGCCGAAGAAGCAGGCCGAGGAAGTCGCCATGCACTTCCTCACCCGCGTCAAGATCCCGGATCAGGCCCACAAATATCCCGGCCAGCTGTCGGGCGGCCAGCAGCAGCGCGTGGCGATCGCCCGCTCGCTCTGCATGAACCCGAAGATCATGCTGTTCGACGAGCCGACCTCGGCGCTCGATCCGGAAATGATAAAGGAAGTGCTCGACACCATGGTCGGGCTCGCAGAGGAAGGCATGACGATGCTCTGCGTTACCCACGAAATGGGTTTTGCGCGCCAGGTCGCCAACCGCGTGATCTTCATGGACCAGGGCCAGATCGTCGAGCAGAACTCGCCCGCCGAATTCTTCGACAATCCGCAGCACGAGCGCACCAAGCTGTTCCTCAGCCAGATCCTGCACTAGCCTGCGACACGACTGCAAAATGGCCCGGCATCGGCAAGGTGCCGGGCCTTTTTTCGCGTCTACCGGTGCCCTTCCGCAGGCATGTCGCCTATTCGGCCGCCTCGCCGGCGAGCTTCTTCTGGGCCATCGCCGTGTTGGACGTGAGCGCCGCAATGGCCTCGGTCGGACGCTCGTCATTGCCGACGCGGACGGTCGGGGAGGCAAAGGCGATGCCGTTGGCGGAAAAGGCCTCGCGGATCAGCGACAGGGCCCGACGGCGGATCATCGACTGTTCACCGGGCTTGGCCATGACAGCGAAGCTCAGGTTTATTCCGTAGTCGCCAAACTGCTCGACACCCTTCATCTTCAGGGTCTCGATGATCATGGGCCCGAGTTCGGGATCGTCGAGCAGCTCTGCTCCGATGCCCTTCACAAGTTTTTTCACCAGGGCGACGTCGGTCTCGTAGCTGACCGAAATCAGGAACTTGTCGATCACCCAGTCCCGCGACATGTTCTGGACGGCACCGAGGACGCCGAAGGGAACGGTGAAGATCGGCCCCCGGTGATGGCGCAGCCGGACAGACCTGAGGCTGAAGGATTCGACGGTGCCCTTGTAGGTGCCGCTCTGGATATACTCCCCCACCCTGAAGGCATCGTCGGTCATGTAGAAAATGCCGCTGATGATGTCCTTGACCAGGGTCTGCGATCCGAAGCCGATGGCGACACCGAAGATGCCGGCGCCGGCGATCAACGGACCGACCTCGATGCCGACCGCCGAGAGCACCATCATTCCGGCGATGGCGATGATTAGCATCGCCAGAAAATTCCGGAAAATGGGAAGCAGGGTCAGCAACCTGCCGCTATGGGCAACCTCGGCGGCGTTGCCCTCGTGGGCACGGGCAAGACCGAGGCGGTGGTTGATCAGGGCCTTGGCGATCTGCCAGAGGAGGTCGGCCGCAAGAAGGATGACGATCCCGGCGAGGACGCCGCGGACCAGCCCGGCCACCTGCGCGTTTTCCATCATCGCCGAGGCGTGCAGGCTTACGGCGGTCGCGAGCCACAATGCGGCCACCGCGATGATCCCCGCCCGCACGCCGCGCTCCACCAGGACCTCGTAGAATGGGCTCTCCAGGCCACCGGAAGTGTTTTGGCCGCTTAAGGCCGTGCGGACGATCGCGCTGGCGATCCTGAGCGCTGCTGGAAGCAGGACGAGATAGGCGCACAGCAGCATCAGCAGATCCAGCCCGGCGACCCACAATGCCCATATGACGCAAAGCCAGAAGGTGGCCAACCAGTCCATCATGCCCTGTCGTGACGACGGCTCGCTCTTTTTCGGGCGGTGCCAGACAATTTCGATCGAGGCGGCCAGCAGCCCGATGCCGATCCCATATCCGACCGTCGTTCGCACGGGCGGAAAGAATCCGAGCGCGTCCATGATGCCTTCGGCCGCCCAGCCGACAAAGAAGATGAGGGTAAAGACCACGATCCGCGAAAACCAGAAGCCGGCGGCTGCATCGCCCATCGGGATCAGCCTGATCGTCGCCTCGGCCGCCCCGCGTTGTCCCGGCACCAGCAGCACGCGACAAAGTCGGATGACCAGCCGGGCGGCTATCAGCCCCAGCAGCGTCGGCACGATCAGCTCCATCAGCAACGGCGGCCAGCTCAGCATCAGGAACAATCCGACACTGGCGACCGAGAATATCAGCAGGGGCGCCAACTCGGCAAACAGATAGCGGCCTGCTGCGTGGACGTTGCTCGTCGCCGCCGCTGCGCCGTGCGACGCCGAACGGCTGGCATGCAGCCGGCACACAAGGCGGCTGAAGCTCACTTCCGCAGCCAGCCCGATCGCCACCAGCACCAGGAACAGCAGCAGCACCCGGGCCGGGCTGTGGTTTTCGATGCTGGTCATGATCGTCGTTGCGGCGCGGGCAAACTCAGCGGGGACCATCGGGATCGCCTGCCTGACGGCCAAGAGGTGGCCTTGGACGCCATTGAGCGCCACCGTCAACGCGGAAGCCGACATGTTGGGCATCTTCGCCACCTCGGCAGCAGCGGGCCGCTTGGCGAGCAGCGCACGAACCTCGGGGTCGTCGAGAAGCTTGATCAGCTGCTCGACCTTCTGCTCGCCCGCCGGCACCGGCGCGGCTTGCTGCGCCTGCACCCCGGAACCCGCCACGACGACCAGCAAAAGCACCGCGCCCGCTCTGCAGAGGATATGAACGATATTGGCAAACGACATCCGCGGACGCTCCTCCCACCCAAAGGCGACATGGCATTGGTGAATGCAACCATGGCACCGTTTCGGAAGTGAAAAAAGCGGGAAATCCAAACGCGCACGAGATGCCGCCGGGCTTGGTTGACAGAGCCTAGATGACGACCTGCTCGCCGATCTCGACGACGCGGTTGTTGGGCAGGTGGAAATGATCCGAGGGGTCGATTGCCAGTCCCGCCATGCGGATGAAAAGGCGATCCTGCCAGAGCGGCATGCCTGACGTCGGGCTGCCGACCAGCTTCCGGCGGCCGATGTAGAAAGACGTCGTCATGATGTCGAATTTGAACCCGTCCTTGCGGCAGAGGCTCAACGCCTTGGAGACGTCCTGGGTCTCCATGAAGCCGAAGCGCAGCTCCATCTTGATGAAACGCTTCGACAGCGATTCGATGATGTAGCGCTCTCCTTCCGGCACCATCGGACGCGGGATGGTCTTGATCGTCAGGATGATGTTCTGATTGTGCAGGGCGTGGTTGTGCTTGAGATTGTGGAGCAGGACGTTCGGCGTCAGATCCGGGAAGCTGGTCAGGAACACGGCGGTGCCCGGTACCGAAACGGGCGAATGGGCGCTCTTGCGCTCGATGGACGAGATGAACTGCAGCAGCGGCACGTCGTTGCGGGCGGCCTTGAGCTTCAAAAGGCCGGTGCCCTTGCGCCAGGTCCACATCATGACGATGAGCGCGCCGGCGATGAGCACGGGGATATAGCCACCCTCGGTGATCTTCAGCAGGTTCGCGGCGAGGAAGATGCATTCGAGCGCCAGCAACGGCAGAAGTACGGCCAGCGCCGTCGGCAGCGACCACTTCCAGGATGTGCGCACGAACTGGATCGCCAGAATGGTCGTCACCACCATCGCCCCGGTTACCGAGATGCCATAGGCGGTGGCGAGCGAATCCGAGCTCCTGAACAGGAAGATCAGGCCGAGCACGCCGATCAGGAGGATGGCGTTGACGGTGGGCAGGTAGATCTGCCCGGTGTTGGTCTCGGAGGTGAAACAGATCTCCAGTCGCGGCAGCAGGCCGAGATGGATCGCCTGGCGCGCCAGCGAGAAGGCCCCGGTGATCACGGCCTGACTGGCGATGATGGTGGCGAAGGTGGCAAGGACCACCACCGGCAGGAGCGCCCAATCGGGAAACATCAGGAAGAACGGATTGGCAGCCGCAGAGCGGTCATGCAGCACCAGCGCACCCTGCCCGAGATAGTTGAGCGCCAGCGACGGGAAGACGACGAAGAACCAGGCGGCCTGGATCGGCTTGCGGCCGAAATGGCCGAGATCGGCGTACAGCGCTTCGGCGCCTGTGACGGTCAGGAACACCGCGCCCAGCACCACGAGGCCGACCGTGCCGGCGTGGGCAATGAACCTGATGGCGTGAAGCGGATTGACCGCGGTCAGGATGGATGGCGACGAGATGATGTGCGACAAGCCGCCGAGCGCAATCACCAAGAACCACAACAGCGTGATCGGACCGAAGAAACGCGACACGGTGGCCGTCCCGCGCGACTGGATGGCAAACAGCAGGATCATGATGACGACGGCGATCGGCACGACATAGGTCGAGAAGACGGGCGTCACCAGCTTCAACCCCTCGACGGCCGACAGCACCGACAGCGCCGGCGTGATCATCGCATCGCCGATGAACAGGGCGGTGCCGATCAGGGCCGCAAACAGCAGACCGTTCTTGTAGCGGCTGGACTTCTTGGCCAGCAGGGCCAACAGCGACAGCGTACCGCCCTCGCCGTCATTGTCGGCCCGCAGCAAGAAAAGAACATATTTGAACGTCACGATGATCGTCAGTGTCCAGATCATCAGCGACACGAGGCCGAGGATTTCCCCGCGAGTCACCCCGTCGTCGACGAAAGGACGCAGCGCCTCTCGAAAGGCATAGAGGGGGCTCGTCCCGATATCGCCGTAAACGACGCCGATCGAACCGATCATGGGGAAAAGGATGCTCGGCAAGCCCTTGGCAGGGGCAGAGGTATCGCGCTGCACGGCTGTCATCGTATCTCCGGCCCTTCAGAGCCCTGATCATCAAGTTGATGTGAGGCAACGCATATGGCAATCAAATGTGCCGAAGACAACTGATGTTTTACGGCCTTCCGAGTCTTGGACGCTGCTATACTAGCATCGCCGCCTGAGTGACCGCCATCCCTGCCTTCACATGCTGCGAAACATCCTAGAAATAGTCCGTTCACGTATAGTTTTCGTTACATTCCCGCCATCCTTGTCCACAGTAGTACGGGCAATCATTATGGGGAGAAATGAATGACGAAATCGAAAACCTTCACGGCGGTCGCCACCCTTACCATGCTGGCCGGCGCGCTGTCGTTCAACCTGGCCATCCCGGGCGCTGCGTCGGCCGAGACGATCATCGACCGCTGGAGCGAGGTCAAGGTGCCCGCTCCGCCCGAGCTCAAGCCGGTCAGGGCCGATACGAAGACAACCGCGCTGCTGCTTCTCGATTTCAACGGGGCCCAGGATCCGACCAAGGGGCCGTGCAACAGCAAGACCAAGCCCCGCTGTCTGGCATCCGTTCCGAAGGTCGACAAACTCCTGAAGGAAGCCCGCGCCAAGGGGATGCTGGTGGTCTACAGCCTCGCCGGCGCCGGCACGGCCGCCGATATCGCTACCGCGCTCGCCCCCCGGGAGGGGGAAGCGATCGTCAAATCGGGGCCCGACAAGTTCGTCAACACAGACCTGGACAAGATCCTGACGGCACGCGGGATCAAGACCGTGATCGTCACCGGCACGGCGTCCGAGGGGGCCGTGCTCGCAACCGCCAGCGACGCCGCCTTCAAGGGCATGAACGTCGTCCTGCCCGTCGACGGCATGTCCTCGACGGAACTCTATGCGGAACAATATGTGGCCTGGCATATGACGCACGCGCCAGGCGTCGCGGCGAAGACGACGCTGACCGCCATCGACATGATCACCTTCTGAAGGCGAAGGCGTAGAACAACCGGACGAGCCTCGTTGGGGCCAAGCGTCCTGCGGCAAGCACCGGTGCCGCAGGACGCTACATCGCGGTTTTTATTGCAACTCATTCCCATTCGCACAATCTACCTGCAAGTCATTCTTATTACTAGATAAAGTCTTTATTAGCTGCTTGACAGAGGGTGGCGCTTTTTCTATCCCTCCGCCCAGGGGATCGCTCTTTGCGAAGACATCACAGCGCTTGCGCATACGTGCGGCGCGGATCCCCCGTGTTTAACGGAGCACGCCGTCCTGTTTCCGGGACGCATGCCGACGGGGGAGAACGCCATGGAACGGTCACTGAAAATCGCGCTTGGCAGCTTCGGCGTCAGCCTTGTCGTGCTGGCGATCAAATATGCCGCATTCTGGATCACAGGCAGCGTCGCCCTGTTTTCGGACGCGCTGGAAAGCATCATCAACGTCGTCACGGCGCTTGCAGTGATCGTTGCGATCAAGGCAGCCGCGGTACCGCCGGACGAGCAGCATCCCTACGGCCACCACAAGGCGGAATATCTCTCCGCCGTGGTTGTCGGGACCATGATCGTCGGCGCAGCCGTTGCCATTCTCAACGAAGCCTATCACGGCTTCATTGCGCCGAAGCCGATCGAGGCGCCCTGGACCGGCATGGCCGTCAACACTGCCGCGACCATCCTCAACATCGGCTGGAGCTACGTCCTGATCCAGCAAGGCAGGCGCCACCGCTCCGCCTCGCTGGTGGCCGACGGCAAGCACCTGATGGCTGACGTGGTGACCTCGCTCGGCGTGCTCGTGGGCGTGGCGCTTGTCATCACGACAGGCATCATCCAGCTCGATGCCGCCATTGCGGCGCTGGTGGCGTTGCACGTGCTCTGGAGCGGCTGGGGCGTGATCCGCGAAAGCGCCAGCGGCCTGCTCGACGAGACGGTGCCGCCCGATGAACTGGCAATCATCCGCGGAGTCATCTCCGCCAATGCCATCGACGCACTAGAGGCGCATGCGATGCGCACCCGCCATGCGGGCCGGGTCACCTTTATCGACTTCCACCTGGTCGTTCCGACCGCGATGACCGTCGGCGACGCCCATACGATCTGCGACAGGATCGAGGCAGCCCTGAAGCACGCCGTCGAAGGCGCGATCACCACCATTCATGTCGAGCCGGAAGACAAGGCCAAGCACAAGGGCGTCATCGTCATCTAAGGGCCCCGCCTCTGGCTCACCGCCGGCCCAAAGGCACAGGCAAAATAGCCCGGGACGATTCCCGGACAAAAAGTTTCCGCCTCAATCGCTTGAGCATACCCCCCGAATGGACAAGCTAAAAATATAATAAAACATCGGCGATTATTTTAGTCCGATAGAAGTCATTCTATAATTGGGCTTCTTATATTCTTTAATATAAACAACACTTGGAGTATAATATAATGGCACACAATCAGTAGAAGTATACTTCAACCCAAGATGGAATCTATTCCATGCCAAAATATGCAGCAAGTGTTTTAGCCGCAGACCCGAACGTGGGAACAACTGAACTTCAGGCCACCCTGAATTACTTGACGGAGAAATTGACCAACGCTGCGGCCAACGATGAGCCGGCGTCCTTTATAACCTATCGAACGCGGTGGATCCTGGAAAGGACCCTGCGCCTCAGACGCGAACTCAAGACGTGATGGATTTGCAAGCAGGCCGAGGCCAAACCAGCGCCCTGGTTTCTGCAGCCCCGCACACCTGTCCTCTACCTTCACCGCCCATATGGGAAATCGAAAGTTTTCAGGCCTCGTTGATCGGGTCAGGAAGGTCGGCGTAAGTAACTCGACACCGTTTTCAAATGACGATGCCGCTTCTTTCAGTTTACGCCAGTAATGGCGACCCCTGCAGGATTCGAACCTGCGACCACCTGCTTAGAAGGCAGGTGCTCTATCCAGCTGAGCTAAGGGGCCGGATTGTTTTGCTGCGGCAAGAGGCAGCGTGGCAAACAGAGCCTTGTGGGTCAGTGAGTCCAGGGCTGGTTGCGGTTGAAGCGGAAATTGTCGGTGTAGGATACGGTCTGGCGGACTGTCTCCTTCGGCTGGATCACCCGATATTCGATGCCGTTGCGCACTGCGTAGGCTTCCGCCTGCTCCTGGCTCTCGAATGTCAGCTTGAGCTGCTGGCGCATGTCGTCGGACGAGGTGTAGCCCATGATCGGATCGATCTTGCGCGGGCTTTCCTGGTCGAATTCCAGAACCCAGCCATGGGTCTTGGCCTTGCCTGACTGCATCGCGGTCTTTGCCGGACGGTAGATCTTGGCAGACATCGCTGCTCGCCTCCGAAAGAGCGGTTGCCCGCCGTTACTCTGTCTCTCCCGCGGGCAGATACCGTCGACAGCGACGCCGCCGCTCCGCGCGGATAGTGGGCTTTGCTTAGCCGCGATTCCGCTGGCTTTCAAGCAAAAAGGCATTCCGGCCGGCCGCAGCGCAGGACGCGGGAGGATCATTCGCCTGATCTCGCCCTGTCCTCAATGCGCGATCAGACAGGCTTCTTGCGGCAGCTGGCAAAAATGTCGAGGCTCGGGTCATAAACCTTGGTGCCGATGTCCATCAGGCCGAGAACGCTGTGGAAGAAGTTGTCGTGGGAGTAGGATTCCCCTGCCCTCGACGCCAGGCAGCTCATGTCGAAGCCGGCAGACGACTGCAGGTCTCCCGCCAGCCAGACGAGAAACGGCACGCGGGTCTGCTGGGCCGGCGCGATGACATAGGGGGCGCCGTGCAGGTAGAGACCGTTTTCACCGAGCGATTCGCCGTGATCGGAGAGGTAGATCATCGCGCCGGCCACGTTTGCCTGGTGCGCCTTCAGCTTCTCGATGACTTCCGAGACGATGTGGTCGGTGTAGAGGATGGTGTTGTCGTAGGCGTTGACGATCTCCCCGGGCTTGCAGCTGCCGAATTCGGCAGCGCGGCAATCGGGCGTAAAGCGTCGGAATTTTTCGGGGTAGCGCAGGTAATAGGCCGGGCCGTGGCTCCCCAGCTGGTGCAGGACCAGGACGCTGTCCTGCTTGGCATTGGCCAGATAATCGTCGAGCTTGTCGAGGAGGATGGCGTCGAGGCATTCGCCGTCCTTGCAGAAGCGGGGGTCGGCGGACTTCGGCAGGAAGGTATAGGGTATGCGATCGGCCACGCCATAGGCGCCGGTGTCGTTGTCGAGCCATTTCACATCGACCTTGGCGTTGGACAAGACGTCGAGCAGGTTTTGGGTCTCCAGTCCCTTGCGGTGGCTGTAGTCGGCGCGGGGATAGATGGAAAACATGCAAGGCAGCGACGTCGCGGTGGCCGTGCCGCAGCTGGTCGTATTGGGGAAATAGACGATGTCCTGCTTCTTCAGTTCGGGATTGGTGTCGCGCCCATAGCTGCCGAGCGAGAAATTCTGCGCCCGCGCCGTCTCACCGGCTACGATGATGGTGACGCGCGGCTTCGGCCCAGGTGCCAGGCGACGGGCGTCGGTGCCGATCGGGGCTGCGACGATATTGCGGTCGCGCTCCTTGCCCACCAGGTACTTGACCGCGCTGACGATCGGGACGACCGGGTTGAGCGTGAGGATGATATCCGGATGCTGGCGACCGACCGCCGCATAGGTGCGCGAGAAGCCGAGCCCCGCGACGAGAAACACGGCGAGGCAAGGGGCGATGACGGCAAGATTGTAACCGAGCTTGCTGAGGAACGGCCGGTGCGCCACCCGCACCCAGACGATCAGGAGCGCCGGAACGATGCCGGCCAGCACGACATGCATGGCAAAGCCGACCGTGATCAGATGGCCCGCCTCGGCACTGGTCGTCACGGCCGCGTTGCGGATCATCTCCCGGTCGATGATCGTTCCGAACTGGTCGGTGAACCAGGACGATACCGAGGATACCAGAACGAAGAAGATGAGCGCCGGCTTGATCAGGTATTTCGCGGAGGGAATGATCAACAGCGCGCACAGGAAGGCGCTGACACCGACCACGAAAGCCACGAAGGCAATCATGTCGTTGGACAGATATGCATGCGCCCGCGTCCAGAAGGTATAGTTGGTGACGAGGATGATGTAGAGGCTCGTCAACAGGCAAAGCGTAACGCTTCCCACTCGTGGACGGAAGGAAGGGCGACTGCGCCCGCCGTCAAGATAGGTCAATAACTCATCTCCAGATGGACAGACAGGATCGGCCCGGACGATTTATCGCATCGGCCCTGCCCCAGACCCCGCAAAAACGGCGGCACATAGATGATTTTCCTGACACCAACCTGAACGAGACACGGAGACGGAAAGAATCGCAGACCGGGCCGCGCCGGCGCGTGCGTCAGACCTCGATCCGGCGCGGATAGAGGGTCAGGCGCACCAGGATGTCGGTCGATCCATGCGCCGGTGGGCGAGCCCTTCGCGCACCAGCGTATCTCCGAAGGATTGCCCGCCACGCAGGACACGGCGCTGTGCAGCACCCGTCGCCTCTGCCGCGGACGATCCGGGCTGGAGGGTGAAGGGGCCAGCGTTGAGCAATGACAGCAATCGCAATTTGGCAGCATTGGCGCGACGCTCTTCCTCCACGCAGCGCGACGGGCCGAGCGCAGGCGTCTCGATATCGGCGATGCGGATCTTCGTACCGCGAACCCAGAAGGTGCTGCCGTCGAACACGCAGTTGATATGGGTACCCTGGCCGCAGAGACCGAAGCTTTCGGACACCGATGCCGCGCTGAGCGCCGGTACAGCCGATGCCGTCGGCATCGGAACGGGCATGGCGATGGGAATGGGGACGGATGGGATGGGACCGCTATCGGCAGAACGAGATGGGGTTTCCGCCTGCGGCTTCGCCACCGGCGCCGGGACTGCCGGGCGCATCGATGCGAGCACGGGGGCTGCAGCCGTGCCCTTGCTCAGGCTCGTCAGTTCAGGTCCGATCGAAGACCAATGGTCGTAGCCGACGATGGCAAGCACGGTTGCGACAGCGAACCAGGGGAGCAGGCTGCCACCGCCTCCGCTCTTTTTCCGCACCGTCTTGCGCGCTGGTTTTCGCGTACTGCGTTTCTGCGCCATGATCCGCTCCTTCAGTAACGAGCGGCATTATCCCCACCAACCCTTTCCGAAAGGTTGGCGGGACGATGGATTCGGACGGCTGACGTCGGTGCGACCATCAATGGGCGCGAAAAAGCGTTCCGGTCACGAAGGACTTGAAGAGGACGCCGCTCTGGTCGTCGCGGTCGTAATAATCGTCGCTGCCGTGAAAGCGGTGATCGCGGCGATGGTGATCGTGCCGATTGCAGTTGCGGACCTGCACGACATCGGCGGGCGCCGCGCGCTCCAGCGCCGGGCGCGCCACAGGCATGGCGGCGGCGGGCATCACGGTAGCGAGCAAAGTAGCAGCGGCGAATGCTGCAGCGGCGATCTGATGGATATTCTTCATGCTGAATTTCCTTGAATGCTAGTGCGCTTTCATAATGCGGATCGCGCTGCGTGTCACGGACCGCATCGGAAACCACGGAAAAGCCGGCTGACTTTCATCAACCGGCCTTCTGTCATCAATCCGCGGACGCTTAGCGGCAGACGCGGGTCTTCTTGACGATCATACGGCCGTGATGGTCACGGTGCTTGACGGTCTTCGTCATGCAATGTTTGTTCTGCATGCCATGCATGTTGTGGCGCATGGACATGTTGTCGGCATGGGCTGCGACGCCGGACGACAGGGTTGCAGCCAGTGCGACTGCGGAAGCGATGAGAAAATTGCGCATATTGAACCTCGTTTGAAATTTACGACCCCTTAATGCGCGAGAACTGCAAAGCGTTCCTTAATAGTAGCGTGATCACGAAAATGTGCGTGAAAATTGCAAGTGCGCTCTCCGCTTGTGGCGACTGCGGTGTGCGGTTTCCTTGGCGAACGAAGTTGCGGCCCTCTCCGGCAGCGTCATTTTCGGCGCGCTCCATCGGATGATGGCTGACCTGTAATCGCCGCTCGGACGGCGGTTTTCAGGCCTTCCGACGCGATTTCGCACCGTACAAATGACCCGCAATAAACTGTCACACAGCGTGGCTATAAAGCCGCTGCCAAGGGCTGCGCGGGGCCTGCAGCCTTGTCGATCAAAAGGAAGAGGGACTATGTCTAAACTCAATTATTTCATGGGACTGCCGAGCGTAAAGCGCTGCCTGACGGCTGCTGGCGCTGCGGCGGTCAGCCTGTCGCTGGCGCTGCCTGCAGCGGCCGCGCCGATCAAGTTCGATTTTTGGTTCGGTCTGTCGGGCGATCTGCAACGCGTCGTCGAGCAGATGTGCAAGAACTTCAACGAGTCGCAGAAGGATTACGAAGTCGCCTGCGTCAGCCAGAACAACTACGACGCTACCCTGCAGAACACCATCGCCGCCTTCCGCGCTGGCAAGCAGCCAGCCGTCGTGCAGGTCTATGATGCCGGCACGGCATCGATGATGCTCTCCGGCGCCTATTATCCGGCCGGCAAGCTGATGGAAGAAAACGGCTACAAGATCGACTGGAACGACTATTTCCCGGGCATCGCACGCTATTACGCGACGTCCAAGGGCGAACTCCTGTCCTTCCCGTTCAATTCCTCGACTGCGCTGCTCTACTGGAACAAGGACTCCTTTGCCAAGATCGGCAAGACGGAGGCGCCGAAGACCTGGGAAGAGGCAGCCGAAGACATGAAGGCGCTGAAGACCGCCGGCTACCAGTGCCCGATGGCGATCAACATCTCCAACAACGAGAGCTGGCAGCTGATGGAGCAGTTCTCTGCCATCCACAACCAGCCGATCGCCACCAAGAACAACGGCTATGACGGCCTCGACGCCCGCCTGACGGTCAACAAGACCCTCTTCGTCAAGTACGTCACCGACCTCAAGAGCTGGTATGACCAGGGTCTCATCAAGATCAAGAACAAGGATCTTGGCCAGGACATGGTCCAGGCCTTCGCATCCGGCGATTGCCAGATGATCATGACCTCCGTGGGCGACCACGGCACGATAGGCAAGACCCAGAAGGCCGGCATGGCCTGGGACGTCGCCGAACTTCCGGTCTACGCCGGCACCGAGCGCAAGAATTCGCTCGTCGGCGGCGCTTCGCTCTGGGTTCTGCAGGGCAAGTCCAAGGATGAGTACAAGGCCGCAGCTGCCTTCCTCAACTTCATCCACGATCCGAAGACCGCGCTCTTCTGGTCGACCAACACCGGCTACATCCCCGTTACCAAGTCGGGCTTCGACTACATGAAGTCCACCGGCTTCTACGACAAGGCCCCCTACAAGGGCCGCGAAGTCGCCATCGCCAGCCTGACGGCTTCCGAGCCGACGCCGATCACCCGCGGCATCCGCCTCGGCAACTTCACGCAGATCCGCGCTGAATTCGGCACCCAGATGCAGGCGATCTTCTCCAACAAGGTCAGCGTCAAGGACGGCATCGACACCCTCGTCAAGAACGGCGACGCCAACCTCGAACGCTTCGAACAGACCTACAAGGGCAAGACCCTCCCCTGATCACGACTGCTCGCAAACCGGCGCCGTCCACACCTGGACGGCGCTTTTTATCATGAAACACGGTTCTTCGAGCCCGATGCCTGCCGGAAAAAACCATGGAAAAGCGAACAACATTCAATAAGTCGACCATCGGTATACTGTTCGCGGTACCGCAACTCCTTCTCATCTTTACCTTCTTCTATTGGCCGGCGGGTCAGGCGGTCTTCTGGTCGCTGACGCTGCAGCAGCCCTGGGGCGGCGGCAATATCTTCGTCGGGCTCGACAATTTCAGATCGATCCTCACCAATCCCGAATACTGGAACTCGGTCAGCCGCAGTCTCCTGTTTGCAGCGATCAGCACCGGCCTTTCGATGACGGTGGGTCTGGTGCTCGCCGCGCTGACCGACAGGCAGCTCAGGGGCTCGAAGTTCTACAGGGTCGTGCTCATCTGGCCGTACGGAATTGCCGCGCCCGCACTTGCGCTCGCCTTCCGCTTCATCCTGGCACCTGAGGCCGGCATCATTTCGGTGGTAAACCACTGGTGGCCGGGACTTTGGGATCCGGGCCTTGATGGTTTCGATGCCATGGCGTCCATCATCGCCGCGTTCTCCTGGAAATACATCGGCTACAATTTCATTTTTTTCCTGGCCGCCTTCCAGAGTATCCCGCGGTCTCTCATTGAAGCTGCCGCCATGGATGGTTCAGGCGTCATGCGGCGCTTCAAGGACATCCAGTTTCCGCTGATCACGCCGACGATCTTTTTCCTCCTGGTCATCAACATCACCGAGAGCTTTCAGGATTCCTTCGGCATCATCGACATCATGACATCGGGCGGGCCAGCGAACTCCACCAACCTGATGGTCTACAAGATCTATTCCGACGGCTTCAAGGGCCTCGATTTTTCCGGCGCGGCTGCCCAGAGCATCATATTGATGGCCCTGATCGTCTTGCTTACCATTTTCCAGTTCCGCTTCATCGAGCGGCGCGTGCACTACCGCTGAGGCAATCATGGTCGAACGTACCCCCCTATTGGACTTCTTCACGCACCTGATCCTGTTTCTAGGATTTTTGGTCGCCGCGGCGCCCTTTGCCATGGTCTTCATCGCGTCGACCCACAATCTGACCGATGTCAACCAGACACCGATGCCGTTGATTCCGGGCAGCGATTTCTGGGTCAACATCAAGACTGCCTGGGTCAACGCCAACCTCGGCTCGGTTTTGCTGAACAGCATGATCGTCGCCGTTGGCGTGGCCGCCGCCAAGGTTCTGGTTTCGGCGCTGACAGCCTTTTCGATCGTCTACTTCCGCTTTCCAGGCCGCACCGTGATGTTCTGGATGATCTTCATAACGCTCATGCTGCCACTCGAAGTCCGTATCGTCCCGACCTATGCCGTCGCCGCCGACGTGCTCTCGCCGTACCAGACCATATTGGACGTCACCGGCGTCACCTGGCTTGTCCAGACCCTCACCGGCGTCGAGCTCAAGCTGAATTTCGGCCTGCTCAACTCCTATCCGGGCCTCATCCTGCCGCTTGTCGCCACGGCCACCGGCACCTTCCTGTACCGCCAGTTCTTCCTGACGATACCGGACGAGTTGACGGAAGCGGCCCGCATGGACGGTGCCGGTCCGGTGCGTTTCTTCATCGATATCCTGATGCCGTTGTCGCGCACCAACATGGCGGCGCTCGGAACGATCATGTTCCTGTGGGCGTGGAACCAGTATCTCTGGCCGCTGCTGGTGACGACCGACCCCCACCGCTACGTCGTCGGCACCGCGCTGCAGAAGCTGGTTCCGAACTTCGGCGGCATCCCGGAATGGAATATCGCCATGGCCGGGACGCTGATCATGATGCTGCCGCCGATGATCGTCGTGGTTCTGATGCAGCGCTGGTTCGTGCGCGGGCTGATCTCCACCGAGAAATAGGCACGCTCTTCCATCGAGACCAATGTCATGGCGGGCCTTCGAGCCCGCCATTTTCGTTTCCACCCCTGGTGCCACGAAAAATGCCGCCGGAGCTGGGCTCCGACGGCATCGATGGCAGGCTTGGAAGAATTTCGTCTCAAAAGATCAGGAGACCAGTTCCTTCTCCCGGACCGGCGCGGTCTCAGCCAGGTCCAGGCGCAGATCGGTCTCGTGGGAGAACAGGTGGACGTGCTCGGCAGGCAGATGAAGCGCGATCTGCTGGCCCGTCTCGCTGGTCACGTGGTCGGAAATGCTGAGGGCGAAATTCGAGCCGTTGATGTCGCAATGGATGACGCGGCCGGAGCCGAGCTCCTCGACGAAATCGACGGTGGCCGGGATGCTGCCCGGCGTTCCCGCCGGCACCATCTGGGCGTGTTCCGGGCGAATGCCGAGGGCGGCGGCGCGGCCGGCATTCGCCGTGCCGATCTTATGATCCACGGGGATCGGAATGCCGTCGAAGATGAAGTGCGTGCCGTCGGCGGAGAACGAGCCCTCGAGGAAGTTCATTGCCGGCGAGCCGATAAAGGAGCCGACGAAACGGGTGCGCGGCTTGTTGTAGACCTCGAGCGGCGTGCCGACCTGCTCAACCTTGCCCTTGTACATCACCACCAGCTTGTCGGCGAGCGTCATCGCCTCGACCTGATCGTGGGTGACGAAAACAGAGGTGGCAGAAAGACGCTTGTGCAGGCGGCGGATCTCGACGCGCATCTGGACGCGCAGCTTGGCATCGAGGTTGGACAGCGGTTCGTCGAACAGGAAGACCTTCGGTTCGCGGATGATGGCGCGGCCCATGGCGACGCGCTGGCGCTGGCCGCCGGAGAGCTCGGCTGGCTTGCGGTCGAGGAAATCCTCGAGGCCGACGATGCGGGCCGTTTCCTTGATCCGGCGGTCGCGCTCTGCTTTTGGCACGCCGGACACCTTGAGCGCGTAGCCCATGTTGGCGGCGACGTTCATGTGCGGATAGAGCGCGTAGTTCTGGAACACCATGGCACAACCGCGCTCGCGCGGCTCAAGCTGGTTGACGACCACGTCGTCGATGACGATCTCGCCGCCCGAGATTTCCTCGAGGCCCGCGATCATCCGCAGCAGCGTGGACTTGCCACAACCTGACGGCCCGAGAATGACAACGAATTCGCCGGAGCGGAACGTCAGATCCACGCCGTGCACGACCTTGTTGCTGCCATAGGCCTTGCGGACCTGCTCGATGCGGATTTCTGCCACGGTAAACTCCTTGCCGATATGGCCGGAGAGCTAACCACCTTGCATAACAGAACGGTGACAGGCCTGCGAGAAATTGCGGCAGGCGGTGCATTTCCTCGTCTTCCGCTGACGGACCCCTCCCGTCCGAAGGTTGCCTCGGCATTTCGCGACAGGCGGTGAAACCTTTGATCCGACACCAACGTAGATGCGTAACAGACTTGAATTGGAGGATAAAAGGGGAATGACAGCAGTGGAGGCAGCGAGCGAATGCACTATCCTATGGTTCCGGAAGGACCTGCGGCTGGACGACAACATTGCGCTGCACTCTGCCTGCCAGAAGACCGGCCCCGTCATTCCCGTGTACATCAGAGAGCCTGAGGGGGACGGCACCGGGCCACTCGGTTCGGCACAGCGCTGGTGGCTCCACCATTCTCTTTCGGCACTGCAGGCATCGCTCCGCGAGCGCGGCAGTGACCTGGTTCTTGCAAGCGGCGACGCCCTGGATGTTCTGGGCGCGCTCATCGAGAAATCGGGCGCGACGAGCGTCTTCTGGAACCGCCGCTATGACCCCGCGGGCATCGCTGTCGACACCCGCGTCAAACGGGAACTCGCCGAGCGCGGCATCGACGTTGCGAGTTTCGCCGGCCAGCTTCTGCATGAGCCATCCAAGCTGAAGACGGGCGGCGGGACGCCCTACCGCGTCTACACGCCCTTCTGGCGCGCTCTGGAGGGGAGCGGCGAGCCCATGGCTCCGCTGGAAGCACCGGAGGCCATTCCTTCTCCGGGCTCGTGGCCGGCAAGCCAGTCGCTATCGGACTGGAATCTCCTGCCTACCAGGCCGAACTGGGCGGTGTCGTTCTCCGAGGTCTGGGTTCCCGGCGAAGCCTCTGCGCTCGAACGGCTCTCCGACTTCGTCGACGATGCCCTGAGCGGCTACAAGGCAGACCGGGATTTTCCGGCCAAGCCGGCAACCTCGATGCTGTCTCCGCATCTTGCGCTGGGAGAGATTTCACCGGCTCGCATATGGCACGCCACGCGCGGGCTGCCGCATAGCGTGCCGCAGGAAGACGTCGTCCACTTCCGCAAGGAGCTCGCCTGGCGCGATTTCTCCTATCACCTGCTGTTTCATTTTCCCGAACTCGCATCCGCCAACTGGAACAAGCGCTTCGACGCATTCGGCTGGAGAGCCGAAACCGACCTGTTCGAAGCGTGGACGCAGGGACGCACCGGTTATCCCATCGTCGATGCCGGCATGCGGCAGTTGTGGAAGCACGGCTGGATGCACAATCGCGTCCGCATGATCGTGGCCTCCTTCCTGATCAAGGACCTGCTGATCGACTGGCGCCGCGGCGAAGAATGGTTCCGCGACACGCTCGTCGATGCCGATCCGGCCAGCAACGCTGCCGGCTGGCAGTGGGTCGCGGGATCCGGGGCCGACGCCTCGCCGTTCTTCCGGATCTTCAATCCGCTCCTGCAGGGCGAGAAGTTCGATCCTCAGGGGTCCTATGTTCGTGAATTCGTGCCCGAGCTCTCGGAACTGGGCGACAAATACATCCACCGGCCGTTCGAAGCACCAGCCTCCGTTCTCGACAAGGCCGGGATCGTTCTCGGCAAGACGTATCCCCAGCCGATCGTCGACCACGCAATGGCCCGTGACCGGGCACTGAAAGCCTATAGCGCAGTAAAGGACGCCGCATGAACGCCCTGTTTGCAGACCCGAGACACGATGGCGAGCGTCGCATGAAGATCGCGGTGATCGGCTCCGGCGTTTCAGGTGCGTCCGCCGCCTGGGCGCTTCATGGGGTGCACGACGTGACCCTGTTCGAAAAAGCGGACAGACCGGGCGGCCACACGGCCACGGTCGATATCGACTATGACGGCACGCCCGTGTCGGTCGACACCGGCTTCATCGTTTACAACGAGCAGAATTATCCTAATCTGACGGCTCTGTTCGCCGGGCTGGGCGTCAAGACCCATGCCAGCAACATGAGCTTCGCGCTGTCGCTCGATCGCGGCAAGATGGAATGGAGCGGCGATACGCTGGGGACGCTGTTTGCACAGAAACGCAATCTGATGCGTCCGTCCTTCCTGTGGATGGTGCGCGAGATCCTGCGTTTCAACAAGACCTGCCTTCTCGACCGCGCCGCCGGGCATCTGGCAAAGCGATCGATCGGCGATTATCTCGACTGGCGCGGTTTTTCGCCGGGCTTTGCGAACAACTACCTGATCCCCATGGCTGCGGCGATCTGGTCGACGCCGGCCACGCAGATGCTCGAATTCCCGGCCGAACATTTCGTCAATTTCTTCGACAATCACCGGCTGATTTACCTGAAACAGCATCAGTGGCGCACCGTCACCGGCGGGAGCCGCAACTACCTGGAAAAGCTGCTACTGCCGCTGGGCGACAGGCTGAAGCTCTCCTGCGGCATCCGCGCCGTCCAGCGCCGGGACGATCACGTGCTGATCACCGACGATCACGGGCGGGAGATGATTTTCGACAAGGTCGTCTTCGCCGCCCACAGCAACCAGACACTGGCGATGCTGAAGGATGCGACGTCAGAGGAAAAACGCCTCCTGGGCGCCATTCCCTACGGCCCGAACCGCGTCGTCCTGCACCGCGACCTCGCGCTCATGCCGAAACGCCGCAAGGTCTGGGCGTCATGGAACTACCTCCGGTCCAGCAACGACGAGGGACAGAACGGCTGCGCGGTCAGCTATTGGATGAACCGGCTGCAGGGCATAAGCGACGATCTTCCGCTGTTCGTGACCCTCAACCCGGACCGCGAACCCGATCCGTCGAAGGTCTTTGCCGAATATTCCTACGATCACCCGCAATTCAATGGCGGCAGCATGGAGGCGCAAGCGCGCTTGACCTCCATCCAGGGCCTCAATCACAGCCATTTCGCCGGTGCCTGGACAGGCTACGGCTTCCATGAGGACGGCCTCACATCGGGCCTCGCAGCTGCCGAGGCGCTCGGCGGCATCATCCCCTGGCGCGCTCCCCGGCCGGCGGCCGTGCGTCCCCGTCAGAAGCTCGAAGTGATGGTATGAAAACAAGACGGGAAACAGCGGGCGCCGACGTCGTGCGCAACGGTCCGTGGCCGGCCGCTGCCGCCGCGCTCTATGTCGGCGAGGTGATGCACCAGCGCATGAAGCCTTTCGGCCATCGCTTCCAGTACCGGGTTTTCTCTCTGCTTGTCGACCTCGACAGGCTCGCGGAGGCAGACAAGCTGTCGGCGCTGTTTTCGGTCAACGCCAGAAACCTCGTTACATTCTACGAGAAGGATCACTGCGACGACGGCACCAGCCTGCGTAGCTACGCCGACCGCCTTTTGGCCGACGCCGGGCTGGCAGTGCCTGCTTCCCGCATCCTCCTGGTCTGCTACCCGCGCATCCTCGGCTACGTGTTCAATCCGATCTCGGTTTATTACGCCTACGATACCGACCAGCGGCTGGTGGCTGCCATTTACGAGGTCCGCAACACCTTCGGCGAGCGGCACACCTATGTCTGCCCGGTCAGCGACGGCGAAATGACCGACAGCGGCCTGCGCCAGACCTGCGACAAGGTCTTTCACGTCTCGCCCTTCATTCCGATGCCCATGCGCTACCATTTCCGCATGCTGCCGCCGGGCCGCGAAATCCGTTGGCGCATCCTCGAAACCGATGCCGAGGGTCCGCTGCTGGCGGCAACCTTCTCCGGTCGTCAGGAAGCCATGTCGACATCGACGCTGCTCGGACTGACCGGGCGGATCCCTTTCCTGACGCTGAAGATCGTCGCCGGCATCCATTGGGAGGCGCTGAAGCTTTGGCTGAAGGGAGCCAAGTATATTCCCCGGCCAAAGGCACCGCCGCCCGTCAGCATCAAGCCACAGCGCATTACCCTGGAGGCCGCAGAATGAATTGTGATTCCCCGACAATCGATCACGAGGGCTGGCAAGTCCCGTTGACGCATCATATAGCTTCAGGAGCCAAGCCTATTGCTACCGGAGTATCGATGACTGACAGGCAGGACTGGACCAAATTCGCCGAGGGCGCAGAACTACTGTCGCATGATAATATCTCGCGCGTGTCGAAGGGCTTGCCCCTGAAAGCGCGTTTTGCCCTTCGCGGCCTGCTGCAGATGCAGAAAGGCGCCCTGGCAATCGAAATGCCCGATGGTCGCAAGGTGCTGGTCAACGGCAAGGTGGACGGGCCGCGGGCAGCCGTCACGCTGCGCAACTGGAAACTTGCGTCCCGCGCGCTGCTGACGGGCACCATCGGGGTTGCGGAGACCTACATGGACGGCGACTGGGACAGTCCCGACATCGTTGCCTTCCTCCAGCTTTTCCTGATCAACGGCGAGGCTGCCGACCAGTATGCGAACGGCACCGGCGGCATCATGCAGGTCGTCGAGAAAATCCGGCACTGGATGCGTGGCAACACCAAGGCCGGATCGAAGCGCAACATCTCCGCCCATTACGATCTCGGCAACGACTTCTACAAGGAATGGCTCGATCCGAGCATGACCTATTCGTCGGCGCTTTACTCGACCGGCGCCAACGACCTGCAGTCGGCCCAGAATGCAAAATACCGGGCCCTGGCCGACGCGACCGGCATCAGGCCGGGCGACCACGTGCTCGAAATCGGCTGCGGTTGGGGTGGCTTCGCCGAATTCGCCGCCAAGGAGATCGGCTGCCGCGTGACGGGTCTGACGATCAGCCGCGAACAGCTGGTTTTTGCCGAGGAGCGCATCCGCAAGGCGGGGCTCAGCGACCGCGTCGATTTCCGTTTCCAGGACTATCGCGACGAAACAGGGCTCTATGACAAGATCATCTCGATCGAGATGTTCGAGGCAGTCGGCGAGAAATACTGGTCAACCTATTTTTCCAAGCTGAGAGACTGCCTGAAGCCAGGCGGCCAGGCCGGCCTGCAGATCATCACGATCAAGCCGGAGGCTTTCGCGAAGTACAAGGCCAACCCGGACTTCATCCAGAAGTACGTCTTCCCCGGCGGCATGCTGCCGACGCCGGAGCACCTTCTGGCCCTGAGCCGAAAGGTCGACCTGTCGATGGTCAAGGATTTCGGCTTCGGCCTCGACTACGCCCGCACGCTCGCGGAATGGCGCGAGCGTTTCTGGGCGGCCTGGGAGCGGGTCAAGCCGCTCGGCTTCGACGACCGTTTCCGTAGGCTGTGGGACTTCTACCTGTTCTATTGCGAGGCCGGGTTCCTGTCCCGCAACATCGACGTGCGCCAGGTGGTTTTTGCCAGGGCCTGAAACAGGCGTTGGCCAATCGCAGGGCGCAAGCGCGCGATCGGTCAGCGGCTGGCGTCTCCTCGCCTACGCCCTGCCGGCAGCGCCGCTGGCCGCCCTTGGACTGCCGCTCTATGCCGTGGTGCCGACCTACTACACCGAGACCCTCGGCCTGCCGCTTGCGGGCGTCGGCTTCGTGCTCCTGCTGGTGCGGATCTTCGACGCGGTTTCTGATCCGCTCGTCGGCGTGGTGGCCGATCGGTTTCGACCGAGGTTCTGCCGCCGGCGGCTCCTGTTTGCCGTCGCCCTGCCGATTGCCGCCGTGGCAGCGCTCATGCTGTACTCGCCTCCGGCAGGCGCCACGCTGCTATGGCTGGGAATATGGGGCGTCGTGCTGTCGCTCGGCTACACGATGGCGATGGTACCCTACTCCGCATGGGGTGCGGAACTCATCGACGACTACAGCGGGCGCACATCGCTCACCAGCCTTCGCGAGGGCATTTCGCTGATCGGCGTGCTGATCGCCATCGTCGTGCCCTTCGCCATCGGCATGGAGCGCGGCGCGTCCGTGTCGGGGCTTGCCATTCTCGGCATCGTCGTCGCGGTCAGCCTCCCCTTGAGCGGCATCCTGGCGGTCATGGTCGTTCCGGAGCCGCCAGAGCACGCATCGCCCGCGATCGCCATGCGCCGGAGCCTCGGGTTGCTCGCGGCCAACAAGCCCTTCGTTCGGCTGCTGGTCGCCTATTTCATCAACGGGTTTGCCAACGGCATCCCCGCGACGCTTTTCCTCTACTTCGTTTCCGACCGGCTGGGGATGCCGCAGGCGCGCGGGCCTCTGCTCTTCGTCTACTTCCTCTGCGGCATCGCCGGCGTGCCTCTGGCAACCGTGGTGTCCAGGCGCTTCGGCAAGCACCGCGCCTGGTGCCTGGCCATGATCGTCGCCTGCGCCGCCTTCGTCGCGGCGCCCCTGTTGCCTCCGGGCTCGCTCTACGGCTTCGGCGCAATCTGCGTCATCACCGGCCTGATGCTGGGCTTCGACCTTTCGCTGCCTCCGGCTATCCAGGCGGATGTCATCGATGTCGACACGGCCCGATCCGGCACGGGCCGCGGCGGCCTGTATTTTGCGGCATGGGGGCTTGCAACGAAGCTGTCGCTGGCAGCAGGCGTCGGGCTGATCTTCCCGCTCCTGTCGTCATTCGGCTTCGATGCGGCCGCAGGTACCGGTAACGCGCCGCAGGCGCTGTGGACCCTCGCCGTCGCCTATGCGTGGATACCGATCCTGCTGAAACTGGCCGCCGTCGCCATGATGTGGAACTTCCCGCTCGACGAAGCAGCGCACAAGCTGCTGCGCGCCAGCATCGACGGCAGGGAGAAGGCTGCTACTCGGCCGGATGCGGCGACGGATCTCGCGGGGTCTCGACCGCCCGCTCCGGCCAACCGGTGAA
>CAZZZI010000005.1:58472-59762 GCA_964658415.1 uncultured Sphingomonas sp. | reverse complement strand
GGTCGGCAGCGGCAACGGGGGCCATAGTGGCAAGCGCGGCGACGGTGGAAAGCGCGAGCCCGAGGGCAAAGCGCCGCGTGAACGAAGGCATGCATACTCCTGTTTTTCGAAGTTAGGACGTCTCGGAGGGTGGGAAAGCGGGCGGCGAGCCAGGTCCGATCAGCGCGTCGAGAAGCTCGGCCTCGATGCGTGCAGCATCCGGGGATGCGAGATCGGCCAGGGTTCTCGGTCGCGGCAGCGGCACCGCGATTTCGGCCAGGGTGGTGGCGGGCCTCGCAGAGAGCACGTAGATCCTGTCGGACAGGAAAATCGCTTCCCGCACGTCATGGGTGATCAGCAGCGCCGTCCATCTGTTGTGCTCCCACATCTGCTCGAGCCAGCGCTGCATGGAAATCCGGGTCAGCGCATCGAGCGCACCGAAGGGCTCGTCGAGCAGTAGCATTTTGCGCTGCTGGACGACGGTGCGCAGCAGCGCCACGCGCTGCCGCATGCCGCCCGAAAGCTGGTCGGGATAGTGGCGCTCGAACCCCGTGAGCCCGAACGTCTCGAGCAGAGGCTCGACCCGCGCCCGGGCTTTCGCCTTCGACAATCCCTGCACTTCGAGACCCAGGGTGGCGTTGTCGATGATCCGCCGCCACGGCATCAAGGCATCGCGCTGGGGCATGAAGGCGAACTTGTCGCTGGCCTTGTCCAATGGTGCACCGTCGAATGCGATGTCGCCGGCGTCAGCGGCAATTGCCCGGGTCAGCACCTGGAACAGGGTGGACTTGCCGGCACCCGATGGCCCGAGCATCGACACGAATTCGCCCCGCCCGACCTGCAGCGTCACGTCCGCGAGCACCTCGAGAGTACCGAAGGATTTGCGGATGCCTGACAGCGACAGGCGGGCCGGTTCGGTCATGGCTGGCCGCCCCTGCGCGCCGTGTTCCAGGGCGTCAGCAGCCGTTCCGCGACGACGGCCAGTCCGAACAGCAGCAATGTCAGGCAGGAACTGACGGTAACGGCGGCCAGCACCAGGTCCGGCCGGAAATTGTTCTTCGCCGACAGCATGTATATGCCGAGCCCCTTTGCGGCCCCGGCATATTCCGCGAAAATGGCGCCTACGACCGCGTAGGTAATGGAAATGCGCAGGCCCGTGAAGAAGTAGGGAATGGCCGACGGCAGGCGCGCCAGAAGGAAGATCCGCCACCGTGGAGCGCCCATCGAAGCAAGCAACCGTGTCATGTCGCGATCGGTCGATTCATAGCCCTGAACCAGCGCGACCATCATCGGAAAAAACGTCACGAGCGC
>CAZZZI010000005.1:49748-58372 GCA_964658415.1 uncultured Sphingomonas sp. | reverse complement strand
TCGATTCATAGCCCTGAACCAGCGCGACCATCATCGGAAAAAACGTCACGAGCGCCACCAGCAGGATCTTCGGCAGCAATCCAAAGCCGAACCATAGCACCACCAGCGGCGCTATGGCGACCAGCGGCAACGTCTGGCTGACGATGAAGACCGGGACGAGCGCGCGGCGCGCCGGCTGGAAGAAGTCGATGACGATGGAGAGGATGAACGCCACGGTCAGCGAGAAGGCAAAGCCGGTAAGCGTCGCTGCCACGGTCGGTACCGCATTGTCGAGCAGGACCTGCCAGTTGACCACGATCTGGGTGGCGACGCGCGACGGGGCGGGCAAGGTCGTCGGCTTGATGCCGGAATAGCGGGCATAGAGTTCCCATGCCGACAGCAGGCAGGCCATCAAAACCAGGGCAGGCCAGCTCCTTTCGAGGACGCGAAGGAACGGCAACGGCGCAGGCGGGTTGTTCATCGAACTAATCTTCAGGCAACAACTGAATTGGCAAGGGGTCGAGGCACTTCGCAGTTCTGTCCGGCATCTTCATAGCGCCTTTGCGTGACATGAACAGAGGCCCAGGCCGCAAATATCGGAATGCAAACGCGAATTTGCGGGACAGCGGCTTGTCACAGATGGCGTCGGGAGGAGGGGCGAAACCGCCTGCGATGCAGCCTCACAGGGCGAAGATCGCCAAACGACGGGCAAATTGAGAAAATTATTTGCATTTGCTCGTTCCCTTCGCAGTTTACTGCCCATATCTGAAGCGAAAATTCTGCGATCTTTCGCGCCTAAACACCAACACCTGGATCGGTACCGCCATGACATTCCTGAAATCCATCGCTGCCATCGCACTCGTGCAGGCGGCCCTGCTGCTGCCGGCCCATGCCGGCGACAACCTTGCCGCCATCAAATCATCCGGCGTTTTCAAGGTCGGGACGGAAGGCACCTATGCCCCCTTCACCTTTCACGACGGTAGCGGCAAGCTGTCCGGCTTCGATGTCGAAATCGCCGAGGCCATCGCCGCGAAATTGGGCGTGAAGGCCGAATTCGTCGAAGGCAAGTGGGATGGACTGATCGCCGGCCTGGATGCCAAGCGCTACGACAGCGTCATCAACGAGGTCGGCATCACCGATGCCCGCAAGCAGAAATACGATTTCTCCGATCCCTACATCGCCTCGAAGGCCGCGCTGATCGTGCGTGACAGCGACGACAGCATCAAGAGTTTCGCCGATCTGAAGGGCAAGAAGGCAGCCCAGTCGCTGACCAGCAACTATGGCAAGCTGGCCGAACAGTCCGGCGCCGAGCTTGTCGGCACCGACGGTTTCGACCAGTCGATCCAGCTCGTGCTGACCCGGCGCGCGGATGCCACGATCAACGACAGCCTGTCCTTCCTCGACTTCAAGAAGCACAAGCCGGAAGCGCCTGTGAAGGTCGTGGCTGAGGAAAAAGATGCCAACTATTCTGGCGTCATCATCCGCAAGCAGGAACCCGAACTGCTGGCCGCCATCAACAAGGCGCTGGCCGACATCAAGGCCGATGGCACCTACCAGAAGATCTCGGAAAAGTATTTCGGCCAGGACGTCTCCAAGTAGGATTGGCGCAAGCCGTTCCCAAAATCCGCAAACCGCGATAATGAACAAACAAGCGCTCAGTGATATCTCGCTGGGCGCATTGCTTTTCTAAGGGAGATACCCTTGCCGCACTGGCTTCAACTGATGGCGGACGCGCTGCCCTCGCTCCTGTGGGCAGGTCTGGTTTTCACCATACCGCTGACACTGCTGTCCTTCGTCCTCGGGCTTGCGCTCGGGCTCGTCACGGCCATCGCTCGCCTGTTCGGCCCCGCACCGATCGCAGCGGTCGCCCGCTTCTATGTCTGGATCATCCGGGGAACGCCGCTGCTGGTGCAGCTCTTCGTGATCTTCTACGGCCTGCCGAGCGTCGGCATCCTGCTCGACGCCTTTCCGGCCGCACTGATCGGGTTTACGCTCAACATCGGCGCCTACAGTTCGGAGATCATCCGTGCCGTCATCTCCTCGGTTCCGAAGGGACAGTGGGAGGCGGCCTATTCGATCGGCATGAGCTGGCGCCAGGCCATGATCCGGACGATCCTGCCGCAGGCCGCGCGCGTCGCCGTGCCACCCCTGTCGAATACCTTCATCTCGCTGGTCAAGGACACCTCGCTTGCAGCAGCCATCACCGTGCCCGAGCTGTTCCAGGCGGCCCAGCGGGTGGTTGCCACGACCTATGAACCGCTCATCCTCTATATTGAGGCGGCGCTGATCTACCTGGTGCTCAGTTCGGTGCTGTCGACGCTGCAGGTCAGGCTGGAGCGGCGATTTGCCCGATATGGCGGCATGATGGAGGCCAACGCATGATCGAGCTTACCAACATCGAAAAGCGCTTCGGCGATACCGTCGTCCTCAAGGATATCAACATCACGATTCCGGAGGGCAGCGTCACCGCCCTGGTCGGCCCGTCCGGCGGCGGCAAGAGCACGCTGCTGCGATGCATCAACCTCTTGGAAATCCCCAGCGCGGGCACTATCCGCCTGGGCAGCGAAACACTGACCTTCTCACCACACCAGAAACCCAGCTGGCAGGCAATCCAGAAGATCCGCCGTCAGACCGGCATGGTGTTCCAAAACTTCCAGCTTTTTCCGCACCAGACCGCGATTGAAAACGTCATGGAAAGCCTTGTCACGGTGCTGAAATGGCCCCGGGAAAAGGCCCGCGCGCGCGCCGAGGAGCTTCTGCAGAAAGTCGGGATGGAGCATAAGGCGGATGCCTGGCCGGCGACCCTATCCGGTGGACAGCAGCAGCGGATCGCCATCGCCCGGGCGCTCGCACCATCGCCCCGCGTGCTTCTGTGCGACGAGCCGACATCGGCGCTCGATCCGGAGCTCGCAGCCGAGGTGGTCGATGTCTTGAGCAAGCTTGCCGCAGAAGGCACGACCATGGTGATGGCCACGCACGATCTGAGGCTTGCCTCGAAGATCGCCAACAACGTCGTCTTCCTCGAGGCTGGTAGCGTCGTCGAGACCGGCGATTCAAAGCTTCTCTTCACGGCTCCGCAGCGCGAACGGACCAAACAGTTCATTTCGACGATCAACGCTGCCAACACCTACGATATCTGAGGCGCGGCGCTCTGGCGGTTTACCAGAGGACATTCTCGACCGGTCGGATAGGCTTCGTGGCATTGCCTCCGCCGACCAGTTGCTCAAGGTCGATCTGTATTGTCCGGCAAAGCGAGGTCAGGGGCACGTCGTGGGCGCGGTTTTCGAACGGATCCTGCAGATCGGAGCCGATACGGTCCATGGCCAGCAGCATGAAGCCGACGATTGTCGATGCAAGCGGCGTGTAGATCGTCAGGCTATCGACAAGGCCGATCGGCAGCAGAATGCAGAAAATGTGCACGAATAGCGTCGGGTAGTAGCCGTATTCGCGGGGCAGGGGCGTGTTCTTGATCCGCTCCATGCCGCCCTGCGCGTTGCTCATGTCGACGATGACGCTTTCGATCTGGATACTGCGCATCGAATCGATCCAGCCTTGCTGGCGTGCCTCGGCCAGTAGCGAGGCAGTCTCGTTGAGAATTGCGTTCGGCACATTGGTCACCCCCTTCAACGACTCGAGTTCGTTGTCGCAGAGGAAGGCTCGGATCTCCTCCTCGTTCGGCTGCCGACGCAGGTGACAGCGCAGGGCGTTCACGTAGGCGATCTGGCGTCGAACGAGGTCGTGGCGCAGATCGAAGCTTTCGCCGTTTTTGTCGATCAGGTGGAACACTTCCCGCCCGTAGGAGCGCGACGCGTTCACCATCGCCCCCCAAAGCGTCCGCGCCTCCCACCAGCGATTATAGGCGTTGTTGTTCCGGAAGCCCAGAAACAGGGCCAGTGCCGATCCGAGCAGGCTCATCGGCAGTGCTGGCAGATCCAGCCACGGGTGGGGAAGGTAGACATAGGCCAGGGTGACGGCGATATCCCAGAGGAAGAGAAGGGCAAGAGGCCAGCCGATATAGCCGAGCATCCGGTGTAGACGAGCTGACTGGGGTAAAACCATGCAGCGGTTCCCGTTTTGAAAATCGAAGCGACGTCAAATCAAATAGTGTGCGTTGCAGCATTTTGCGAATGAAACACGGCTGCTTTTTGACTGCAGCCTGCGCGCGTGACGCCGTCCAGCCGCTCGCGCGCAGAATGGCGCGCGGAAGTGTCAAGGAATTGTCTGGAGATCGGTTTGACGAAACTCGTCTTGCGTCGCGAGCATCGGTACTTTGTAATCTTTGGCGCATGCATAATGGAGGCAATCGCCGGGGTTCAGTCTGTTGCGACCGCTGCCGTATCTGTCAGCCGCCATCAGTGACAGGGTCGTGGCGCTCTTCCCGGGTGGGAGGTCGTATAATTCGATGCCCCGTGCCTCCAGGAATTCCATCAAGAATGGCTCGATGTCAGCAATCGACCGGTTGAACTTATCGGGTCTTGCCAAGGCCGTTGCCGCTTCGAGGACAGCGACGGCGGATGTGATCCGCGTGCTTGCGGACAAAAGGGCATCTGCGACACGCTTGGCTTCAGGTTCAGATGCAAGAGCAATGATGGCGGACGCGTGAACGTACATTATTTCCCGTCCCACATCTCGTCGATACCGATCCGGGAAGAGGCTCCTTGCCCCGCGCGGTCAGGACGAGCCCGTGCTTGGCGCGCAGCCGTGCAGCCGGTTCCGTCGCGCTCTCCATATTGATGCGTCGCTCCAGCGCCTCTTTCATGGCGATGACGATAGCATCAGTGATGGTCACACCGGCGACGCTTGCAAACCTGCGGGTCAGAGCATCAGCCTGCCGGTTGTTGACGTTGATGGCCATCGGTAGCTCCGTGTAGATCTTCACACCAGAAAATCTACATACAATGCGCCGCCATGCCTGACGACCGCTGATGGAGCCATCCACCTCTATTCGGGGTGCTCTACGATCCGGCGGAATTTGTATTCGTGCGGACTGCTCCTATCTATCAATCATCATCAAGGAGGCAGTTCACTATGTTCGATGCAAAGAAGCTTCTCGATCAGTTCCTGACATCGCAGGTTCCCGGGCTCGGTGGGACCGTACGCGATCGGGCCGGTGAAGCGGTCGGCAAGGCGCGGGAAAATCCACTGGCGACGAGCGCCATCCTCGGCATGCTTGTCGGCACCAAGACCGGCCGCAGTATCGCCGGGAACACGCTCGCTGCGGGCGGCCTTGCCGCCGTCGCGGGCCTCGCCTACCAGGCCTACAAGAACTACCAGTCGGGATCTGCCCCCGTTTCCGCCCAGCAGTCATCCGTGCAGGGACAGCCGGCCATGCTGCCGCCGCCCGAGAACTCGGCCTTCTCGCCGTCTTCGCCGGCCAACAGCAACGAGTTCGTGCTTGTCCTCATCCGCGGCATGATCGCGGCCGCCAAGGCGGACGGCCATGTCGACGTTGCCGAGCGGGCTCTGATCATGGACAAGATCGCGGCAGCCGACGTGACAGGTGAAGCGGCCAGCTTCATCCAGCGCGAATTGACGGCACCGACCGATCTCGATGCCCTCATCGCGGCGGCAGTGACAGAAGAGCAAAAGGTCGAGCTCTATACCGCCTCGCGCCTTACGATCGAGCCCGATACCCGCGCCGAACGAGGTTATCTGGACCTCTTGGCCGGTCGCCTCGGTCTTGCCGACGGTCTGGTCGATCATGTCGAGGCGATGGTGGCGCAGACGAAAACCGGCTTGGTTCAGTAGCAGCCGGGAACTCCGGCTTTCACGCTTTGGTGACGCGGTCGGTGCGCGCCTGCCGTAGTCATGCCTGAATTGCCGGCCTGAATGGCTCGCGACGGGCGCGAACCATGTCCGGACGGCGCTTCTCGGGCCGTTCGGGGCAGGCATCGCTTCTGTCGCGGCTGTGGCGCCAGCACATGGCTACGCGCTTTGCTGATCCCTTTGGTTGCCAAACGCACGAAATTGCTTCACCAAAGCAGCACATCGAGACTCGGCATTACGAATTGGATCAAAGCTGAATGCGTAGACTTTCTGGTTTCCTCGGCATCTTTCTGGCGCTTTCATCTTCGGCCTATGCGCTGGACATGGGACCACTGCCTGTTCTGGCACCGCTACCGCAACAGGGACAGGCCGCCCATCTCAGCGCCCAGTTTCTCAACCGTTTCAGCTACAAGCCCGTTCCGCTCGACGATGCCCTGTCCGTGAAGATCATGGACCGGTTCATAAAGTCGCTCGATCCCGACCGGATGCTGTTCCTGCAGTCCGACATCGACAAGTTCACGGCCGAGAACACGAAGCTGGACGACGCGGTCAACCGGGAAGACCTGCAGATCCCGTTTTCCATGTTCAATCTCTATGAGCAGCGCGTCGTCGACCGCATGAATTATGCGCGCGGCCTTCTCAAGACCAACTTCGATTTCAACACGCAGGAAAGCTATTCCTTCCTGCGGGAAAACGCACCGTGGCCGAAGTCGGAGGCTGATATCGACGACATCTGGCGCAAGCGGGTTAAGGGCGACTGGCTGCGCCTCAAGCTCGCCGGCAAGGACGACGCGTCCATTCGCGATACGCTCGACAAGCGCTACGAAAACTCGCTCGAGCGCGCCTACAAATACAAGAGCGAGGACGTGTTCCAGTCCTTCATGGATGCCTACACGACGTCCATCGACCCGCACACCGACTATTTCGGTGCGACGGCATCGGCGGAATTCGATATTTCGATGAAGCTCTCGCTGGTCGGCATCGGCGCCGTGCTGCAGGAGCGCGACGATTACACGACGATCCGCGAACTCGTCCCGGGCGGCCCGGCACAGCTGTCCGGCAAGCTCGCCGTCGGCGATCGCATCGTCGGCGTCGGCCAGGGCGCAGATGGTCCGGTGAAGGAAGTGGTCGGCACCCGTCTCGACGAGATCGTCCAGATGATCCGCGGCGCAAAGGATTCCATCGTCCGTCTCGATATCCTGCCGGCAGAAGGCGGGGCCGATGCGGCTCACCATATTGTCAGCCTGACCCGCGACAAGATCAGCCTCGATAAGCAGGCCGCCAAGAAGACCCTTCTCTCCATCAAGGACGGCGATGCGACGCGCAAGATCGGCGTCATCACCCTGCCGGCCTTCTACGAGGACTTCGACGCCCGTCGGAAGGGCGACAAGGACTATCGCAGCGCCAGCCGCGATGTGGCGAAGCTTATCGATGAGTTGAAGCAGGACAAGGCCGACGGCGTTCTCATCGACCTTCGCAACAACGGCGGCGGCTCGCTGTCGGAAGCCATCGACCTGACCGGCCTGTTCACCGGCAAGGGTCCCGTCGTCCAGCAGCGCGATGCCGGTGGCAAGGTCGCCATCGAGGGCGACGACCGCTCTCCCGCTGCCTGGACCGGTCCGGTCGGCGTGCTGATCAATCGCGGCTCCGCATCGGCGTCCGAGATTTTCGCAGCGGCCATCCAGGACTATGGCCGTGGCATCATCATCGGCGAGCCCAGCTTCGGCAAGGGGACCGTGCAGACGGTCGTCAATCTCGACCAGGTAGCCCACAATCCCAAGCCGAAGTTCGGCGAGCTGAAAATGACGATAGCCCAGTTCTTCCGGATCAATGGCGGAACCACGCAGCTGCGCGGCGTAACGCCCGATATCGGCCTGCCGAGCCTGACAGACCCGAAGACCTTCGGCGAGGCAAGCTACGACAACGCCCTTCCTTGGACCCAGATCAAGCCTGCGACCTACAAGGCGGAGGGCGACGTCTCGAAGATTCTGCCGCAACTGCAAAGCCGCCATGACACGCGGGTGGCGGGAGACCCGGATTTCAAGCGTCTGGTGGAAGACATCGCCGAGCTGAAGGCGCAGCGCGAAAAGGGAGTGATTTCCCTGAACGAGGCTGACCGTCGCAAGGAAATGGAAGCCCAGGCCAAACGCTTCAAGTCACGCGAGCAGATCAACGATGGCGTCGACCCCGGCGAAGACGACGGGCTGCAGGCAAACGAACGCAGCCTGAGTGCCGACATCGCCATCGAGACCGCCCGCAAGAACGCCAAGGACGTGCTGCTGAACGAGGCGGCATCGATCATGGCGGACGACGCCGGCCTGCAGCCGGCCCGCAACTGATGCGAAAGACCACTGGCCAGCGATGGCCAGTGGTATCCGGACAGTCATGGCGATCATGTCGTCGTCAGGGTTTTCTCAAGCCTGCTCGTCGCTGGTGCGCAGCGGAAACATGTCTTCGCCATAGTGATGAAGGCGTGTGTGATGCCGCCGGCAAAGCCAGCGCACGCGGAGCGGCTCGTCATACGCGTCGTGATGGGCATCGACAGAATCGTGGCCGCAGACTTCGCAACCGAGCTTTTCCAGTTCGCCCGCAACCACCGCCCGCTGGACGGCGAGGTGCGCATTGTACTTCAGCGGGTTCGCACGGCGCCAATCGGCTTGCCTGGTCTGACTCTCGATCATGGTCGCATTTCCGGTCTGCGTCGGTCATTACATCGGTTAATGCGATGAACTTTCGCACAAAACGGCGTTCTTAGCCAGACAAGATCCAACATATGGCGACGGCGGCTGGATCGTCGTGGCTATTCCGGTTTCGGATAGATGGATCCGTTATAATCCTCGATATAGGTTTCCGTGATGTCGGGCACGCGCTCGAAGCGG
>CAZZZI010000005.1:33832-49648 GCA_964658415.1 uncultured Sphingomonas sp. | reverse complement strand
GCCCAGTAGGGGCGGTCGGCTTCGTCCCAGTCTTCCAGAAACAGCGGCATATGGGTGAACAGCACCGGGGTACGCTCCCCCCGTCCGGCAAAGGCCGCATCGAGCCATTGCCACTGGGCGTCCTCCTCCGGCAGCCCGGTCGCCAGGATCTGGCTGTCGATCCCGATCAGCCGCCAGCCGGGAATATCGTCGGAAATCCAGCGGTCGTCGCCGAAATGCCGATTCCAGCGCTGCAGCCGTCCGGGGCTTGCCGGCTGGCCGCTGTCGCGCGAGATGTCGCCGACGTCGTGATTGCCAGGCAGCACGAGGACGGGCCTCTGGAGTTCGGCGAGCGATCGGAGCGCAAATCCCAGGTCCGCGTCCAGATTGGCACCGTCGAGCGTCAGGTCTCCCAGCACAATCGAGAACGCCACATCGAGAGCGTTGACGCGGGCGACGGCCGCTCGCCAGTTGTCGACGAAATTATCGGTGCTGGCACCGATATGGGGATCGGCAATCACGGCGATCTTCATGGCGGCTCTCTCCTTCTGGTCACGTCCGGCACCCGGATTCGCCGGGCTTTACAACGGCAAGGCAGATTCCCTAGCGAACCAACACAACAGGCCGGTGACAAGCCCCGGGCCAGAGAGGACACGCTAAAAGCGAATATATTTCAATGCGATACCACTTTTCGATATTTGCCGGCTCGCGCTTGAAACTTCTTAATTCTGTCAACTGCCTGTCACCGACAATCCCTATTGGCAATTCACTCAGGCTGTCGAAGGCTCTGCTGACGGGCCGTCTGGCGATTTGCAACCCGAAGGATTTTCCCATGCATTCGTTTCACATCAATCGCAGAACCCTGTTGCAGACGGGCGCGGTCGCGCTGGGCGCATCGTTGCTCGACCTCCGCCCACTCTACGCCGAGGCGGCCACCATGCCCGACGCGCTGGTCGCTGCTGCCAAGAAGGAAGGCGCCCTGAATGTCGTCGCCCTGTCGCCGAACTGGGTGTTCGGCAAGATGATGACGGACTTTTCCAAGCTCTATGGGATCGACGTCAATCCCGCCAATCCTGAAGGGTCGTCGGCGGAAGAGCTGCAGGCCGTTCGCAGCCTGAAGGGGCAGGATCGGGGACCGGACACGCTCGACCTTGCACCGTCCTTCGCCCTCCAGGCAGTGAACGACAAGCTTCTGCAACCCTACAAGGTCGCCACCTGGAGCGATATTCCCGCTGAGGTCAAGAACCCCGATGGCCTGTGGCAGGGCTGCTATTACGGCATCATCTCGTTTGCCGTGAACAAGAGTGTCGTCAAGACCGTGCCGCGCAGCTGGGCCGACCTTCTGAAGCCGGAATACAAGGGCATGGTGTCGATGGGCGGCAGTCCCCTGCGTGCCGGCGATTCCTTTGCAGCCGTGATGGCAGCAGCGCTCGCCAATGGCGGCAGCTTCGACAATATCGCGCCGGGCATCGACTTCTTCGGCAAGCTTGCCGCAGCCGGAAACTACAATCCCATCCAGAGCGACAAGGGCACGATGATGAGCGGCCAGACGCCGATCGCGCTGCGCTGGGACTATCTCAACCTGACGATCCGCGACGACGAGGCCGGCAAGGTCGATTTCGAAGTCGTCGTGCCCAATGACGGTGCGCCGTTCGGCAACTACTATTGCGAAGCGATCAGCGCTTACGCTCCCCATCCCAACGCCGCCAAGCTGTGGCAGGAATATCTCTACAGCGACGAAGGCCAGCTGGGCTTCCTGGCCGGCTACGCCCATCCGATCCGCTTTTCCAAGATGCTCGACGCCGGCGTCCTGCCCGCTGCGCTGCTGGCCAAGCTGCCGTCACCGGAAGCCTACAAGAGCGTGCGTTTCGCCAGCCAGGCGCAGATCGATGCTGCAAAGAAGGTGGTGGCCGAGCAGTGGCCGAAGACGGTCAAGACCGGCTAAGCCGGGACATGGTGGCGCACTCCCGTTCCGCGTCGAGACGGATCCGCACGGCCAGAGGTCTCGGTTCCGTTCTCAGCCGGTGGTGCCTGCCGGTCTTGCTGGTGACGCCGTTTCTGCTGGTTTCGCTGGCGTTCATGGTGGCACCCGCAATCATGCTCGTCGTGCAATCGGTCAGCACCCCCGACGGGCTGACGCTGGAGTATATTCGCGCGCTGGGTGGCGAGACGTTCCGTCTTGCCACCTACAATTCGATCGTGCTTTCCCTGGCCTCGGCGGCGGTGGGCGTGGTGTGTGGCGGCGCCATAGCGGCGTCCGTGGTTCACCGTCACGCACACCCGGCGCTAGGCGCCATCGCCACGAGTTTCAGCGCGGTCGCGGCGAATTTTGCCGGTGTGCCGCTGGCCTTCGCCTTCATCTCCAGCCTCGGGATGTTCGGCCTCATCACCCGGGCTCTGAAAGCGATGGGCATCGATATCTATGCCGCCGGTTTCAGCCTGTTCTCCCTCACCGGATTGACGATCGTCTATGCCTATTTCCAGATCCCCCTGATGATCATCATCATCATGCCGGCACTGCGGGCGATCAGACGCGAATGGGCGGAGGCCGCCGACAGCCTCGGAGCGACGCCATGGCAATATGGCAGGCTGGTCGTCCTGCCGATCCTCGCGCCATCGCTGGTTTCGGCTTTCATCCTTTTGTTCGGATCTGCCTTTTCCGGCTATGCCACGGCCTATGCGCTGACATCGGGCAATCTGGTGCTGCTGACCACCGAAATCGGCAACGTGCTGTCCGGCGACGTCTTGAATTCGCCCCAGACGGGGGCCGCACTCTCCGTCGGCATGATCGCGACGATGGCCGTGATCGTCGCGACGAGCAGCCTTCTGACGCGTCGTGCCCGACGCCGGGAAATGTAGAATGAGCGCCGGAACAGTGCTCCGTCGGGCGATCCTGACGCTCGCGGCGATCTACTTCACGATGCCGCTGGCGATGACGGCCGTTTTCAGCCTCTGGGAAGGCAATGCGACCTACGGGATGTCGGCCTATGCGGCCGTGTTCAGCCACAAGGCCCTGCTGCAGCCGCTGACCCTGTCGCTGGAACTCGGCGTCGCGACCATCGTCGCGGTCAGCGTCATTCTGGCGCCGGCCCTCATTGCCGCGCATCTCTACATGCCGCGCATGCGCGAGGTCATCGAATTCGTCGCGATCCTGCCCTTCGTCGTGCCGGCCATCGCCCTCGTCGGCGGTCTCTCGATCCTCGTCAAGGAACCGATGTGGCTGGTCGGATCGCCCTTCTATCTCGTCATCCCGTATTTCTTCCTGGCCCTGCCGTTCGCCTTCCGTGCGCTCGACATCGGCCTTTCCGCGCTCGATATCAGGACGTTGCGGGAAGCTGCTGAGATCCTCGGGGCGAGCGATCTGACGACGATACGGCTGGTGATCCTGCCCAACCTGCGCACAGCGGCCGTCAATGCTGCGCTTCTGACACTTACGGTCGTGATGGGCGAGTTCACGGTGTCCAACATCCTGCTGTTCCGGACATTTCCGGTGGCGATCAACGAGGTCGGCAAAAGCTCCCCGACCCAGGCGGCGGCGCTTTCGATGATCAGCTTCGTTCTGACCTGGCTGACGATGCTCATCATGATGGCGTTCGGTCGCAAAAGGTAATCCGCGAAAGCGGAAGACAAGCGGCCGGCAGCGGCAAAAGCAATCGCAACAGACACCCGTCGGGCTCTTCCCGGCGGAACCGATCCGCGAGCGAAGGGTTGTATTGCCAGCTGATATCAGCCGCCCTGATAGGCGAAACGCCCATTTTGTGAAGGAAATCAGACATGCAAATTCCGCAGCACACAGTCATTGCCGTTGCCGATGGCGAAAAGCTCAACCTCTTTCAGAACGAAGGCGATGCCGCCAACGTCAAGCTGCGCGCGATGCCCGATGAAGCCGTCGACAGCTCCAAGATCGGCTCCGGTGCCCGCCACTCGAGCAGCTCGGCCAACCCGGACGACAGCCAGCAGGACGAAGATGGATTTGGCGCCGGCGTTGCCGATCTTCTGAACAAGAAGGTCCTTTCCGGCAAGATCAAGAGCTTGATCGTCATCGCAGCGCCGCGCACACTCGGCGAGCTGCGCAAGGGCTACCACAAGACGGTGTCCGATGTGCTGATCGGCGAGCTTGCCAAGGACCTGACGGGCCACTCGATGCAGGACATCGAAAAGGCAATCGCAGCCGCGTGAAGCATGCGGCAGACGTAGACATCGAAGCACCGGCCAGACAAGGGCCGGTGCTTTTTTCGTTGGTGCATAGGCGCTGGGCTTTAGTGTCAACCGCCCGTGAGCGTGCGGGACACCGCGTCGCGCCATCCGGCGATCTTCGCCTGGCGCTGGGGTTCCGCCATGGAGGGCTCGAAACGGCGGTCGCGGTTCCAGCGATCGGCGAACTCCTGCTGGTCCGGCCAGACCTTGGCCCGGTGTCCAGCCAGCCAGGCGGCGCCCAGTGCCGTCGTTTCCAGGATTGCCGCCCGATCGACGGGTGTCGAGATGATATCGGCCAGGCGCTGCATCGTCCAGTCGGACGCCGCCATGCCGCCGTCGACCCGCAGCACGGTCTCGATATCGTGGCCACCCCAGTCGCGCTTCATCGCAAACAGAAGGTCCATGGTCTGGTAGGCCACCGCCTCCAGCACGGCGCGCGCAATTTCGGCTGGGCCGCTGTTGCGCGTCAGCCCGAAGATGGCGCCCCGCGCCTCGGCATCCCAATAGGGCGCCCCGAGACCGGTAAAAGCCGGCACGATGTAGACCTGCTGGTCCGGATCGGCGGTCTCGGCAAGCGGTCCGGACTGGGAGGCCTGACCGATGATCCCCAACCCGTCCCGGAGCCACTGGACGGCGGCGCCGGCGATGAAGATCGATCCCTCCAGCGCGTAGGTGGTCACGCCATTGAGCCGGTAGGCGATCGTCGTCAGCATGCGGTGCGAGGAATTGACACGTTCCGGGCCTGTGTTGAGGAGCGCGAAACAGCCGGTGCCATAGGTCGACTTCATCATGCCGGGCAGAAAGCAGGCGTTGCCGATCGTCGCCGCCTGCTGGTCTCCGGCCACGCCGAGGATCGGGATCGCCGCCCCGAATAGCTCGGGCAACGTGTGGCCAAAATCATCGGCGCAATCCTTGACCTCGGGCAGCACCGACGCGGGTATTCCGAGAATGGCGAGCAGTTCCTCGTCCCAACGGTTCTCGGTGATGTTGTAGAGCAAAGTTCGGCAGGCGTTTGTCGCATCGGTGAGATGGCGCGCAACACCGGTTAGCTTGTAGATCAGCCAGCTGTCTATCGTCCCGAAACAGACGGTGCCGGCCTCCGCCCTGTCTCTGAGGCCATCGACATTCTCCAGCAGCCAGCGCAATTTCGTTCCGGAAAAATAGGGATCGAGCAGCAGGCCAGTCTTCGCTGAGAAGAGTTTCTCGTAGCCATCGGCCCTCAGGCTTTCGCAGATTTCGGCCGTGCGGCGGTCCTGCCAGACGACGGCCGCATGAAGCGGAATGCCGGTGACGCGGTCCCAGACGACGGTCGTCTCGCGCTGGTTGGTAATCCCGATGGCGGCGATGTCGCTGGCTTGCAGCTTCGCCGTTTGCAGTGCCTCGCGAACGACGTCGACGACAGTCCCCCAGATTTCCAGCGCATCGTGCTCGACCCAGCGGGGCTGCGGATAATATTGGGTGATTTCCCGCTGGGCGCAGGCAACCATGCGCATCTCGCCATCGAAGATGATGGCTCGTGACGACGTCGTTCCCTGGTCGATAGCGAGAACATAACTGCTCATTCGTGGCTCCGGTAAACAACAGGCAACCTGCCCGCCGAATGGCAAGCTATGGACGCGGTCGCTATTTTGGGAAAGAGCCGCCGGCAAAAGGGCCGGCGGCGGATCGGCCGGGCGCGTTGCCCGGCCTCGTTCTCGCGGTTACTTCGACTGCCAGCTCTTGACCAGTTCGTCGTAGTTCACGGTCTGCGGCTTTTCCTTTTCCTCGGCAATCTTCAGCTGCGGTGCCAGGTTGCCCTTGGAGACGGCATCCTTGTTCCAGTAAGCCAGATCATGCTCTTCGGCGAGTTTGGGGCCGATGTCGCCCTGAACCTTGGAGCGCTCGATGCGTTCCATGACCTTTTCCTGGGCTTCGCAGAGCGAGTCCATCGCCGCCTGCGCGGTCTTGGCACCCGATGCAGCATCGCCGATCGCCTGCCACCAGAGCTGCGCGAGCTTCGGATAATCCGGAACGTTGGTGCCTGTCGGCGACCACTGGACGCGGGCCGGCGAGCGATAGAACTCGATCAGGCCGCCAAGCTTTGGAGCGCGCTCGGTGAAGCTCTTGTCGTGGATCGTCGAGTCGCGGATGAAGGTGAGCCCGACATGGCTCTTCTTGACGTCGACCGTCTTCGAAGTGACGAACTGCGCATAGAGCCAGGCGGCCTTGGCGCGGTCGGTCGGGGTGGACTTCATCAGCGTCCAGGAACCCACGTCCTGGTAACCGAGCTTCATGCCGTTCTTCCAGTAGACGCCATGCGGGCTCGGTGCCATGCGCCATTTCGGCGTGCCGTCGTCGTTCATGACCGGCAGGCCGGGCTTGACCATGTCGGCGGTGAAGGCGGTGTACCAGAAGATCTGCTGGGCGATATTCCCCTGCGCCGGCACGGGGCCGGATTCGGAGAAGGTCATGCCTTGAGATTCCTGGGGCGCATAGGCCTTGATCCAGTCGAGATATTTCTGGATCGAGTAGACGGCGGCAGGACCGTTGGTATCGCCGCCACGCGCGACGCACGAGCCGACCGGGCGCGATTTTTCGTCGACCTTGATGCCCCATTCGTCGACGGGAAGGCCGTTCGGCAGTCCCTTGTCGCCGTTGCCGGCCATCGACAGCCAGGCATCGGTGAAGCGCCAGCCGAGCGACGGGTCCTTCTTGCCGTAGTCCATGTGGCCGAACACCTTCTTGCCGCCGACGTCGCGGCCGGTGAAGAATTCAGCGATGTCTTCATAAGCCGACCAGTTGACGGGCACACCGAGCTCGTAGCCGTACTTGGCCTTGAAGTCGGCCTTGTTCTTCGGATCGTTGAACCAATCGTACCGGAACCAGTAGAGGTTGGCGAACTGCTGGTCGGGAAGCTGGTAGAGCTTCTTGTCCGGAGCGGTGGTGAAGGAGGTGCCGATAAAATCCTTCAGGTCGAGACCGGGATTGGTCACGTCCTTGCCTTCGCCCGCCATCCAGTCGGTCAGATTGCGGACCTGCTGGTAGCGCCAATGGGTGCCGATCAGGTCGGAATCGTTGACCCAGCCGTCATAGAGGTTCTGGCCGGTCTGCATCTGCGTCTGGATTTTCTCGACGACGTCGCCTTCCTGGATGACGTCATGAGTGACCTTGATGCCTGTTATGGCGGTGAAGGCCGGTGCCAGCACCTGCGATTCATACTGGTGGGTGGTCAGGGATTCCGAGACGACCTTGATTTCCATGCCCTTGAAAGGCTTGGCGGCGTCAACGAACCACTGCATTTCCTTTTCCTGCTCGGCCTTCGACAAGGTCGACATGTCGCCGATTTCCTTGCCGAGAAAGGTCTTGGCCTCCTCCATCCCGGCATAGGCAGTGCCCGTCACGGCCAGCAGCAGGGCTGCCGTCGTTGTCAAAAGATGCGTTCGCATAGAATCCTCCCCATTTGCGATTGCAGTTGTGTCAGTTTCGGAGCGCCGAAGGTTCGGCGATCCGCATCGACTTGCCTCACACGAAGCGAAATACGCCGACGGCGTAGACCACGGAGAGAGCAAGAGCCCACCACAGGTTGGGTCCGACAAGACCCAGCCATGCGAGATGAATGAAAGCGGAACCCAGCAGCGTGACAAAAAGCCTGTCGCCACGGGTCGTTTCGAAATGCAGGATGCCGATGCGCGGATTGCCGCCCGGCGAAAGATATTCCCAGAAGCCCATGCCCAGAAGCAGGGCGAAGATGACCACGAAGAAGATGATCGTCGGCGGCGTCCAAGCCATCCAGCTGAAATCGAGGTTCATGGTCATACCCTCCCGAGGGCAAAGCCCTTGGCAATGTAGTTGCGGACGAAATAGATGACGAGCGCGCCGGGGATCAGCGTCAGCACGCCGGCCGCCGCCAGCAGGCCCCAGTCCATCCCGGATGCCGAAACGGTTCGCGTCATCGTGGCTGCGATCGGCTTGGCATCTGTCGTCGTCAGGGTCCGGGCGAGCAGCAGTTCGACCCAGGAGAACATGAAGCAGAAGAACGCCGCCACCCCGATGCCGCTCGCAATCAGCGGAACGAAGATCTTCACGAAGAAGCGCGGGAAGGAATAGCCGTCGATGTAGGACATCTCGTCGATCTCCTTCGGCACGCCCGACATGAAACCTTCGAGAATCCAGACCGCCAGCGGCACGTTGAACAGGCAATGGGCAAGTGCGACCGCGATGTGCGTGTCAATCAGGCCGAAGGCCGAATAGAGCTGGAAGAAGGGCAGGGCGAAGACGGCGGGCGGCGCCATCCGGTTGGTGAGCAGCCAGAAGAACAGGTGCTTGTCGCCGAGGAACCGGTAGCGCGAGAAGGCATAGGCTGCGGGCAGCGCGGCGCAGACCGAGATCACCATGTTCATGACAACGTAGATGATCGAGTTGATGTAGCCGGAATACCAGGAGCTGTCGGTGAAGATGACGATATAGTTGTGCAGCGTCGGCGTATGGGGATAGAGCGTCATCGAGGTGACGATTTCCTCGTTGGTCTTGAAGCTCATGTTGATGAGCCAGTAGATCGGCAGCAGCAGGCACAGGATGTAGACCGTCGGGATCAGGAATCCGAAGCGCGATCCTTCTGCTTTCAGGGCCGGATTGGCGGATGGAGCGAGAGCGACAGCCATATCAGGTCTCCGCGTCGTAGCTGGTCATCACGGTGTAGAACACCCATGAGAGCAGCAGGATGATGAGGAAGTAGATGATCGACATGGCAGCCGCCGGGCCGAGGTCGAATTGCCCGAGCGCCGTCTTGACGAGGTCGATCGACAGGAAGGTCGTCGAGTTGCCCGGTCCGCCGCCGGTGACGACGAAGGGTTCGGTGTAGATCATGAAGCTGTCCATGAAGCGCAGCAGGATGGCGATGGTCAGCACGCGCTTCATCTTCGGCAGCTGGATGTAGCGGAAAACAGCCATGCGCGATGCGCCATCGATCTTCGCCGCCTGGTAAAAGGCATCCGGGATCGAGACAAGGCCCGCATAGCACAGCAGCACCACGAGGCTCGTCCAGTGCCAGACGTCCATGACGATAACCGTGACCCACGCGTCAATCGGATTGCGGACGTAGTTGTAATCGATGCCGATGGCATTCAGCGTGTGGCCGAGAAGGCCGATATCGCTGCGCCCGAAGACCTGCCAGATCGTGCCGACGACATTCCACGGAATGAGCAACGGTAGCGCCATGAGCACCAGGCAGACCGGGACGCCGAGACCGGTTTTCGGCATGTTCAACGCGATGAAGATGCCGAGCGGGATTTCCAGCGCGAGAATGATGAACGAGAAGGCGAGATTACGCTCCAGCGCCGACCAGAACCGGTCCGAGCGCAATGTCTGGACGAACCAGTCGGTGCCGGCCCAGAAGAACTGGTTGTTGCCGAACGTATCCTGCACCGAGTAATTGACAACAGTCATCAGAGGGATGACCGCGGAAAAGGCGACAAGGATCAGCACCGGCATGACGAGGAACCAGGCCTTGTTGTTCCATGGCTTGTTCATGATCAGGCCTCCCTGCCGACACGCCAGGAATCGGCGTAGATGCTGATGGCGGCGGGATCGAAGGTGATCCGCGGTTCGGATGGTATCTCGCCGTCTTCAGGCACGATGATGGCGATCGGCTGGCCGGAGAACTGGGCCCGGACGATCTTCTGTCGGCCGATATCCTCGACCTTGCTGATCGCCACCGGCATGCCTTCGCGGCCGATGCGGATGAATTCGGGACGGATGCCCAGCTCCGTTTTCGCAGCGCTGCCGGTGTCAGGGGCGTAGCCGAGATCGAGCCTCTGGTCGCCCACCTGCACCGAGCTGCCGTCGACCCTGGCCGGCATGACGTTCATGCCGGGCGAGCCGATGAAATAGCCGACGAAAGTATGGCTGGGGCGTTCGAACAGTTCGGCGGGCGTGCCGATCTGGACGATCTGCCCGTCATACATCACCACCACCTTGTCGGCGAAGGTCAGCGCCTCCGTCTGGTCATGGGTGACGTAGACCATGGTATAGCCGAACTGCTTGTGCAGCAGCTTCAGCTGCGAGCGCAGCTGCCATTTCATGTGGGGATCGATGACCGTCAGCGGCTCGTCGAACAGGATGGCGCTGACGTCGTTGCGCACGAGGCCTCGTCCGAGCGAGATCTTCTGCTTCTGGTCGGCGGTGAGGCCGCTCGCCTTGCGGTTCGCCCAGCTCGCCAGATCGATCATCTCGAGCGTCTCGCGAACCCTTCGGTCGACATCGGCTTCGGCGACGCCACGGTTGCGAAGCGGAAAGGCGAGATTGTCGTAGACGGTCATCGTGTCGTAGACGACCGGGAACTGGAATACCTGGGCGATGTTGCGTTCCTGCGTCGGCAGATCGGTGACATCGCGACCGTCGAAGAGGATGCGGCCGTGCGAAGGGCGCAGCAGGCCCGAGATGATGTTGAGCAAGGTTGTCTTGCCGCAGCCGGAAGGCCCGAGCAGCGCATAGGCGCCGCCGTCCCGCCACTCGTGGTGGACTTCGCGAAGTGCGTAATCCTTGTCCGCCGTCGGGTTCGGGGCGTAGGCGTGGCGGATGTGATCGAGCGTGATGCGTGCCATATCCGGTCTCCTATCCGTTCACAGCGTGGGCAATCGACTGCCCCGCAGTATCGAAGGCCATCAGGTGGCGTGTATCGACGAAGAGATCGACCATCGTGTCGGGGTCGATATCGTGGATGCCATGTTCCAGCATCACCCAGCGCGAACCGATGGCCTCGACATGGATGAAGCTTTCGGAGCCGGCGATTTCTGAAATGATCACCCGCGCCTTCAGGGCTGACGATGTGTCGTGGCGCCTGGCGACGGACAGGTGGTGCGGTTGGAAAGCGATCACGCAGGGCCCTTCCGGCACGCGCGCCAGATGATCCGGCAGTTGCAGGATCGTCTCGCCATTGCGCTGCAGCGTGTTTCCGGAGCGCACGAGGTCGATGGTGTTGAGCGGCGGATCGGCGAAGGTCCGGGCCGTAACGAGATCGGCAGGATTGCGGTAGACGTCGATGGTCGGACCGAACTGGCTGATGCGCCCTTCGCTCAGCGATGCCGTGTTGCCGCCGAGCAGCAGCGCCTCCGAGGGTTCTGTTGTCGCGTAGACGAAGATCGAGCCGGAGGCGGCAAACAGCCTTGGCAGTTCTTCGCGCAGTTCCTCGCGCAGCTTGTAGTCGAGATTGGCGAGCGGCTCGTCGAGCAGCACGAGACGGGCGTCCTTGACGATCGCCCGGGCGATTGCCGTGCGCTGCTGCTGGCCACCGGAGAGGTTGAGCGGCAGCCGGTCGAGATAGGGCGTCAGCTTCATCAACTCGGCGGCCTTGCGGACCTCGCGATCGATCGTCGCAGCATCCTTGCCAGCGATGCGCATCGGCGACGCGATGTTCTCGTAGACGCTCATCGCGGGATAATTGATGAATTGCTGGTAGACCATGGCGACCGAGCGCTTCTGCACCGGCAGGCCGGTGACATCGACGCCGTCGAAATGAACGGTCCCGGACGTCGGCTTGTCGAGCCCGGCCATCAGTCGCATCAGCGATGTCTTGCCCGACAGGGTCGGGCCCAGCAGAACGTTCAGCGTTCCTGCCTGAAGGACAAGGTTGGTCGGGTGAATGTGATATTCACTGCCCGCCATCTTGGCCACATTGCGCAATTCCAGCATTAAATCCCCGTGCCTCCCCCAAACCAGCGGTGATGTCTTCACAAAGCGCCGAGCGCTCCTAGTTCGCAATCACCCCGGCGATAAAAGTCTCAAGTTCCCCGGCCTGCACCTTGGAAAGATGCAGCCCCTTCTTGGTCCGGCGCCAAAGAACGTCCTCCGCGTGCCGCGCCCATTCCTGCTCGATCAGCCAGCGGACCTCGCACTCGAAGAGATCGTCGCCGAAATTACGGCCGAGATCGGCAGGGCTTGCGGCCGTACCGAGCAGTGCTGCGGCGCTGGTGCCATAGGCTCGAACGAGCCGACGGGCATGCCGATCGGCCAGAAAAGGATAGGCGCTCCTGAGGCCGGCGACCTGGCTCTCATACCCCGTGGCCGCAAAGGCGCCGCCGGGCAGGCTGCTGCCGGCCGTCCAGGCCTTGCCCTTCGCCCCGATGGCGTCGCCGATCTTTTCCAGCGCATGCTCGGCCAGCCGCCGGTAGGTCGTGAGCTTGCCGCCGAATATATTGAGCAACGCGCCGCCGCCGGACACATCCTCGCGCTTCAACACATAGTCGCGCGTCGCTTCCTGTGCCTTCGAGGCCCCATCATCGAACAGGGGGCGGACACCGGAGTAGGACCAGACGATGTCTGCTGGCGTCACCGGCTCGGCGAAATACTCGCTGGCAGCGCTGCAGAGATAATCGACCTCGCGCTGCGTGATGCGGATGTCCTTCGGATCGCCATCGAAGTCCTGATCGGTCGTGCCGATCAGCGTGAAGTCCTGCTCGTAAGGAATGGCAAAGATGATGCGATTGTCGGGATTCTGGAAGAAATAGGCGCGTGGGTCGTCGAACTTCTTGCGGACGACGATATGGCTGCCCTGCACGAGACGAACATTGTGAACCTGGTTCTTGCCGAACGCGTTCGCCAGAACCTGATCGACCCAGGGGCCGGCAGCGTTGACAAGCATGCGCGCCTGGAAATGATCGATCCTGCCCGTCGCCGCGTCCTGCGTCTCGATGGACCAGGCATCCTTGTCCCAGCGCGCCGAGCGGACCTGCGTCCGTGGCATGATACGGGCCCCACGATCGGCCGCGTCCCGCGCATTGAGGACGACGAGCCTGGCGTCGTCGACCCAACCGTCGGAATATTCGAAGGCCTTGGTAAAAAGCGATTTCAACGGCTTACCGGCCGGATCCTTGCGCATGTCGAGCACGGCGGTCGGCGGCAAAAGCTTTCGGCCTCCGAGGTGGTCGTAGAGAAACAGCCCGAGGCGAATGAGCCAGGCCGGCCTGATGCCGCCCTTTTGATAGGGAAGGACGAAACGCATGGGCCAGATGATGTGCGGCGCCATCGCCCACAGCACTTCCCGCTCCATCAGGGATTCGCGAACCAGCCGGAATTCGTAATGTTCGAGGTAGCGCAGTCCGCCATGGATCAACTTCGTCGATCCGGACGAAGTGCCCGACGCGAAATCGTTCATCTCGGCAAGCGCAACCTTGTAGCCGCGACCGGCCGCATCACGCGCAATGCCGCAGCCGTTGATGCCGCCGCCAATGACAAAAATATCGAACACGCCGTCCCCCACTGTCTCTCTCCCAAGAGGCAGACTTTCGCAATGCACAATAATATTGCGCTTGCACCATGAGATGCATCTGAAACGAAAATATAACGAATGTCAAACGAAAGTTTGCGGGATCAGATCGCCTTCGACGTTTCGATCAGGGCGACGTTGCTGTCGTGACAGATCGTTCGGATCGCTGCGACGGAACAGTGATCGGTGATCAGCGTCTGGACCTGCGACAACTGGCCGATCCGCACCGGCGCGGTGCGCTCGAATTTCGTGGAATCGGCCACCAGAATCACGTGGCGGGCATTGGCGATGATCGCCTGCGCCACCTTGACCTCGCGAAAGTCATAGTCGAGCAGAGCCCCGTCGGAATCGATCGCCGAGGCACCGATGACGGCATAGTCGACCTTGAACTGGCGGATGAAATCGACGGCCGCCTCGCCGACAATGCCGCCATCGGAAGCCCGCACCACGCCACCCGCAACCACCACTTCGATTGCGGAATGGAGGCGCAAGCGATTGGCAACATTGATATTGTTAGTGATCACCATCAGTTCGTGATGGGCCGTCAGAGCCTCGCTCACCGCTTCCGTCGTCGTCCCGATGTTGATGAAAAGCGAGGCGTTGTTCGGGATGAGCTGCGCTGCTGCGGCACCGATCGCCTGCTTCTCGGCGGCAGCAATCTGTCGGCGCTGTTCGTAGCGCACATTCGCCGTGCCGCTCGGCAGGCTGGCGCCGCCATGCATGCGCGTCAGGATCTGGCCGTCGCAGAGATCGTTGAGATCCTTGCGTATGGTCTGCGGCGTGACATTGAACCGTGTCGCGAGATCGTCGACGAGAACCCTTCCGGCGGATTTGGCAAGGGCGACAATCTCAGTCTGGCGATCTGTTAGAAACATCGATTCATCCTTCGCTCGCATCGAATTTGCGCGACAGCGAACTTAACCGCAACGAAAGAGAAAATTCAAAGGCGATCTGCTGTCGTGAGCATGAAAGAGCAGCCATGCCGCCCGGAGCATGGCCCGGCCCGCATCACGGCTTCTCTTTCTCCCAATACCAAGCGGCATACATCCGCTGGCGGTCATGACCCCGCTGCTTCAGCAGCGCCCTGATGGGGCGCACTTCGTCCTTCTCGCATGCAATCCAGACATAGGTTTCGGCATCGGTAGACTCGATCGCTGCCCCGACCGCCTCGCTGAACAGCTGACCGCCCTCGCTCCCGCATGCCCGGTGCAGCCAGCGGACATCGAGCGTCCCCGAGGTCGGCAAGGGCTGCTCCTCGGCGGCGTCCATCACCTCGATGATCGCCTGTATCCTGGTACCGGCCGGCACCTCGGCCGCGATCCGGGCGATGGCCGGAAGCGCAGTCGCATCGCCGGCCAGCAGCATGGACCGTGCCTGCGGGATACCACCGCCGCCGGGACCGAGAAGCGCCAGCTTTTGTCCGGGCCGGGCCAGCCGCGCAAAATCGGCGCCGGGTGCCGCCACGCCGGGCGTGGTGTGCTGGAAGAAGTCGATGGAGAGCTCCCGCCGCGCGACATCGACGGAGCGGATGGTGTAGACCCGCACGGCAAGCTCGTCTTCGCCCTCGGGCCACCCGGTCCGGCCGTCGGGAAGCAGCGTCGGCCAAACCGGGGGGCGGCCCTCCGGCGGCAGCAGAACCCGCACATGCAGGCCTCCTTCGGCAAAGGGCCCGATATCCTCGCAGGCGAATTTGACCCGCCGCATGTTCGGCGTGACGTTCTCCGCAGAGACGACCGTCACCTCGCAGAGATCAGGCAGTATCGCCGGAGCTGGCGGCGTCGACCAGCTGAGTTCGAACGATTCTTCGCCGGCGAAATAGGCGAGATGTTCGGCGATGCTGTTGCAGCTGAGCTGCAGCGCCTTTTCTGTCGGGGAGTTGATCTCGATGAGAAGACGGCCACCCTGCAGGCGAAGTTGGGCAACACCCGTCTCGTTCGTTAGCAAGGCGAGGCCGCCGGTTCGCTCGACCACGGAGTGCTCGATGAAATGCTCGCACATCTCGTCCAGCATGGATGCCGCGTCATGCGGCTTTGCCACGCCGGATAGTTTGAATTCCTGCATCGCGTTCATGGAGTTTCCTTCTTGTCGATCGCCGAAACGGCAACTGCGGCGCCCGTATCCACCCGTATCGCGTGACGCCCGCGTGGAACGATCATCGGGGTGCCGGTTACCGGATCAGGCACGATGACGCAGGAGAGCCCGAACACGCTTTCGATCAATTGCTCGGTCACGATCTCCGCCGGCGCGCCTTCGGCAACAACCGCGCCGTCGCGCATCGCGATCAGGTGGGTGGCGTAGCGGCATGCATGGTTGAGATCGTGCAGGACCGCAACGACGGTGCGCCCGTCGGCATTGATATCGGTCAGGAGGTCGAGCAGGTCGATCTGGTGGGTGATGTC
>CAZZZI010000005.1:0-33732 GCA_964658415.1 uncultured Sphingomonas sp. | reverse complement strand
CGTCGGCATTGATATCGGTCAGGAGGTCGAGCAGGTCGATCTGGTGGGTGATGTCGAGAAAGGTTGTGGGTTCGTCGAGCAGCAGGATCGGTGTTTGCTGGGCCAGAACCATGGCAAGCCAGACCCGCTGGCGCTGTCCGCCGGACAATTCGTCCACGAGACGGGCAGCAAGGTCGCCGACCCCTGTCGCTGCCATCGCCGCGCCGACGGCAGCCTGGTCGGCCGCGGACCATTGGCGGAACATCGACTGGTGCGGGTAGCGGCCGCGCGACACCAGCTCTTCGACCGTGATGCCATCGGGTGCGATCGAACTCTGAGGCAAAAGTCCGAGCCGGCGCGCGACGTCCCGGGCGGGAAGACTGCCGATGCTGGCGCCATCGAGAATGATCTCTCCCTGAGCGGGCTTCAGCAGGCGCGACAGGGCGCGCAGCAACGTCGACTTGCCGCAGGCATTCGGACCGACGATCACCGTAAAGGCCCGATCCGGGATGGTGACCGAGAGCTCGCGGGCAACCGTCAGTTCCCGGTAGCGCAGCGTCACGGCATCTGCGCGCAATCGTGCCGTCATTTGCGTCCCTCCCTGACCAGCACCCATATGAAATAGAGGCCGCCGATATTGAATGTCATCAATCCGACCGGCAGTTGCAGGCCGAACGCATGCTGGGCAGCCCAGTCGGATACGATGAGCAGCAGCCCGCCCATCAGCGCCGACGGCACCAGCGCCACTCCGGCCGACCGCGTTACCCGCCGGGCAAGTTGCGGCGCCGCCAGCGCGACGAAAGCAATGGGACCGGCCGCAGCCGTTGCCACCGCGATCAGCGCGACACCGACGACCGCCAGCGCCAGCCGGACGCGATCGGGAGACAGGCCCGACGCCATGGCCGCATCGTCACCGAGTTCCAGCTGGCGGAGCGGACGGCCAAGCGCCAAGGCAGGCGGCACGAGCACCAGCAGCGCAACGGCCAAGGCCAGCAACCGGTCAAGCCCGAGACCGTTCAGCGAACCGGCCGCCCACATGGCGGCCGACATCGCTACCTGCAGGTCCGCCTTGCGGATCATCCAGAGATTGGCAGCCGAGAGCATGGCCGCGATGCCGACACCGACGACGATCAGCCGAAACCCGTCGATACCCCGTCGGTAGGTCAAGAGGTAGACGGCGATCCCGGTCGCGATACCGCCGAGCAGGGCACCTGTTGCTGTCATGATATAGCTGCCCGACAGCAGCAGCATGGCGACCAGCGCGCCCGTATGGGCGCCGGCCGAAAAGCCGATAATATCGGGAGAGCCCAGCGGATTGCGCGTCAGCGACTGGAAGATGGCACCGCTGATGCCGAGCGCAGCGCCGACCAGCAGCGCCAGGATCGCACGGGGCAGGCGCCATTCCAGAACGATCATCGCCTGCGTGGGGTCGCCGTGTCCGGACAGGGTCCGCGCCACGTCCGCGAGCCCGATTGCGTAGTCGCCTGATACCAGCGACATCAGCACGAGCAGGAAGCAGGCAAGCAGCATGAGGGCACAGGCGCCGAGGGTGCGACCGTGCAGCCGCAGCGACAGTCGGCCAAGCGGCGACCGGAAAACGATGACGCCCGTTTCCATGGAATGGATCATCACAGCCCGCTCACCTTCTGTCGCTTCACCAGCAGGATCAGGACGGGGGCGCCGATGAAGGCGGTGACGATCCCGGCCTCCAGTTCACCTGGCAGCAGGAAACGCCCGACGATATCGGCGGCAAGCAGCAGGATCGGCGCGACGATCATCGTGCCGGCGAAGATCAGCCGCTGGTCCGGGCCGAGAACCCAGCGGACCACATGCGGCGTCATCAGGCCGATGAAGCCGATGGGCCCGACGGCGGCCGTGCCGCCACCGGCGAGCAGGGTCACGGATACAGCCGCCAGCACGCGGGTCCGGATGACGTGGGTGCCCAGCGCCCGGGCATTGTCTGTACCCAATGCCATGGCGTTGAGCGCTGGCGCAATGAAGGCCGCGACGGCCAGCCCGACGGCGATGAACGGCGTGACCGCTGCGACGATTGTCATGTCGCGACCGGCCAGGGCGCCGATCGACCAGAGGCGCATGCTGTCGAAGGCAACGGGATCGATGAGGACGATCGACGACCCGATGCCGGCGAGCACGGAATTGACGGCGACGCCGGCAAGAAGCAATCGGACCGGTGTCGCGCCGGCCCGGCCGAGGGAGCCGAGCGCATAGACGAGGACCGTGACGACGACGGCACCGAACAGCGCGAACCACAGATGCGCCTGCACGGCCTGTATGCCGAAAACCCCGACGGCGATCGTCACGGAAAAGGCCGCGCCGGCATTGACGCCGAGCAGGCCGGGATCGGCCAACGCATTGCGGGTGACCGCCTGGATGACGGCGCCGGCAACGCCGAAGGCCGCACCGCAGAGAAGCCCGAGCAAGGTGCGCGGCAGCCGGTAGTCGCGGACGGCGATGTGGTCGGGCGAATGCGCATCGTAAGACGTCAACGCGTCGAAGACCGTGGAGATGGAGACGGGACGCGCGCCGGCTGCCAGGCTGAGCAGACAGAGCAGCACCAGCAGCAGGCAGCCGGCAGCGGCAAAGGCCAGCCGACGCCGGGCCGTGCGCCGTTCTCCCGCGGCCGGTGAAGCGGCAACCGACGTCGCCGGCATCATGGGGCAAGCCCGGCAGTCACGGCCGATGCCGCAGGGGTTTTCGGATCGCCGTCGAGCGCGGCGGCGATATCGGGCTCGAGGGCGGACAGCACGAACGGCAGAGACAGGACGCTGCCGAACGACAGCGCAGCGGCCACCGTACCGCCCGCAAAGATTTCTCGGCCTTCGGCATGCGCCTTCAGCGCCCGCCGCATCGGCAGGTTGACGAGATCCGTCGCTGTGTCGGAAGACGAGACCCACAAAAGGAGATCGGCCTCCAGCGCCGACAGGTCTTCCGGCGAGAGCTTCTGGTAGAAGGCCTGAGACCCCTCCAGCTTGCGAGCGGCGGCCGTGGGCGCAAACCCAAGCTCCGCCAGGAAGTGGCCGCGCGTATCCGAGGACGCGAAGAAGCCCGTCTCGCTGCCGTAGTGATAGGCGGCGACGGCGCTGCGCCCGATCCAATCCGGGTGCCGCTGGCGGGCGGCGGCAAAATCCTGCCGCGTCCTGGCGACGAGGTCTTCCGCAAGACGCGCCTTGCCGACCGCACGCCCGATCAGCCGCGTCATCTCGTCCCAGGGCATGCCGTAGACCGGAAATTCCTTCGGCTGCATCAGGACGGGCGCGATGCGGCTGAGGCCGGCATACTCTGCCTCCGATATGCCCGAGCCGATGCCGACGATGAGGTCGGGCTTCAGCGTGGCGACGAGTTCCAGCCCGACACTGCCCTTGATGACGACGGGGCGGGCATCCTTCAGATAGGGCTGCGCCCATGGCCAGACGCCCGAGGGCTGGCTGCCGAACCAATCGCGGATGGCAAGCGGCACCACGTCGAGCGCGAGCAGCGGGTCCTGCGTGATGAAGCCGAGCGATACGACGCGCTCGGCCGGCTTCGGCAGAACCGTCACTCCGTAGGCATGGTCGAACCGCAGCGGCTCCTCGGCAGCGCGCGCTTTGCCATGCAGCAACGCCGGGGCCAACAATGCTGTCGCCAGACCGCAAAGCAGATCGCGACGGCTGGAAACGGGAAGTGCCATGAGATCCATCCTCACTTCTTGGGTTGCTCGCGCAGCGCCACCGCAGAACCTACCAGCTATAGCGCAGCGTCGCCCGGACGGCGCGGCGGTCGCCGTAAAAGGCGGCCATGCTGTAGTCGCTGATGCTGGCGATATATTCCTTGTCGAAGATATTCGTGGCGTTGACGGCCAGCGACATGCCGTTCTGGAACTTGTAGGTGGCGGCAGCGTCGAAGACGGTTCTCGACGCGATCGGCAGGGTGTTCGCATTGTCGCCGAATGTCGTGCCGATGAAGCGGGCTCCCATGCCGAGGTTGATGTCGCCGAAGGGGCCGTTGCCGGGAATGGTGTAGTCGGCCCAGAGCGTCGCCGTGTGGTTCGGAACCAGGTTCGGACGATTGCCGATCAGCCCTTCGTTCACGTCGTCCTTGATGCGCGCATTGGTGTAGGAATAGCCGGCGGTCAGGTTGAGCCTGTCGGTGAGCGCCACCTTGCTCTCGAACTCGATGCCCTTCACGTTCACCTTGCCGACCTGGTACTGGTAGGAATAGTCGGGTGCCCACTGGGCCAGGTTTTTCTGGGTCAGGTCGAAGAGAGCCAATGTGAACAGCGCATCCATGCCATCGGGCCGGTATTTTGCACCAATTTCATATTGCGTGCCTTCCTGCGGCTTGGGCGTGCCGACGAATGTCGCGCGGCTGGCGGCAAGCGGCTGGAAGGATTCCGAATAATTGGCGTAGACGGAGAGTTCGGAGGTTGCCTTGAAGGTCAGGCCGGCCCGCTTGGAGAAATTGACGTCGACGGCATCGTCGCGGCTGCCGTAACTGTCCGACATGGTATCGGCATGGTCGTAGCGCCCGCCGAGCGTCAGGATCCAGCGTTCGTCGATCGTCAGCTGCTCCTGGAGATAGGTGCCCGCGGTCGTCAACCTGGTTCTGCTGTCGACCGGAGCGCCGAGCGCGATGCAGCCCGTGCCGCAATAGACGGGATTGCGGATATCCAGCACGCCACCGGCCGTTCCATCCGCTCGCAGTTCGGTGGTGCTGTCGCGGCCATAGTCGGCGCCCAGCAGCGTGCGGGTTTCGAACATGCCGTAGCTGCCGTCATATTGCAGCTGGTTGTCGATCTGGAACCGCTTGTTGTGGCCGTCGATCGCCAGCGCAACGCGGCTCGATGCCGGATCGGTGGGCCCGAGGTAGATCTGCCGGTAGGTCATGTCGAGATCGGTGTAGCGGGCGTTCTGCCGGAACTCGAAGCCGTTGCCGAAATCGTGGCGAAATTGATAGCCGACGTTGCGCTCGATGGTGTCCATGCGGTCGAAGTCAGGCTCGCCCAGATAGGCCTCGGAATCGATCCCGGACTTGTAGGGGATGGCATGGCCGGGATTTCCGTCGCGCTTGTTGTAATCGGTCAGGATGGTGAAGGACGTGTCGGCGTCCGGCGACCAGGTCAGCGCCGGCGCGACATAGACGCGATCGTCATTGCTATGGTCGATGCCGGCATTGGCATTCTGCCACTTGCCGGTGAGGCGATAGGTCCACACGCCGTCCTTGTCGAGCGCTCCGCCGAAGTCGGTGCCAGTCTCGACATGTCCGTCGCCAACAGTTGTGTAGACCTCGCCGAATTCCTTGTCCTGCGGCACCTTGGTGACCGCATTGACGATCCCGCCCGGTCCGGAAAGACCGAACAGTGTGGAATTGGAGCCCTTCAGCACGTCGATCCGTTCCATGCCGTAGGGTTCGACGCGGCTGGCGGTAAACGAGCCACCGACGCGCATCGGCAGGCCGTCGCGGAAGGTGCCGTCGGTCGCCTGGTAGAAGCCGCGGATCAGATAATGGTCATAGCGGTCGTCGGAACCGTATATGTCGGTGGAAACGCCCGGCGTATAGGCCAACGCTTCGTCCAGGCTGGTTACGCCGCGTTCCGTCATTTCCTTGGCGGTGACGACGGAAACAGAATCCGGCGCGTCGAGAAGAGGCGTATCGGTCTTGCTGCTGGAGCGCGAGCTTTTTGCGACGATGGTCGTGTCGGTGCCACCGGAGGTATTGCCCTGGCCGGCGATGGTGATCGGTGCAAGGGCTGTGGATCCCGCATCCTCGGCTTGAGACTGGGTCGGCAGCGCAACCAGCAGTGCCGTCGTCGACAGAAGGGCGACCGCCATCCGCCTCGTCGCCGGATAACGCCCTGCCGATATATTCCGCTGCCAACCGATCGTCCTAGCGTTGCCCCTGTCCACGGTCGCCCCCCTTGCGATAAACTTGTCCAAATAGCTGATATGTCATGGCAATACTGCTCGCCCGAGACGACCGATAAAGTTGACAATTTCACTCCTGTATTGCTTCTTGACTCGGAATGTCAACTATTAGACGCCACTTTCGCGATCTTTCCTGGGGGTCTCGCGCCAGGGTCACGGACGCAGCCGGGGGAGGGCAGCGGGGAATGCGTGAGGAATCGCAGTGCGACCGGACCCTGCACGTGCTGGTCGAAGAAAGCGCGCAGACGCGCAATACCGCCGTCGGGGGCTCTCCCTCCCCGACGTGGAGCATGGACGGTTGTGGGCAGGTGCCCTTAGTTGCCCGTCGAGTCGTTGCCCGACATTGCCGCAGCGGACAATTCGTAATCCTCGACATGGACGAGGCACCCGTGCGGCTTCATGAAGACGATGCCGTAGGCACCGGGCTCGTCCACGGAGAGCGACGAGTCGTCCGTATCGAATGTCATCGGCTGCTGGTGGGCGGGGCTCTTGAACACCGAGAACGGAATGCCGCGATGGGAACCGCCGATCGTGCGGTGCACATGGCCGGCAAAGATGTGGCGGACATTCCCGTATTCGGCGAGGATGTCGTAGAATTCTTCGCTGTCCCTCAGCTTGATCCGGTCCATTCCCGGAAAACCGGTGTCGAGCGGCGGGTGATGCATGAAGATATAGACGGGCCGATTGCCGGCATCTGCGAGGTTCTGCCGCAGCCATGCGCGACGCCGGTCGCACAGGAGGCCGGAATGCACTTCGGGAGCGACATAGGGCGGGCCTGCCAGCGTATCGAGCAACAGCAGCACGCCATGCTCGGTTTCGATCCGCTGCTGGACGAACCCATCGCTGTCGCGCGGGCAATCCGGGAAAGCGGCGACGAAATTCTCCCGATTGTCGTGATTGCCGACGAGCAGACGAACGGGAATTTCGAGGGTCTCGATCAGGCTCTTGAGCCTTGCATAGGATTGCGAGCCGCCGCGATGGGAAAGGTCGCCGGTGACGATGACAAAAGCGGCATCTCGATGATGCAGGTTGACGTGATCAATCCCGCTCTTCAGACGCTGATAGGGATCGATGCCGATGATCGTCTCACCCTCGTTCAGCATGTGCAGATCGGTGAATATGATTATTTTGCTCATGCGCGGCTCCTGCAGATCATGCGCGACGCCCGCTTGGGCGACAGCTTCCGATTCGTTAACTTGCCCTCGGTCTGCGACCTGTCTGTGACGGACGCCGAGGTGCACATTTCGGTTATTCGACACGCCATGCCATCGTCAAGCCGGAGCTAAGCCCGGTCCGACCGGAGGCCTTCGCGACGTAAAACCCGGCGCCTTTTCCTGGCCGGCCAGCTTGACAACCGATCATGGTCAGGTATGTAACGTTATAACATTATTAAAAGCAGTTGTGTCCGAAACCCTTGGAATTGGAGTCCTCAACGAATGAACCGATCCTGCCATCCCCAGCGACGACATCCGACCACAGCCGACACGCGCGGCGCGGTTGTCAGTTGTGGAGCTATACTGCACCTTGACCCAGATTGCAGGCCTGTCATAGATGCCCGCGACGGTTCCCTTAGGATGACTCCAAGGGGATTAATAGGGAACACGGTGAGGGCCACCCCATAGGGACCAAGACCGTGACTGCCCCCGCAACTGTAAGCGGATTGCCGCTCATCCTCGGGCCTCCGGGCCATGCCACTGCGAAGGTCTTCGCGGGAAGGCAGATGATCGGCACATATCCGCAAGTCAGGAGACCTGCCGTCAAGCGCAATCCCATCAAACCGGGCGGGGATGCCCGGAAAGGAACCGTTATGTCACAACTCCGTATTCGCCAAAGCCTGGCACACCTTCGGCTCGATTGGGTTTCCGACAGCTAGGGCCTCGTCCCCAAGCTGGCCTCGCGCTACCGCGGCTTCGCGGCGCGGGCGTTCGCCTTACCCTCTTACAAATCGAGATCTTTCATGCGCCAGTTTCTGTCCAGCATCACGCTTGCCTGCGGGCTTATCGTAATCTCCGCCCCGGCAATGGCCGCCACCACCTATCCGCTTTCCGTCACCAACTGCGGTCAGCAGGTGACCTTCACCAAGCCTCCCGAAAAGATCGTCTCCATCGGGCAGGGGATGACGGAAGTCCTGCTGTCGCTCGGCCTTGCCGACAAGATCGCCGGGACGGCCGTCTGGGTCGGTCCCGTCCTGCCGCAATATGCGCAAGCCAACAGCAGGATCGAACGGCTTGCCGACAACGACCCGAGCTTCGAGTCCGTCGTCTCCCGCCATCCTGACCTGGTGGCTGCGGAATTCGAATGGCACGTGGGACCGCAGGGTTCCGTCGGAAAGCGGGAACAGTTTTCCGACCTCGGCATCAACACCTATATCTCGCCCGCCGATTGCGTCGCCAAGGTCAACGCCGCCGGCGGCGACGGGGTGCGCAACGAGATGTTCAGCATGGACCTGGTCTATCGGGAAATTGCCCAGCTCTCCGAGATCTTCGACATCAAGGACCGCGGCGATACCCTGATCGCCGACCTCCGGAAACGCGAGGCGGCGGCTGTCGCCTCCGTGAAAGGCGCTGCCGCAAAGCACCTTCCGGTCGTCTTCTGGTTCTCGAGCAAGGATGTCAAAGGCGATGCCTTCATCGCCGGCAAGAACAGCGCGCCTGCCTACATCATGAAGACCCTTGATGTGCGCAACGTGGTGACGACGGAAGAAGAATGGCCCCTTGTCGGCTGGGAAACCATTTCCGAGGCAAATCCCGCCGTGATCGTCATCGCCACGATGGACCGCCGCCGTTACGCAGCCGACGATCCCAAGGTCAAGCTCGACTTCCTCAAGCACGACCCCGTGACGAGCGAGCTCGACGCCGTGAAGAACCAGCGCTTCGTGATGATGGACGCGCAGTCGATGAACCCGACGATCCGGACCATCGACGGGATCGAGGTGCTCGCAAAGGGCATCAGGTCCTTCGGCCTGACCCAGTGAGACCCATGACCGCGCCAATGCAACACAGATGGTGGGCGCTTTCGGCGCTCGCCGTCGGAGCCATCCTGCTGCTCGGATTTTCGATCAGCCTTGCCGTCTCCATCGGGGAAATATCCATCCCGCTGCAGACGACGGCCGAGACGGTGTCGAACCGTCTTTTCGGCACCGGCTTCGCGATAGACCGTATCCATCAGGGGATCGTCTGGGACTACCGTCTCAGCCGCGCGCTGGTAGCGGCCAGCGCCGGGGCATCGCTGGCGCTATGCGGCGGCGTCCTCCAGGCCCTGCTGCGCAATCCGCTCGCCGAACCCTATGTGCTCGGCATTTCGGCCGGAGCCTCGACGGGGGCGGTGTGCATCACGATCCTCGGCCTCGGCTCCGGCATTCTCGGCCTTTCCGGCGGTGCCTTCATCGGCGCCGTCGTCGCCTTCGTGCTGGTCGGCCTTCTCGCCTCCGGGGCAGGCGGCTCCGGTGAGCGGATCATCCTGTGCGGCGTTGCGGGATCGCAGCTTTTCAATGCCGTCACATCCTACATCGTCACGACGTCGGCCAATGCGGAGCAGGCGCGTGGCGTCCTCTTCTGGCTGCTGGGTTCGCTGAGCGGCGTCCGCTGGCCGGACGTCTACCTTGCCGCCCCCGTGGCGCTGGCCGGCTTCATCGTCTGCCTCTGTCATGTCAGGGCGCTGGATGCCTTCGTTTTCGGAGCCGATGCGGCAACCTCGCTCGGCATTCCCGTGCGTCGCGTCCAGATTGTCCTGCTCGGCACGACGGCGGTCATGACGGCGAGCGTCGTCAGCATGGTCGGCTCGATCGGCTTCGTCGGGCTCGTCGTGCCGCACGCCGCGCGCTTCCTGGTCGGGCCGTCGCATGGCCGACTGCTGCCGGCGACCGCCCTCGGCGGTGCCATCTTCATGGTCGCGGCCGATATCGTCTCGCGCATCATCATTCCCCAGCAGATCCTGCCGATCGGCGTCGTCACCGCCCTCTTCGGCGCACCCGCATTTGCCATCATCCTCTATCGCGTCCGGAGGACCCCATGAGCGTATCCGTCGACAACGTCACCTATGCCGCCGGCAACACGCTCATCGTCGATGGCATCACCTTGGCAATCGAGCAGGGTAAGGTCCTCGGCCTGCTCGGGCCGAATGGATCGGGCAAGTCCAGCCTGCTGCGCCTGATCTGCCGGGTGCGGAAGGTCAGGAGCGGCGTCATCCGGCTCGGGGACCAGGATGTAGCGCAGCTTTCCCGAAGCGAGATCGCGCGCCGCATCGGATTTGTCGAGCAGCAGTCCACGACGGAGACGCCGCTCACGGTCGCCGACGTCGTCCGGCTTGGCCGCACGCCTCACCGCGGCGTCCTGTCGGCCTGGAACAGTGACGACGACGACGCCGTCGAGATCGCACTGCAGCGGGTCGACATGACATCCCGAGCGAACCAGCTGTGGCAGACGCTGTCGGGCGGCGAGCGTCAGCGGGTCCACATCGCCCGGGCGCTGGCGCAGGCACCGAGCGAACTGCTGCTCGACGAGCCCACCAACCATCTCGACATCCAGCACCAGCTGGATATCCTGTCGCTTGTCTCAAGGCTGGATCTCACCTGCATCGTCGCCCTGCACGACCTGAACCTGGCGGCGATGTTCTGCGACAGCCTCGTCGTCCTGCAGGACGGCAAGGTCGTTGCATCTGGCGCCCCGGAGGACGTGCTCACCGAGGATCTTATCGGCGCCGTGTTCGGGGTGAGGGCGCATGTGGAGCGATCTCCGGTCCACGGCCGCTGCAACATCCAGTACCGCATCGCATAGGTTTGGCTGACGACGCCAGAGACGGCCCGTCGCCACAGGTCAAAGATTTCACCCTGTCCTCGCGCCGTCGTGAACCCGCGCCCTGCGAAAAATGTCCCCTGGATCTCTGCAACCGCCACCCGGCAAGGAAGTCTTGACTTTTGCCGGCTAGGTTGACTGCAGAACTCCAGCGAGCACCCATGACGAACCCCGCAACACCCCTGCTTTCAATCGTCGCTCCCTGCTACAACGAGCAGGCGGGACTGGCGGAATTCTGCCGGCGCTGCGTCGCCGCTGCGAGAGCGGTAGCGGGCGATTCCTACGAACTCGTCCTGGTCGACGACGGTTCCAGCGACGAGACATGGGACATCATTGCCGCATTGACGGCCGAGGTGCCGCAAATTCTGGGTGTCCGGCTGATGCGCAACCACGGCCACCAGCTGGCTGCCACCGCCGGCCTGGCTGCCTGCTCCGGGGAGCGCATCCTGTTGATCGATGCCGACCTCCAGGATCCGCCCGAACTGCTGCTGATGATGATGCCGATCATGGACCGCGGTGCCGATGTGGTCTACGGCCAGCGCCGCCGACGCCAGGGAGAGACATGGTTCAAGCGCGCCTCGGCCGCACTTTTCTACCGACTGCTGTCGCGGCTCGCCTCCGTCGCAATCCCGCGCGATACCGGCGACTTCCGGCTGATGCGCCGCCGGGTGGTCGATATCCTTCTGGCCATGCCGGAGCGCGAGCGGTTCATAAGAGGCATGGTGAGCTGGATCGGCGGGCGCCAGGTCGCGCTGCCCTATGAGCGCGATCCGCGCTTTGCCGGCGAGACGAAATACCCCCTGCGCAAGATGATCGGCTTCGCGCTGGATGCCATCACCAGCTTTTCGACCACCCCGCTGCGCGTCAGCACCATCCTCGGCCTTGCCACCGCCGGTGTCGCCTTCCTGCTTCTGGTCTTTTCCGTCGCGCGCTGGCTTGCCGGCGACACGATCGTCGGCTGGTCGAGCATCATGTGCGCCGTCACGGCCTTCAGTGCCATTCAGCTGATTTGCATCGGCATCATCGGGGAATATCTCGGACGGCTGGTGCAGGAAAGCAAACGGCGTCCGATGTTCATGATCGAAAGCCTGCTGCAGAACGGACGCGCGCTGGCGCTCACCAGCGACTTCTCCGACATGGATGCCGCCGGCAAACGACGGGCCATCGCATCGGCATTGCAAGATTCCGAGCCACCGACGGAGACCGCAAAGGCGAGGGCGGTCAGATGAGGCCGGCCGACTTCTCCGGTCCAAGCTCCAGCCTTCCGCAATCCGAGACGTCGCCAGAGGAAACCGGGCATTCCGTCCAGAACAGCAACGCCGCCATTTTAGCCTTCCTGGCGGTCGTTGCCGTGATGGTCAGCCTGTTCAAGTTTCCGCCGCTTCTCGACTACGCCAATCACTACACGCGCATGTGGCTGATCTCCGGCGGTATCGCCGAGGTCCACCTGGCGCAGATCTACGCGCTCGACTGGCACGGCGCCTTTACCAACCTCGGCATCGACCTCCTGGCGCGTTTTCTCGGGCCTGTTGTCGGCGTCGATCTCCTGGCCCGCGCCGTTCTCTTTACCGCGATCGTCCTGCCGCCGATCGGCGCCATCCTGCTGCACCGGATGCTGTTCGGCGGATCCTACTACTGGCAGATAGCCATGCTCTATCTCGCATGGTGCGCGACGCTGATCGGCGGCTTCATCAATTTCCAGATCGGGCTCGGCCTGGCGCTCCTGTTGGCATCGGTCGACCTGCGCCTGCAGGCCAGGAACCGCCGGGCTCTCATTGCCTGGAGGCTGCTGGCGTCCCTGCTTTTGACCGTGATGCATCTGTTTTCGCTCGGCTTTTATATCGCTCTCATCTGTGGCCTCGAATTCGCCTCGCGGTTCGACTTCCGCCGTTCCGTGGCCGGGTGGCGCGATCTGGCCCTGCGTCTCGCCCTTGCCTGTCTTACCTGTGCCATTGTCCCGGTTGCGCTGTTCTTGCGCTCTCCCGTTCTGCCTGCCAACACGCGCGGCCTCGGGACCATGTGGAACGCCACCCCGACCCAGCAGGTGATGAACCTGATCTCGCCGATATGGACCTATGTCTGCATGGTCGACGTCGTGCTGCTGATCCCGATCGTGCTGGTCTGCTCCAATGCCGTCCGCACCGGCCGGTTCAGAATGCATGCAGGACTTGCCATCGCAGCCATCGGGTTGGTCGCCATGGCCTGCCTTTCCCCCCGCAGCGTGATGGGCACCGGCTGGATCAGCTGGCGCTTTCCGATCATGGCCGCGCTTGCAGGCATGGCGATGTTCTGTCCGCTGCCACGGCTCCCGCATCGCGAGGCGCGTCTTGTGATGCTGGCCCTGACAGTCGTCGTCTTCGGGCGCACCGCATGGATCGGCTACAACTGGTGGCAAGGCGAAAACGATGCGCGGGACGTGGTGGCCGTGCTGGCATCGGCAGCACCGGGATCGGCGATCCTGCCCTTGAAGAATATCGTGCGTGCCGATCCCGTCTTCAGATGGCAGCGGCACTTCGCCTGGGGCGAGGATACATTCCGCCACCTGCCGACACTGGCGGTGCCCTTTGCCCATGCCTTCGTGCCCGCCGTCTTCACGGCGCGCGGCAAGCAGCCGCTCGTGGTGCTGCCGCCATGGGCATCGATCGCCGTGCCAGAAGGTAGCCTCCAGTCGACCGGCGTCCTCAGCTGCCCCGCCTGGCTCGAAGCCGAAACCATCGCCGCGCCGTTCCTGCGCGACTGGCGAAAGCATTTCGACTACGTCCTCGTGCTCAATGCGGACCAGCCGGACCGATATGTGGGGACGACACTTCCGGGCGGCCTGCAGCTGGCAGCCGAGAGCCCCTTTGCCCGCCTCTACAAGGTAGACCGCGCCTTCCCGGCAGATACCAAGCCAGCAGCAGCGTCGGCATGCCCTGATCTGTCTGATCTCTGACATAGCTGACGAATGCATCACCTCAGGGCAGAGCACCGTGAATTGGCGGCGCCATCCCGATCCGCAGCGACCGACACCTCAGACCCGCGAACGCTTCCGGGCTTCCGCCAAGTGGCTGGCAGTCCAGATGCAATCCGCTATGAGCGGCGCAGACAGGTCCAGCGGCACGGAGTGAATGACGTTCGTGGGCAGCATGGCGAGGGCACCGACTTGCGCCATTTCTTCCGCGGTCACATCCTTGAGACCGAGATCGGACAGCGTCGTCGGCAGGCCAAGCTCGATGCAGAAGTCGAGCGCTTCGTTGAGATCTTCCGGCGACCGGTTTTCCAGGACCAGAAGGCAGATAACGCCGAATGCGACTTTCTCGCCGTGGAAAAAACGGTGGGTCGGCTCCAGCGCGGTGAGCGCATCGTGTACGCCATGGGCTGCAGAGACACCGCAGTTCTCGAAGCCGAGACCGCTCAGCAGGGTGTTGGCCTCGATGATGTTTTCGACGGCCGGCGTCAGGCGCCCGTCCCTTGCTGCGGCAAAGGCGGAGCGACCGTCGCGCATCAGCACCTCATGGCAGGCGCGGGCGATGTGGATACCGGCGGTCGTGGAGGCATAGCCGTTGCCGATGTAGTTCTTGCTGCGCGACTCGATATTGGAGCGGGCCTCGTACCAGGTGGAGAGCGCGTCGCCCATGCCGGCGACGAGAAAGCGCACGGGCGCCTTGATGATCAGCGCGCTGTCGACAAGCACGACATCCGGGTTGCGGCCGCAGCGCACGACCCGGTCGTAGACGCCATGTTCGGAATAGATCACGCCGATCGAGCTGGTGGGCGAATCCGTCGATGCGATGGTTGGCACGGTGACGATGCGGGCGCCGATGTTGAAGGCTGTGATCTTTGCCGTATCCAGCGCCTTGCCGCCACCGATGCCGATGACAACGCCGGCTTCGCAGTTCTTGCCTTGGTCGACGCAGCGCGCGACTTCACTGTCGGTGGACTCACCGCAGAATTTCACGAAGCGGCTTTTCACACCCTGCTCCTGAAGGCGCCGCTCGACCTGCGGGCGCAGGCTCTCCCAGAAAAAGGCATCGATGATGATGAGAGCCGAACTCGAAAGCGGGGCAATGTAGATGCCGAGGTCGGCAAGCACGCCTGGGCCTTGCACGTAACGCAATGGGCCGCCGTAACCGCGTTGTGTCATGGTGGAATTCCTTTTGAAGATGAAGGAGATCAGCGCAAGGTCAGGCCGCCGTCGACGGTGATGATTTCGCCCGTGGTGAACGAGGATGCGTTGCCTGCGAGATAGACCACAACCCCGGCAAGCTCGTCCACGGTTCCGATGCGGTTCTGCACGGCACCCTTTGCCCAGTGGTCACGGACGACGTCGGGATGCTCCTTCAACACTTCTTCCGTAAGCTCGGTCATGATGTAGCCCGGCGCGATGGCGTTGACGCGGATGTTGTGCTCGGCCCATTCGGTGGCGAGGCCCTTGGTCAGCATGTGCACCCCGGCCTTCGAAACGTTGTAGGCCGTGTGGCGGAAGGGCCAGTTGACGATCCGGCCGGACATCGACCCGATGTTGATGATCGAGCCGCCCTTCTGCCTGATCATCGCCTTGCCGACGGATTTGGATACGAGGAAGACACCATCGAGATTGACCGCCATGGTCTTGCGCCAGTGATCCAGCGAGAAATTCTCGGCGTCACCGGGGTAGATGATGCCGGCATTGTTGACCAGGATATCGATCCGACCCCAACGGGCCAGCACTGCATCCGTCATTCGCTCCACGTCGGCCTCATCGGCGACATCGGCCTGGATGGCAAAACTGTCGACGCCCATGTCGCGCAGCCCGGCGACGACGCCTTCTGCTCTGTCGAGGGTAGAGCGGACGACGATGGCGACATCCGCGCCGTGGCTGGCCAAGGCCTCCGCCAGCGCCTTGCCAATGCCGCGCGATCCGCCGGTGACGATTGCCTTCTTCCCTTTGAGGTCGAAGATCTTGCTGTAGTCCATCGGTTTCTCCTCCCGAATATGGTCTGTCGGTCAAGCGACCGTCGGCGATGCCGTCGTTGTGTTGGTCTTGATCGGAGCCATGGTCGCTTCCCCCCATTGCTGCAGCATCTGCTCGCCGGTGCGCTGCGCCTGTGCGACGATCGTCAGCGACGGGTTGAGCGCCGTCGAGGAGGGCAGGAAGGATGCATCGACGACGTAGAGATTGTCGACATCCCAGACCTTGCAGTGCTGGTCGAGCACCGACGTCTCAGGATCTTTGCCGAAGCGCGCCGTGCCGCACTGGTGCATGGAAACTTTGATGTCCATCTTCTGGGTGATGATCAGCGGGTAGCCGAGCGCGCGCATGTGGCGCGTCCACACCTTTACGAGTTCGCCATGGGCTTTCAGATTGTTGGCCGTGTAGCTCACCCGTATCTTGCCGTCCGGATCGACGGTGACGCGGTTATTCGGATCCGGCAGGTCTTCCGACATGATCCACCAGTCGACGCTGCGCTCGGCAAACTGGTTCATCAACCATTCCGGCGCCCACTTGGCGTTGGCCGTCAGCATGCCGCCCTGCAGCTTGCCTAGACCCTGGACGTTGCCGAGCGGGTATGGCTTTTCGCTATTGGCCAGATAGTAGTCGTTAATCGCCATCGACTTCTGGAAGACAACGCGGTTCTTCTTGAACGGCGACACCGCCATCATGGCCGTGTTGTTGTGGGCCATGTAGTTGCGGCCCAACTGGTCCGACATGTTGTTGCCGATGCCGCGCTTGTGGGCATCGTTGGCGGAGCGCAAGAGGAGGGCGGCCGAATTGATCGCGCCGGCGCTACAGATGTAGGTGTCGCCGCTGATTGTCCGCTGTTCGCCCCGGTGGGTGACCTCGACGCCTGTCACGCGCTTGCCGGTTGCATCGGTCAGGATGCGGTGGACCTGCGTTTCGGTGATCAGGTCGATATTGCCCTTGGCAATGGCCGGGTCGATGAGGCGGACTTCGGCATCGCCCTTTGCGCCGAGCTTGCAGGCAAAGCCGTCGCAGGTTCGACAGCGGATGCAACTGCCGCCCTGATGATAGTCGATGGCGATCGGCAGCGGGAAGGGCTTGAGGCCCTTCTCGCGCAGCTTCTTCTCGAAGAAGGCGATTTCCGGCTCGTGACCGATCGCCGGATAGGGCATCGGGCCCGAGCGCGGCGGCTCGGTCGGATCCATGCCGGCCGTGCCGTGGGTGCCCATCAGCCGTTCAGCGATATCGTAGTAGGGAGCGAATTCCGAATAGGGGACAGGCCAGGCGGGGGCCAGGCCATCTTCGTGCCTGAGGTCTTCGAAGTCCTCGGCGCGAAAGCGCAACGTGGCGGCCCCGAAGAACTTGCTGTTGCCGCCGACATAATAATACGTGCTGGGATTGAAGATCACCCCGTCCTTGTCGCGCCATTCTTCCTTGGCCACATATTTCATGGTGTGGAAGACGGCGTCGACGCTCCAGTTGTCGGCCTCGCGCGGCAGACGCGGGCCACGCTCGATCATCAGGATGCTGCGTCCGGTCTCTGCCAGCCGATGGGCCAAGGCACCGCCGCCGACGCCGGCGCCGATGATCACGACGTCGTAGAAATTCTTGAGTTCTGTCATATTCTCTCTCCCGCGCATCTGGCCGCTGTCGCGCTCGGATGCCACTCCTCCAAATCACATGATCGCGCCGACCTGCCAGGGCACGAACTCGTTGTCGCCGTAGTTGAAAATCTCGCTGGCCGTATGCTTGCCCGACGCGGTCTCGAGGATCATCCGGAAGATCCTCTCGCCGACCTGCTCCACCGTCTCGTCACCCGTGACGATCGTGCCGCAGTTGATGTCCATATCCTCCTCCATCCGCTCGTACATCGGCGTGTTCGTCGCGAGCTTCAGCGAAGGAGCCGGCTTGAAGCCGGAGACTGAGCCACGGCCGGTGGTGAAGCAGATGAGATTGCATCCGCCGGCAACCTGGCCGGTCACTGCGATCGGGTCATAGCCCGGTGTATCCATGAAGACGAAGCCGGCCTCGGTGATTGGTTCGGCATATTCATAGACGGCGTTCAGGCGCGACGTGCCGCCTTTCGCCACGGCCCCGAGCGACTTCTCCAGGATCGTCGTCAGACCGCCAGCCTTGTTGCCATGCGACGGATTGTTATTGAGCTCCGCATTGCCCCGCGCCGCGTAATCTCGCCACCACTCGATGCGTTGAAGCAGCTTCTCGGCGACATCAGGCCTTGCGGCGCGGCGTGTCAGAAGGTGTTCCGCGCCGTATATCTCCGGTGTCTCTGCCAGACAGGCAGTGCCGCCGTGGCGCACCAGCAGATCGGCGGCATAGCCGAGCGCAGGGTTTGCCGAGATGACCGAGTAACCGTCCGAGCCACCGCATTCGAGCGCCAGTTTCAGCATCGAGGCCGGATGCGGGGTGCGCTGGATCGCGTTGACCGTGGGCAGCATCTCATCGATCATGGAGATGCCCTGCTCGATCGTCTTGCGCGTGCCGCCGGTGGTCTGGATGGTCATGGTGCGAAACGTCTCGCCTTCCGTCAGCCCATGGGCGGCGAGGATCGCCGGGATCTGGTTGGTCTCGCAGCCGAGGCCGATCATCACGACGCCGCCGACATTGGGATGCGTGGCGTAGCCCGCGAGAGTGCGCGTCAGATAGCGGTAGCCTTCGGTATTTGTGTTTATGGCGCAACCGCCGGCATGGGTGAGGGCGATGATGCCGTCGACATTCCCGTAGGCTTCAAGCCGCCCCGGAACGGAAAAATGTGCCGCGATGGCTTTGGATACCGTGGCCGAACAGTTCACCGATGAGATGATGGCGATGTAGTTTCGCGTCCCCGCCGGCCCGTGCGGACGCGCGTAGCCCATGAAGGTTGCGCGGTCTTCGGGCGCCACGAAATCGGGCTCGTGTGCGTCGACGCAGAATTCGTGCGCCAGGACGACGTCGCCCATCGCCATGTTATGCGTGTGAACATGGTCGCCAATGGCGATTTCCGTCGTGGCAAAGCCGATGACCTGGCCATATTTCACAACCTTGTCGCCCCTGCCAAGGGCCTCCGCTGCGACCTTGTGGCCCTGCGGAACAGGCGCCTTGACATACGCGCCGCCGAGTTCTTGGTAGGTGCCGGGTTCCAGCGGAAGCCGCGCAATGGCGACGTTGTCGCGTGCATGGAGCCGTAGCAGGGGAGATGTCGTCGAGTAACCTGTCATGTCAGGCCTCCTTCTTTTCAAATAGGGAAACCTTGTCTTCGTACATGTTGGCCATGACGGCGAACGAGGAATCGAGATGGATGCGCATGGCCAGCTCGGCCTGATCGGCGCTGCGGTTCTTGAGAGCGCGGACGATCGCCTCGTGCTGTTCGGTCACCATGGCGAGATGGCCGGGTACCGGCGCACTCAGCTGCCGCATCCGGTCCAGATGGACCTTTGCCAGGGTAATGAACTTCCAGATTCGTGGATATCCGCTGATGCCGGCTATGGCGCCATGCAGGGCGTCGTCGGCGTCCAGATAGTCTGCCAGCGTATCGCGCTCCAGAATCCCCCGCATGTCGCCGATGATCGCGTGCAGGCGCGCGACATCTTCGTCCGTGACCCGCGATGCGGCCTTGCGGACGCTTTCGATTTCCAGCGACCGTCGGATGACGAACCCTTCCTCCGCCACGTTGAAGGAAATCCGGCTCACATAGGTTCCCGAATGCGGGAAGATATCGACGAGCCCCTCATCGGACAGCCTCTGCAGGGCCTCGCGAACCGGAGTCCGCGATACACCGAACTCTGTACAGAGATCCTTTTCCGAGATGACTGCGCCCGGCTGCATGTCCAGGTGGACTATCGCATTTCGCAACAACCCATATATGTGTTCGGCTTTTGGAAGTGCTCTCATATCCCGTCTGCTCTATGATTATTCATCGAAACTGCCCCGTTTTTGGTCTTTTTGCAAAGTTTGCGATTTGGCGTTGACAGCAATTCGATGTTCTGCCTTTTATAACTCATATATTAGTCGGCGGCGCAAGAGGAAAAGTTATCAGCGCTGTCAAGGAGGAGGAAAAGCCGAGGTGCCCGACGCACCAAGGTGCTTCCGCAAAAACATACGGCCGCTGAGGTCTTCGCAACATTGGTCAGGGCCGGTGCGGTAACGCCGCACCGGCCTGCCGGATCGCGATGGCCTGAACGGTAAAAAGCAGGACCCATGACATGGCTTCGATCAACTATCTGACCCGCATAGAGTTCGACGACGGCGCGATTTCCCGTCTGCCGTCGCTGCTGGCCGAACTGGGTGTCAGGCGTCCGCTGATTGCCACCGACAAGGGCCTGGTGGCGACAGGCATCGTAGAAAAAGTGCTTGGTCTGTTCGACCTGCGTCCCGTCGTCTTCGATGGCACGCCGGCCAACCCGACCGAAGAAGCCGTTCTCGCTGCATACGAGATTTTCCAGTCCGCGAAATGCGACGGCATCGTCGGTCTCGGCGGTGGCTCATCTCTGGATCTTGCCAAGGCCGTACGCCTTCTCAGCGGCCATCCCGGACCGCTGGCGCAATATACCGCAGTGGCCGGTGGCGCTTCGAAGATCCACGGCAAGATCTGTCCCATGATCGCCGTGCCGACCACGTCGGGCACAGGCTCGGAGGTGGGCCGCGCCGCAGTCATCATCACGGCGGAAGGCCGCAAGCTCGGTATCCTCAGCGGCTTCATGCTGCCCTCGATCGCGCTCTGCGACCCCGAATTGACCCACGGCCTGCCGCCGTTCCTGACCGCTGCGACCGGCATGGACGCGCTTTCGCACTGCCTCGAAACCTACATGGCGCCGTCGGTCAATCCGCCGGCCGAAGCCATCGCCCTCGACGGGCTGAAGCGCGGACTTCCGGCGCTTCGCGCTGCCGTCAAGGACGGCCGGAACCGCGATGCCCGCTGGAACATGATGATGGCGGCGCTCGAAGGCGCCATGGCGTTCCAGAAGGGCCTCGGTGCCGTGCATGCGCTGACCCATCCGCTGGGCGCCATCCGCGAACTCAATCTTCATCATGGAACGCTGAACGCCGTGCTGATGCCGGCCGTCCTGCGCTTCAACAGGCAGGCCATCGGCAAGAAGTGGGACGTGATGAGCCAAATGCTGGGCGGCGTACCGGACGAGGCGATCGCACAGTTGAACAAGGAAATAGGCATGCCGTCTGGCCTCGAATCCATGGGCGTCACGCAGGCGATGATGGAAAAAGTCTCGGGCGAGGCGCTCAAGGACCATTGCCACGGCACCAACCCGCGTCTCGCGACGCAGGAGGAATATCTGGAGATCATGCGCGACTCTCTTTGAGCGCGACGGAGAGGAAATGGCCGGGCTGTTCCGGCTATAGATCGGGAGGATCTAATCAATGTCCGAATTTGAAAATGAAACCAATGATCAGGCATCCTACCTGTCGTCGCTGAAGCTGACGCGCCGCGGCGTGCTGAGCGCCGGTGCTGCCCTGACGGTTGCCGCCGCGCTTTCCAAGCCGAAGTTCGCCCAGGCCGAAGACTTGAAGTTCTGCGCGTCCCTCGGCTGGACTGTCTGGGAATCCGGTCGTCACATCGTCAACGGCTACAAGGACGCCGTCCAGCGCCTGGGCGGCACACTGACGATCGCCGATGCCAATTACGACATCAAGAAACAGGCCGACCAGATTGCAGCCTTCGTGGCTTCCAAGCCTGCCGCCATCTTCATCACGCCTGCCGACGCCTCCGCAATCTCTCCGGCGGTCCAGGCTGCGGTTGCCTCCGGCATTCCGATCTTCTGTGGCGATAGCTATGTTCCCAACACCACGGTCACCTCGACCGCCATGTCCAACAACTTCGGCCTCGGTGCCGCCGGCGCGGAATACATCGCCAAGCGCTTGAACGGCAAGGGTAACGTCGCGCTCGTCAGCCTGCCTTCCAACGAATCCTGGGACCAGCGCACGCTGGGCGCCAAGTCGGTCTTTGCCCGCTTCCCGGATATCAAGATCGTCTCGGAGATCGCCTTCGCGCTGGGTGGCACCACAACGCCGCGCCAGGTCGTCGACAATATCCTGACGGCCAATACCAACTTGAACGCCATCTGGTGCGCCTGGGACGGCGCTGCCTCGGAAGGGACTCTTGCCATCCGCGCTGCCAGCCGCGATGTCTTCATCACCGGCATCGACGGTGGCAAGCAGTCGTTCGAATATATCAAGGCCGGTTCACCCTTCGCGCTCACCATGGCGCAGAGCTTCTACGAAATGGCCTACATGAACGCCTTCTATGCCCATGAGGTCATTGCCGGCCGCAAGGCGCCACGCTTCGTCATCACCCCGAGTTACGCGGTGACCCAGGATAGCCTGAAGAGCCTCGCTTCCATTCCCGACAACTACGACAAGCCGGGCGAAGCCATCAAGCTCGGCTGGTCGCGCGCGCTTTAAGATGAGCGAGGCGGGATGCGCCGGCCCGATACCGGCGCATCCCCACAGAAGATGACAGGAAGCGGTCTTGCCGCCCTGCAGACTGTTTGGAACGAGGCAATGGCAAACGTACTCAGCATGCGTGCTATCGAAAAACGCTTTGGGGTCGTCAACGCGCTTGATGCCGCCAGCTTCGATCTCGAGGTTGGCGAGATCCACGCCTTGCTGGGCGTCAACGGTGCTGGAAAGTCGACGCTGATCAAGATTCTTTCCGGCGTCTACAAGAAAGATTCGGGCGTCATCGAGATCGCTGGCCAGAGCGTGGAAATCGGCAGCCCGGCCGCAGCCATCGAATGCGGAATCGCTTCCGTCCAGCAGCATCCGGAACTGGTTGCCGACTTCACCGGGGTCGAGAACATCTATCTCGGCCAGGAATCGAAGCGGGCAGGGTTGGCCGGTCGCATCGACCGCAGGGCCATGCAGATGGCAGCGCAGAAACTGCTGAAGCGCTTTCCAATCGAAATCGACCTCGATGCCCGCGTGGGCGAAATGGCTGCCGTGGACCGCGAAATCGTCGCGATCCTGCATGCGCTTCGCCGCGAGGATATCCGCATTCTCATTCTCGACGAACCGACATCGACGTTGACCGAGCGGGAGAAGGCGTCGCTGTTCGAGTTGATGCAGACGCTCAAGACCGCCGGCATAGCCATCATATACATCACGCACCGCCTCGAGGAGGTCTTCGAGATTGCCGATCGCTTCACCGTCTTTCGCGGTGGCCGTAATCTCGCGACGATGACGATTTCCGAGGCGCGCATCAACGCCGTTTCCATTCCCGACCTGATGCTCGACCAGAAGAGTGGGGCGATGTTCCCTCCCAGGGCAGACCGTGCCGGGGGTGAGGTCATGATGACGGTGGAGGGCCTCGAAAAGAGAGGCCTGTTCTCCGATGTCAGCTTCACCCTGCGGCGTGGCGAGATAATGGGCATATTCGGACTGATCGGCTCCGGGGCCGACGAGCTGTCGAAGGCGCTGTTCGGCGTCATTCGCCCCGATCGCGGTTCGATGACCATCAAGGGCAAGCCGGTCGTGCTCAAGGACCCGCACGATGCGCTGCGCCGGGGCATCTTTCTTGTCCCCGGCGATCGGCGGACCGAGGGACTGACGATGACGAAGGACGTGGTTTTCAACACCACGCTCGCCCATCTCGGCAAGGCGTCCTGGATCGGCGGGCTGCTCAAATTCGGGCGCAACAAGAAGATCGCCGGGGAGTTGGCCAAGCGGGTCGCGCTGCATCCGATGAAGCTCGATCGTCCGGCCAGCGCGTTTTCGGGCGGCAACCAGCAGAAGATCGTCATCGCCAAGGGCCTCTACCGGGACAGCGAGATCTATATCTTCGTCGAACCCACCGTCGGCGTCGACATCGGCGCGCGCGCCACGCTTTACGCCTTGATGCGCGAGCTCTCGCAGAAAGCCGCAGTGCTGGTCATTTCATCCGACTGTGACGAGGTCCACGGCGTCGCCGACCGGACCATCGCGCTCTACAAGGGCCAACCTGCCACATCGGGAGATACGCCTTCGAGAGACCAGCTGCTTGCCGCCGGCATCATGGGAGTAAGGTCATGAAAAAGCAGTTGAAGCTGCATCCCGTCGCCCTGAGGCTCGGTGCGTTCATCGTCATGCTGGCGATCATCGCGGCGATATTCCAGTCGTTCGCGCCGTCCTATCTGAGCAATGGCAATCTCCATGCCTTGCTGCGCCACATGTCCGTCAACGGACTGACCGCAATCGGCCTCACCTTCGTCATCGTCGTGCGCCACTTCGACCTGTCATTCCCGGGCATCGCGTCGCTCGGCGCGATGACGCTCGGGTGGCTTCTGGCCAACGATTTCAGCCTGTACCAGAGCATCGGTGGCGGGATCGCCGTCGGCCTCCTCGTCGGCCTGATCAACGGCACAGCCATTTCCTATTTTCGTCTGCCGGATATCGTCACGACGATCGCGACCGGTGGCGTCTCGGTCGGCCTGTCCTATTTTTACAGCAACGGGACCTCGCTCTCCGACAACTTCTTCGGCTCGGGTATCCTCGATCTCAACGACGCCAAGGTCCTGACGCTGGACATGCCGGTCGTTATCCTGCTGATCGCGGCGATCGTCGCCTTCATTGTGCTTCACGCTTCGCGTTTCGGCAGGTCCTTCTATGCGACCGGCGAGAACAAGCTTTCGGCCATCTTCTCCGGGGTCCGGGTCAAGGCCTACGTGCTGGCGGCTTTCGCGATCTGCGGCGCCATGGCCTGTCTTGCAATCACGCTCCTGGTGGCGTCCTCGGGGGCCGCCAATGTCACGGCCGGCAGCCAGCTGTTGATGCCGGCTTTCGCCGCCGTCTACCTGGGCGCTGCCCTCTTCGGCGCCCCGTCGATCCCGGCAACCCTGGCAGGCACGCTCCTTATGTCGGCGATGCTGAATGGCTTCACGCTGCTGGCCATCCCTTACTACTACAGCGATGCCATCGTCAGCACCGTGCTGATCGTCGCCATCGGAATTTTCGATCCAAAACTCACATCTTTGCTCGGTGGGCTGTTTCCCAGCCGGCCGGCTCGCTGAGGAGGCACGAGGATGACCGCATTGTCAGAGACCATCAAAGGCCAACGCCCGGGCTTCGATTATCAGACCTTCTTCGTGCGCTACGGACTTTTCTTCCTGCTGGCGATAACATTCATCGCCTTTGCCTGGCTGCGTCCGACCTTCGTCAGCGCCGGCAACATCAACGACATGCTGCGCTCCGCCAGCATCGCGGCCATCATGTTCCTCGCCCTGACCTGGATCATCGCGGCCGGGGAGATCGATGTCAGCTTCATGTCGGTGGCGGCGCTTGCCAACATGATCGTCGCCGGCTTCGTCAGCCATGGCTTTGGCTGGCCCATCGCCTCGCTGGCAGGCCTTTGCGCCGGTATCGTCTTCGGTGTCGTCAACGGCGGACTGGTTGCCATCTTCCGGCTGCCGGCTCTGGTGAGCACGATCGCCACCGGCGGACTGGCAGGCTCGATTGCCGCCGCGATCGGCCTCGGCACATCCATCTCGCTATCGACCACTGGCTTTGCAGGATCGCTGCTGCACGCCAATATCGGCGTCATGCCCGTTCTGACGATCATCGTCATGGCGCTCTATGCGCTGGCCTACTACCTGCAGGAACATCTGACATTCGGGCATTACCTCTATGCCATGGAGCAGAACCGCGCGGCGGTTTCCGAAGCCGGGATACCGGTCAACCGCATCCTGTTCCTGCTCTACATCCTATCCGGGGTGCTATCCTCGATCGCCGGCATCCTTCTCACCGCCGACCTTTCCTCCGGCCAGCCCTACATCGGAAGCTCCTATTTCATCGACGGCCTGACCGCCGTCCTGCTCGGCGGCATGGCGCTGAAGTTTGGCAAGCCGAACGTCATCGGCACCCTCGCCGGTGTGGCGCTGCTCGCCTCGCTGCTCAGTGGCGCAGCACTGCTTGGCTGGACGGATGCGCAGCGGCAGATCGTCCGCGGCGCACTGCTTCTCGTCGGTGTGGCGATCGTTGTCTGGGCACGCCGCAAGAACCGCGCCCACATCTGAACGAAGGTCTGATCATGAACAGCAAAACGACTGAACTGCGCAAGGTCGGCAATACCGGCGTCAGCGTCACGGCGCTCGGTGTCGGCAGCGCTCCACTCGGCGGCCTCTATGCCCCCGTTGCAACCGCCGACGCAATTGCCATGCTTGATGCCGCCTGGGATGCTGGCATCCGCTACTTCGATACGGCACCCATGTATGGCAACGGCCGTTCGGAGCATCTCGTCGGCCAAGTGCTGCGCGAAAAGATGGAGAGCGCGCGCAGCTTGGCGCTCAGCACCAAAGTTGGCCGGCTGATGACGACGCAGCGTGCCGGTCGCGAGCTGCCGCCGGAGCCGCCGAAGAACCCGCTCGATCCGGGCTGGTACAATGGCCTGCCGTTCCGCGAGGTCTTCGACTACAGCTATGACGGCGTCATGCGCAGCTTCGACGACAGCCAACAGCGCCTCGGCTTCACCAGGCCCGATATTCTCTACGTCCATGACATCGGCGAAATCACCCATGCGGGCCTTCACGACACTCATTGGGGTGCTCTGACAAAAGGCGGCGGCTTCAAGGCGCTGACCGAGCTGCGCGCTGCGGGTGACATCAAGGGCTTCGGCCTGGGGGTCAACGAGTGGCAGGTGATCCGCGATGCGCTCGACGAGGCAGATCTCGACTGCTCGATGCTGGCCGGCCGCTATACGCTCCTCGACCAGGATGCCGCCCGCGAATTCCTGCCGCTGGCGCAGAAGCGCGGCATGGCGCTGGTGATCGCCGGCGTTTTCAATTCCGGCATTCTCGCCTCCACCACAACAGGACGCCGCAAGTTCAACTACGCCGACGCGCCGGAAGACGTCATCGCGCGCGCAGACCGCCTCAGGGAGATCTGCACCCGCCATGGCGTCCCGCTGCCTGCCGCGGCGCTCCAGTTCCCGATGCGCCATCCGGCCACCACCTGCGTCGTGATCGGCGCGAAGACGGCGGCTCAGGTCACCACCAACGTCGAATGGTTCGAGCAATCCATCCCGGACGAACTCTGGAAGGCGCTCGAAGCCGAAGGTCTCATTGGCTGACCTCTGCGGTCGGCCCAAACGTCATTTTAAATGCGAAAGCGAGTATCCCAATGCTGAAGACACTCAATCCCCTCCTTACCGGCCCACTGCTGCAAATCCTTGCCGACATGGGCCATGGCGACGAGATCGCCATCGTCGACTGCAACTTCCCGGCAGCCACCGTCACCAACCGCCTGATCCAGATTCCCGGCCAGACGGCACCGGCCGTGCTCGATGCCGTCCTGTCGCTGTTCCCTCTCGACGATTTCGTCGACCAGCCGGCCGGCGTCATGGATGCACCGGGCGAGCGACCTGCGATGTATTCCGAATTCGAGGCCGTGATCGCCGCACGGGAAGACCGCAAACTGGAACTGGCCGTCATCGACCGTTTCGATTTCTACGATCGCACCAAGTCGGCTTTCGCCGTGATCTCCTCCGGCGAACGCCGGCTTTACGGCAACATCATCCTCAAGAAGGGCGTCGTGCGCGCCTAACGCAAGGCTGAGGGGGAGGGGAGGGAAACATGCTCGACAGCCATCAGCATTTCTGGAAGATCGAACGGGGCGATTACGGTTGGATGACGCCCGATCTCGGGGTCATCTACCGCGATTTCATGCCGGACGATCTGCGCCGGGAAATGAAGCGCGCCTGCATCACGAGAACCATCGTGGTGCAGGCGGCCGAGACGGAAGCGGAAACGGATTTCCTCCTGGACCTCGCGGCGAGGACGGATTTCATCGCCGGTGTCGTCGGTTGGCTGGACATGGATTCGCATGGCTTCGAAAGTCGCCTGGCGCACTATCGGCGCAATCCGCTGTTTGTCGGCATCAGGCCGATGCTGCAGGGGCTGGATGACGACGCCTTCATCCTGCGCCCTCGGGTGCTGAGGAGCCTGAAGGCAGTCGAGGCGGCCGGCGTGCCGTTCGACATCCTGACCTTCACCCGCCACCTGCCGCATGTCGCGGAAGCGCTGCGCCTGGTTCCCGATCTCAAAGCCGTGGTCGATCATATCTCGAAGCCGGAAATTGCCGCTTCCGTCATCGAGCCGTGGAAGTCGCATATCAGCGAGATCGCGGCTTTCCCGAATGTCTCCTGCAAGATCTCCGGCATGGTGACGGAAGCCTCGTCCGACTGGGCGCCTGCCGATTTCCAGCCCTATATCGACCACGTCGCGAAGAGCTTCGGCCCGGATAGGCTGATGTTCGGCAGCGATTGGCCGGTCTGCCTTCTGGCGGCAAGCCATGCCGAGGTCTGCAATCTGGCGCGGACGCTGCTGCAAGCGCATTTCGGCCCGGCCGAGCTTGAGACCATCTTCGAGAAGAACGCGGCGCGCTTCTATGGCGTCTGAAACTCCACGCGGTCTTGCCGGACACCACATCGAGGGGAAACAATGAAATGCAATCCAAAACGGACACTGGTGCAGCGGGTCCACCAATTCTCGCCTTGCGCGGAATCGAGAAGTCGTTCGGGCCGGTCTCGGTGCTGAAGGGCGTCGATTTCGATGTCCGCGCCGGTGAGGTCCATGCCCTCATGGGCGAGAACGGAGCCGGAAAATCGACGATGATCCGCATCATGTCCGGGGCCCATCAGCCAAGTGCCGGCGACGTGCTGCTGGACGGCGAGATCACGCGCTTCGGACAACCGCGCGCGGCCCAGCTGGCCGGTATATCCGTCGTGCATCAGGAACTCCTTTTGTTTCCCGCGCTGACGGTGGCGGAAAACATCTTCCTCGGTCACGCGCCGAAGACGGCACTGGGATTGCTGGATCGGCGCGCCATGCGTGACCGGGCAAGGGCGCTGCTTGTAAGACTCGACTGCCCGGAACTCGACATCGACGCCCGGGTCGAAACCCTGTCGGTTGCCAACCGGCAGCGCGTCGAGATTGCCCGCGCGCTGTCGCGCAATGCCCGCGTGCTCGTCATGGACGAGCCGACCGCAGCGCTCGCCGAAGCCGATGTCGTGCGGCTGCTGGACGTGGTGCGCGCGCTGCAGAAGGAGGGGGTGGGGATCGTCTATGTCAGCCACCGCATGGACGAGGTGTTTCGAATATCGGACCGGGTGACGGTGTTGCGCGACGGCAAGACGGTGGCATCCCAGCCGATCTCGGACGTGACGGAAGCGACGCTGGTCTCGGCGATGGTCGGTCGCGAGATCAGCCAGCTGTTTCCCAAAGAGACGGTGCCTCTCGGCGATCCGGTTCTGGAGCTTGAAGGCTTGTCCTGCACGGGGCGTGTCGAGAATGTCAGCTTCAGCGTGCGGGCCGGGGAGATCGTCGGTGTTGCCGGGCTGGTCGGCTCCGGTCGCACGGAGCTTGCCGAAACCGTCTTCGGTATCTCGCCGGCCTCTTCCGGCGTCATCAGGATCAACGGGCAGACGGTGACTGTCGGCGATGTCAGCCAGGCGATCGACAACGGCATCGCCTACGTGCCCGAGGACCGCGCCCAGCACGGTCTGGTGAAGAAGCAGACGATCCGCGACAATATTGCGATCACCGTGATCGACAAGCTGACCAATGGCTGGGTCGTCGATACGGCCAAGGAGCAGTCGCTGGCGGGCGACGCGATCAAGAGATTTGCCGTGCGGACGCGGGGGCCATCGCAGATCGTCGGAGAACTCTCGGGCGGCAACCAGCAGAAGGTCGTCATCGCCAAGTGGCTGGCGAGCAAGCCGAAGGTCCTCATTCTCGACGAACCGACGCGCGGCGTCGACGTTGGTGCAAAATCCGAAATACACAAGCTCATGGTGCAGTTGGCCCGCGAGGGCATGGCGATCGTCATGATTTCAAGCGAACTGCCGGAAGTGCTCGGCATGAGCGACAGGATCGTCGTGATGAACGACCACCGCATGGTGGCGATCATCGATCGCGCCGAGGCAACCCCCGAAACGATCGGTGCAGCAATGATGATGGGACATGCCGCATGACGCGTTTTTCACCCGGTCGGATTTTCAGCCAGGAAGTGCTGCTGGCCGCTGCCATCGTCGCGCTGCTGGCCTTGGTCGGCCTCTATAACCCGCGCTTCATGTCGCCCAACAACCTCTCGACGATCTTCGTCGGGAATGCCTACATCGCCGTCGCGGCCATCGGCATGTCGCTGGTGATCATTTCGGGCCATATCGACGTATCGATCGGCGCGCTGATCGGCGTGTTGGCGACGATTTCCGGCCTGCTGGTCACACACGGCTATCCCGTCTGGTTCGCGTGGCTGGCGCCGATCCTGGTCGGATGCCTCATCAATACCGCGCTCGGCGTGCTCATCGCCTATCTGCGTGTTCCTTCGATCATCGCAACGCTGGCCATGCTCTCCATTCTGCGCGGCCTGCTGATTACTGTCACGGGCGGCGCCTGGATCTCCGGCCTGCCGCCGGGCTTCCAGCTGGCGCAGTTCAAGCTGATGGGCGTCCCGTCGCCGATCGTGTTCATGGTTTTGCTGACGCTGGCCGCCGCCTTCGTCATGCGGACCACCGCTTTCGGCAGGTCGATCTATGCCGTGGGCGGCAACCCCGATGCCGCAGAAGCCGTGGGGATCTCCCATCGTGCGATAACGGTCAAGGTCTTCGCCATCCACGGCCTCTTCGCGGGCATTGCAGCCATTCTGTTCGCAACGCAGCTGCAGGTCATCCAGTCGACCGTGCCGAACGGCCTCGAACTGGTGATCATATCGGCCGCCGTCGTCGGCGGGGTTTCCATCCTCGGCGGCGTCGGTACCGTGACCGGGGCGACGCTGGCGGCGATCCTGTTTGCCACGATCGGCTCGTCGCTGATCTTCCTGAATGTCTCGGCCTACTGGTTGCGTGCGGTGCAGGGGACGCTGATCCTCGCCACCGTTCTGGCTGACGTGGCCCGCCGCCAGGGTTCGCGGTGATGGAGAAGACCATGAATTTTCGCTTTCTCTATCGTCACGAGACGATCCTTTTCATCATCCTGGTGTGCGTCATGGCGACGCTCGCCTTTTACAACGACCGCTTCCTGACAGCTGCAAACCTCTTGAACCAGGGTCGTTTGATGACGGAAGTCGGGTTGATCGTGGTTGCGATGACCTTCGTCATCGTCACCGGCGGCATCGATCTGTCCGTGGGCTCGACCGTCGGCCTTTCCGCCATCCTGGTGGGCGTCTTCTGGAAGGCCGGCGTGCCGCTGCCGCTGGCGGCCTTCCTGTCCATCCTCGTCGGCGTTGCCGGCGGCGTCGCGAACGGCGTCGTCATTACCCGGTTCCGGGTGCCGCCGCTGATTGCCACCCTGGCGACCCTCGCACTGTACCGCGGCCTTGCCGAGGGCATCAGCCAGGCGCAGTCCGTGCGCGGCTATCCGGATTGGTTTTTGAGCCTCGGCCAAGGCTACCTGCTCGGGGTTCCCACCCAGCTGTGGCTTCTGGCCATCAGCGCCGCCATCGGCATTTTCGTCCTGCGCTTCACGGCGGTCGGCCGAAAGATCTATGCGATCGGCAACAACGAGGCTGCGGCCCGCTACTCCGGCGTCGATGTCGCCCGGATCAAGCTGTGGATCTATGCCGGGTCCGGCCTGCTATCCAGCATCGCCGCCATCGTCTTCGTCAGCCGCGTCTCGACGACGCGTTCCGACATGGGCACCGGACTGGAACTGGATGCGATCACTGCCGTGGTGCTGGGAGGCACCTCCATCTTCGGCGGGCGCGGATCGATCATAGGGTCGCTGCTTGGACTTGTGCTGATCCAGGTCCTCAAGAACGGCCTCTCGCTGTCCGGCGTCAAGGGCGACGGCACGATCGTGGTGATCGGCGCCGTGCTCATCGTGGCGGTTCTCGTCTCGAATTTTGTCAGCCGCTTCTCGAGCGACTGAAATCCAAGGGTACGACCCCGCAAGGGGCTACAAGCGATCTGAAACAGGAGGAGTTTTTATGCGATCGATTATTACCACACTTCAGGCAAGCGTGTTCTGCCTCACCAGTCTGCTGCCGCTGGCAGTCCATGCGCAGCAGTCGGACTGGACGGGCGGGGACGGCGCGCCGACCAATCCGCTCGCCTGCGACGCCACTGCGGCATCCGTCGATCCCGGCCAATATGACGGCGCCACCCCCACCGGCGCGCCTGATCGCAAGGGCAAGCCGTTGAAGATCGTCGACGTGCCGAAGCTTGTCGGCATCGGCTACTTCATGTCCAGCGCTGCCGGCGCGCAGGCGGCCGCCAAGGAAATCGGCAATGTTACCGTGACGACAGACGGCCCGACCAAGGCCAATATCGACGAGCAGATCACCTTCATCGACAACTACATCACCAGCGGCGTCGACGGCATCATGCTGTCTGCCAACGACCCTGTCGCGGTTGCGCCTGTCCTCAAGAAGGCCTTGGCTGCGGGCATCAATGTCGTAACCTACGACGCCGATGCCGAACACGATGCACGCCAGTGGTTCGTCAATCCGGCAACGGCCAACGGCGTCGCCAAGACGCTGATCGACCAACTGGCGCAGCAGATCGGCGAGGACGGCCACTTCGCCATCGTCACGTCGACCTTCACCACCCCGAACCAGGCGCGCTGGATCAGCGAGATGTCGGCCTACGCCGCCAAGTGCCATCCGAAGATCAAGTTCCTTGAGACAGTCGAGGCCCAGGAAGACAACATCCTCTCGTTCAACCAGGCCCAGACGCTGATCAACAAGTATGGCGACGAACTGAAGGGCATCGTCGGCATGACCAGCGTGGCAACCCCCGCCGCTTCCGAAGCCGTGCAGCAGAACAAACTGTGCGGCAAGGTCTCCGTCGTCGGCCTCGCCCTGCCGAACGCCATGAAGCCGTACATCACGAGCGGCTGCGTCAAGTCGGCAGTGCTGTGGAGCACGGAAGACATGGGTTATGCAGCGGTTTCCGCGCTGCGCGCGCTGGCTGACGGTACCTTGAAGCCCGGCGACAAGACCTTCAAGGCCGGCAAGCTCGGCGATCTCCAGATCGCCAACAAGAGCGAGATCCTGCTCGGCGCGCCGAAGGTGTTCACCAAGGACAACATCGCCAGCTTCAACTTCTAAGCCGTGCTCGGGCGGCCCGGCAAAAAACGGGCCGCCAACTTCCCATAAAACATGAAACATGAAGGAATATCCGATGACAGAGGCCATACCGGGCGTCGCCATTTTCAACGCCAAGCCTGGCCACGAGGCCGAGGTCGAACGCCTGCTGAAGACGCTGGTGACGCCGAGCAGAGGCGAGGCGGGAGCGACGCGTTACAACCTGCACAGGGACCGCGAAAATCCGCGGCGCTTTGTCTTCATCGAGGAGTGGGAAAGCCAGGCTGCGCTGGATGCTCATGTCGCGTCCAGGCATGTCGCCGAGGTCTTCCAGCTTCTGCCGCCACTCCTGGAGAGCTCGAAGATACTTGCTCTGTCCGCGCTGGAACCCTGAGGCCAACTCTCGCCCTCATTTGCCAGACTTTGACGACGGCATCGCCGTTGTTCCGCGATCACACGAAACGGAAAGCACCCAGGTCAACGGCGCAGCAGGCCAGATAGCCGGCGTCGCCAAGCATCGGAGAGGAGATCCGGGCGGCCGTCGACGACCTTGGCATGATCCAGGAAAATCAGGTTCGGGATCGACCGACCGTCGAAATCTGATTCCGCACCAACGGGACCAGCCGGCTTGCATCCTTCCTCGCAGGCGAGGTCGTGGGTATTCGTGTTGTCCCCGGCAACTCGATTGTCTCAATTGTCTCGTTCGAGGCCACCGACCGTCCATCGGTCGCAAAATTGTTATCTTTGTTTAAGGTTTCCGATATTCGGGAGAGAAGTCGAATTTCATGCCAGCCTACTGAACGCTGCCTTGGATTTCACCAGAGTGTAAGCGTCAGAAAACCGGCTTTCATCGAGATGCTGTCGAATGGAGCGGCGTTTTTCGAAATCTGGGCTACCTGGAAACTCGTCCTCGGAAGCGCATCAGGCGTTTTAGGGGTTGACCCCGAAGACCCCTCCACTAACTCTTGCTGACGAACTTGCTATGGATTTTCAAGCATCAATCGGTTTCCGGTGGTGCCGTTCCTGGTTTCGAGACCTGTTGAGGCCCCCATGGACAATGGTGTTTCCGCCGCCGATTTCATCCAGGCGAACCGCATCCTGAAGATCGTCTCGCCGCTCG